>NZ_JBVAYZ010000011.1:0-111988 GCF_055412865.1 Pseudarthrobacter ribosi | reverse complement strand
GCCATTCCCCGCGGCGGCGGCCGGCGTCGGGCGCGCGTGGTCCGGCATCCCGGCCGGCAGCCGCCCGCCGCGCACCGTCAGGGACCGTACCACCCCGGACCGCCACCCCGCGTCCGGCGTCCAGGTCCGCGGCCGCAACGAAGGCTCCGACCGCCAAGACTCAGTCGGCCCGGGTTCCCGCCCCGCGGGCGGCATCCTCCGGCCTCAAGCGGCCGGCGTCCTCCGCCGGGGGGACCGGCGCGGCACAGTCTCCTGCCAAGGCCCCTGCCACATCCTCCGGGCGGCCCCCGGCGCGGACCTCGCCCCGCCGCTGAGCGCGCGGGCGGGACTCCCGCCGTCGGAAGTGCCAGGGGCGCAGCACCGCTGTCGCCACGCCGGCGAGCAGCAGGAGCCCGCCGGTCACCTCGGCGGGGGTCGGCACCTCGCCCAGGACGAGCCACGCCGTCGTCATCCCGACCACCGGAACCAGCAGGGTGAACGGCACCACCGCAGAGGACGGGTACAGCCCCAGCAGCCTGTTCCAGATGCCGTAGCCCACCAGGGAACCGAAGACGGCGGTGTAGAGCGCGCTCAGCAGGGTGACGGGCTGGACTTCCAGCAGGGCCTGCGACACGGCCCCCGGCCCGTCCACCAGCAGGGACAGGCCCAGCAGGGGCAGCGGCACCAAGGCCCCTGACCACACCACGAGGCCGAGCCCGGACGCCGCCTTCGCCTGCCGGGCCACGATATTTCCGGCGGCCCAGGACAGCGCCGCGGCGAGCACGATCATCAGCGGAAACACCGGGGCGACCAGGCTGCGGCCTACAGCCACGACGCCGAGTCCGGCCACGCCCAGCACCACACCGGCGAACTGCCGCCGGCTCGGCCGCTCGCCGAGGAAGCCGGCGGCCAAAAGCACGGTCAGCAGCACCTGCGCCTGCAGGACCAGCGACGCCAGGCCCGCGGGCATGCCCAGTGCCATGGCCAGGTACAGGAGGCCGAACTGCCCGGCGCTCATGAACAGCCCGACGCCGATGATCGCCTTCCAGCTCACCTCGGGCTTGCGGATGAAGAAGATGCAGGGAAGGACCACCAGGGTGAACCTCATGGCCACGAACAGCAGCGGCGGCATCTCCGCTCCGTCCGGGTGCAGGCCCAGATCGATTGCAACGAAGTTGACGCCCCACAGGACGGCGACGAGCAGGGCCAGGGCGGAATGACGAGGGTTCACCCTGCCACTATGCCGGTTCCAGTCCTCCTCCGCCGCTGAATGGGGGTGCAGAAGATTAAGGGCGTGAGAATGGTCAGAGGTTGCGGGGACTGTCGCCTCGGGGCTTATCGGTCCCGGCCTGCTCATTGGGGGCCCGTTCAGTCGTGGCGCTGCTGCCGTCCGGGTTGGGGGTCTGCCCGGCCGGCGCGGGATTCCTGTCGCTGCGGTCGCGGCGCAACTCTTCAAGGCCTGCATCTTCGCGGGATACCTGGTCCCCGCCCCGAGCATCGCGTTTGCTGGTGGTGACATCGGGATCCAGTTCGTCCGCCTTCCGCAACTGCTCCTCCGTGCGGGCGCGGACCTGCTCGGCTTCCTGCTGCCGTCCGCGGGCTTCCTCCCTCAGGCGCTCGGCTTCGACCTCTGCCTGTTTCGCGTCGGCGTCGGCGCGCGCAGCCTGCGCCTCGCGCTCCCTGGCGCCGATCTCCTCACTCTTGGCCTGTTCACGCATTTCGACCGCCTTGTTGCGATTCGCTTCCGCCTTGCGCTTGCGGCCGGCCATGGTGACCACAGCGACGATCGCGATCACCACAACGACGCCGATGATGAGCCAAATAAGCATTCCTGAGTCCACGATGATTCCGCCTTTTCTCTCGATCGCCATAAGTCCACGAGTAAACAGCATCAGTAAACCGCAGAATCGCCTGCATGACCATGCATCCGCGAATCGGGCAGGGCGCCACCGGGCCCGGCGCTATTTGGCCCGGGGAACCTTGAAGTGCGTGAGCCTCGCGTCCTGGCCGTCGAGTTCGTCCCAGGACTTCTCGGTCTCCATGACGGTCAGCGCGCTCGTGGGCCACCGCGTGGCGGCGTCCATGTAGGCGTCGTGGTTGGAATCGCGGGAGGCAAGGTGCATGGCCAGGTCCTGCACCCCGGGCATGTGCGAGATCACCATGAGGGTGGTCACGGTGTCCGGGACGTGGTTGATGACGGTCAGCATCCGCTTCGCGGAGGCGGCGTAGAGCCCGTCCTCGAGTTTCGGCGTCGGAGCCTTGTCGCCGAGTTCGCTGCACACCCAGGTGCACGTCTGACGGGTGCGCAGGGCGCTGGAGCAGAGGATGAAATCGGGGACCACGCCATGCTTCAACAGCCATTTTCCGGCCTGCGGGGCATCGCGGTGGCCGCGCTCTTCGAGCGGCCGGTCGTGGTCCGCGACGCCGCCGGGCCAATCCGACTTGGCATGCCGCATGATCACCAGCCGTTTGATGTGATGCGCGCTCATGGGTCAATCCTAGTGCGGCGGCTGATCCCCGGGCACGCATCCCACCAGCGGCCGCTCAGTCGTCAAGGACAAAGGTCACTTCCAGCACCACGTGCCAGGACACGACGGCGCCGTCACTGATTTCAACCTTCTGTTCCTTCACCCACGCCCCGGTGACATTGCGCAGGGTCTTGTTCGACCGGTCGATGCCCTCCTTGATGGCAGCATCAAACGAGGTCTTGGAGTTCGCGCTCAGGGTAGTAATCCGTGCAACAGACATGTCTTCCTCCCAATAGTCGGTCCAACGGGTCCGAGACTACGCCGAAGGGAGGAGACACAACAGGGTCCAACAGCCACCCAAGAGCCGCGACGTGCGGAACGGGAGGACCGCGTTTCCGCATTGGGGCAGTCGGGGAATTACGCCAGGCGACGGAAGCGCGGCAGCCGCGTTTTGCGTAGTGCCGCATCGCCGACTGAGGAACGAAGGAGGTGTCTAAGGCACGGCAAAATGCCGCTGCCGCGCGTGGGTGAGGCCGGCACGGCAAAATGCCGGCCTCTGCGCGTGAAGCTTCCGGAGACAGCAAAGCGCCCGCCCCAGTTCAGGGACGGGCGCTTTGGTGACCTAGAAACTAGATCGAGTATTCCGGAGCGGCCCAGACAACAACCTCGGGGTGCTCGTAGAAGCGGTAGCCCTGGCCGCGGACCGTACGCACGGTGTTGGCAAGACGGCCGAGCTTGGAGCGCAGACGGCGGATGTGCACGTCGATGGTCCGCTCATTGGGCACCTCTTCGGCATTGCGCCACAGGCCCTCGAGCAGCTCGTCGCGGCCCACGGTGCGGGTGCCGTTCTCGACGAGGTAGTTGAGGAGTTCGAACTCCTTGAACGTGAGGTTCAGGGATTCGCCGTCGAGCGCTACCTCACGGCGGGCAAGGTCAATCAGGACGCCGGAAGGGCGCGGGTCCTGCGGCTGCTGCAGGCGGGCGGTCTCGGACCGCTGGCGGGCGCCGACCGTGGGGTCACCGAAGGTGGAACGGACGACGTCGAGCGCGGAGCCCGGCGCGCTGGCGGGGGCGACGGCGACGGCAGCGTAGCTTTCGGCGCCGGAGACCAGCGTCTGGGCGTAGGCTCGGATTTCCTGGGCCAGCTTGGCAATGGACGTCCCGGCGGCCGCGGCGGTTTCCTCGTCGATCCCCATGTAGAGGACGAAACCGCGGGCGACGTTGTCGTTCGGGACGGGACGGACGGGGCTGCCGTCACCAGGAGCAATCACGGGAGTCGGGGCCGTGGCCGGCTCCGGCTGAACGGCGCGGAGCTGTCCGTAGGAGTTGGGGTTATAGCCCTGCGGGGCATAGCCCGGGGCGGGAAAGCTGTTGCCGGATCCGGCGGGGGCGAAGGATGCCCGGCCGCCGAAGCCCTGGCGGATACCGGAGGCTTGGCCGGCTTTGCTGGCGTTACGGACGGAGATGTGGACGTATCCGGATGCAACTGACATGGATTGCTTACCTCAATGTGAATGGCCGTCATCGCGGCTCGAATGCTACTTTTCCCCGCAATGAAAACTGGGGAGGGACGCCCGACACTGGGCTGGGGCGAATGCCTAGAAACCTTAGGGATGTAAAAGTTAGGCGTGCATTCGACAACAGTGCTTCTCGGTACCAGCGGGTGCGCTGATCCAAAAAACTGCGGCTGCAGGTGCTGTTGAGTTCTTGTTCACAATTGAAGTGTGCAACGTAACAATGAAAACTTGCAAGTAACAATGGATGCGAAAGTCCACGATCTGAGACAGAACGCGGAAATGTAGTGCAGATCACAATTCTTCGCAGTCAATAAAATAACAAGTGTTTTGCTCAATGGATGCCCACATAGGCCTTATCCCCGAACTTAATTCGCGCTATCCCGCAGCTTGGCCGCAATCCTTCACCGTAAGCCAAAGTGGCAAAACCCTTCGCCTACTTAGCATTAGAAGTCCAGAGTTCCACAGAGTGGTCACCCCGGGGCGAGAAAAAAATGCGGGGTCAGCCGGCAGTCCCCGGGATGCCCAGCTCGCTAGGGTGGGATTCACAGGCGCCACACAGGATCCCCAAAGCCGCACCTAACCGGCAGATCGGAGAGTTGTCCCATGGCCACTTCGCACTCCATGACCAATAATCTCCCCCAGCTCACCCATCCGGATGGCTCCCCCATCCGCGCCCTGGTCGTGGACGACGAACCCAGCCTCTCCGAGCTCATGAGCATGGGGCTACGCATGGCGGGATGGTCCGTTGCCGTCGCCGCCGACGGCCCCCAAGCGGTGAAGCTTGCCAAAGATTTCCGCCCCGACGTGCTAGTGCTCGACGTGATGCTTCCCGGATTCGACGGCGTTGAACTGCTGGGCAGGATCCGCGCCTTCGCGCCGGAGGTCCCCGCCTTGTTCCTGACCGCAAAGGACGCCGTCCAAGACCGCATTACCGGGCTGGCAGCGGGCGGGGATGACTACGTGACCAAGCCGTTCAGCATGGAGGAGGTGCTGCTGCGGCTGCACCGGCTGGTCCAGCGGTCCGGGGTGGCTGCGATGGATACCGCCGAACTCGTCGTCGGGGACCTTGTCCTGAACATCGACACCAGGGAGGTCCGGCGCGCGGGCGAGGAACTGCACCTCACGGCCACCCAGTTCGAGCTGCTGCGCTACCTCATGGAGAACCCGAAACGGGTCGTCAGCAAGGCCCAGATCCTGGACCGGGTCTGGGACTACGACTTCGGCGGGCAGGCCAACATCGTGGAACTCTACATTTCGTATCTCCGGAAGAAGGTCGACGCCAGCCACCCGCCCATGATCCACACGGTGCGCGGCGCCGGCTATGTCCTGAAACCGGCGGACTGATCGGTGCCGGAACGCCCCGCCGAGATCCGGTCCTCCGGGCTCAACTGGCGCAACCCGTCCACCTGGCACCTGCGCACCCGGCTTGTCCTCGTCGCCATGGCCCTGCTGGTTGCGATTTGCGGGGCCGTCGGCATTGTCAGCTACGCCTCGATGGACTTCTTCCTGACCAAACAGCTCGACACCCAGCTGGATCAGGCAGCGCTCCGTGCCCGCGACTTTGGCCGCTCCGGCCGTTCCGATCCCCTTGAGGCGCGGGGACAGGCCATTGGCACCCTGAATGCTCGAATCGATGACAATTCGGTCCGCAGCGCCGGTTTCCTCGCCGAGGATGCCACCCGGGAGTCCCTCACCGACGAAGACGACCAGGAGCTCCTGCAACTCACTCCGTGGAGCGAGCCGGTGGACCGGACCCTGTCCGCCGGGGCCTACCGCCTGGTGGCCGCCGAGACCCCGGGCGGCGACGTGATCGTGACCGGCCTGCCGCTCGCAGAGAAGCAGAACACGCTGGCCACCATGGTCTGGACCATGGTGCTCGTGTCCACGGGCGGACTCCTGATCATCGGACTGGCCGGGACGGCGCTGATCCGCCGGACCATGAAACCGCTCGATCAGCTCTCCGAGGTCGCGACGCAGGTCTCCCGGCTGCCGCTCGACGCCGGAGAAGTGGGACTTGCGGTGCGCGTGCC
Organism: Pseudarthrobacter ribosi; assembly: GCF_055412865.1. Classification (NCBI taxonomy): domain Bacteria; kingdom Bacillati; phylum Actinomycetota; class Actinomycetes; order Micrococcales; family Micrococcaceae; genus Pseudarthrobacter; species Pseudarthrobacter ribosi. The sequence goes on along the minus strand of NZ_JBVAYZ010000011.1, from coordinate 105,994 downwards.
GGCGTCCGCAGCGCATCCGGGCACCGAAGTGGGCAGTGTTGGCCACGCCCTGAACATGATGCTGGACAACGTCTCCAATGCACTGGAAGCCCGGCAGACGAGCGAGATGAAGGTCCGCCAGTTCGTCGCGGATGCCTCGCATGAGCTGCGCACGCCCCTGACCGCCATCCGCGGCTACACCGAACTAATGCGCATGACCGAACAGTTCACCCCTGACGGCCAGAAGTCCCTGGCCCGGGTGCAGAGCCAGTCCGAACGCATGACCACTTTAGTGGAGGACCTGCTCCTGCTTGCCCGGCTGGATGAGGGCCAGCCGCTCAAGCTCAGCGAGGTGGATCTCACCCAGTTGGCCATCGAGACGGTCAGCGACGAGAAGGTCATGGCCCCGGACCGGGTCTGGCACCTGGAGCTACCGGAAGAGCCCGTGGTGGTCTGCGGTGACGCGACCCAACTGCACCAGGTGCTGGCCAACCTGCTCTCCAACGCGCGCAAACACACCGGCCCCGGCACGACGGTGGTGACCGGTGTGAACCGGTCCGCGGACGGATATGCCGTGGTGACCGTGACGGACGACGGCCCCGGAATTGCCCCCGAGTTCGTGGACCGCGTCTTCGCCCGCTTTACGCGCGCGGACGCTTCCCGCAAGAACCCGGTAGCGCTCGCGACGCCGGCAACCGGCAGGGGGTCCCTTCCACGGCGTCCGCTGCACCCGCCGAGGTCGCCCGAGGCAGCCGCCGGACTTGCCGCCACTACCACTGCCCCCGCGACGAGCGCTTCCGCCGAGGGAACCAGCGGGCTGGGACTGTCGATCGTGCAGTCGATTGTCGAGGCCCATGGCGGGACCGTCAGTGTGACCTCGATGCCCGGCCGCACCGAGTTCACCGTTCGGCTGCCGGAGGCTTTTCCCGCAGCCTGAACCAGCCATCGTCGCTGGTCAGGGAGCAAGCCGCCCCGCCGCCGTCGGGATTTCCGTTACCTAAATGTGACTTAGCCATCCAACTCCTGTACGGTTTTTAGGGTGCGGCCACCAATAAGGCCGTATATCCGGATGTACGCCAAGCTCTGCCGCCTCCCGGATTCCGCTGGACAGGCAGAGGCGGGGAACCCAGAGTTCCCGGGCATTTCTGCACATTGCGCCCTTGGGGTGAAGCCGACACGTGAGATTCCGTGCGGCCGGGTGACCTCATCCGAACCCGACAGCTAACTCCGCAGGCGTTGAGAGGCATTCATGACTGAATCCAAGCCACAAACGCGCCCTGACGGCGCCGCAAACTCCACTAACTCCGAGCTGTCACGCCACCGCGGCGAATCGACCAAGCCCGCATCAGCCCTGGCCCGGCTGGCCCACCACGCCGGCTCGACCGGCCGCCGGGCGGCCGTTGTTGTTGCCGCCTGCGCGGTAATCGTGGGGGCCGGCGCGGCCGGCCAGGCCTCCGAGACGGCGGCCCGCAATGCCGATGCGGGCAGTTCCAAGCAGGCAGCCGCCACCGCGGATCCGCTGACGCACCTTGATTTTGAACGTGTCCGCGTCGAGAACCAGGCCGTCACCCGCAGCGGCGATGCCCCTGCCCAGCCGGCCGCGGTGGCGCCTGCCGAAGCACCGGCCCCGGCCCCCGCTCCCGCCCCGGCACCAGAGCCTGCCCCGGCTCCCGCCCCGGCGCCGGCGCCGGCCCCCGTTGCCATCGATGATCCTGCCGGTGCCCAGGCGTACGCGGCCGGCCAGCTGGGCTCCTATGGCTGGGCCCCGAGCCAGATGCCCTGTCTGATGAAGCTTTGGACCAAGGAATCGGACTGGGAAACGACAGCCACGAACCCGAGCAGCGGCGCCTACGGCGTGGTCCAGTCCCTGCCGGCCGAGAAGATGGCCAGCGCGGGCGCCGACTACCGGACAAACTACCGGACCCAGATCAATTGGGGACTGGAGTACATCCAGGATCGTTACGGCTCACCGTGTGGCGCCCTGAACTTCCACTACGCCAAGAACTGGTACTAAACACCTGACAGCCAGGCCGCCTGCCTAGCCGTTAGGACGGTTGGGGATGTACTGCACCGCCCATTTGTTGCCGTCGGGGTCGGCAAAGTAGACGAAATGCCCCCAGTCCTGCACGTCGACGTCGCTGACGTCCACGCCGCGGTCCTTGAGTTGCCGGTGGGCAGCCTGGATGTCGCTGACCACGAGCTGCAGGCTGGGGGCGGTGCCCGGCGGGGCGTCCGAGAGGCCCTCGCCGATGGCGATCGAGCAGCCGGAACCCGGCGGGGTCAGCTGGACGAATCGGATGCCGTCCATGGGCCGCTCGTCGAAGTCGGCATTGAAGCCCACCTTGTTGACGTAGAAATCCTTCGCGCGGTCCACATCAGCCACGGGCACAAAAACAAGCTCTAGTTTCCAGTCCATGGGGCTCAGGCTAGTACCGGGCGGTACATTCCGGTAGACCAGGCTCCCTTGCGGGGAGCCTGGCTCGGGGGCCGGTTGAACCGGCCGCGGAGCCAAGTCCGGCCCCGCGCGGCTGGCTCAGCCGGCCACGCCGTAGAGACGGTCTCCCGCGTCGCCCAGGCCCGGCACGATGTAGGACTTCTCGTTGAGCTTCTCGTCGATCGAGGCCAGCACAATCGTCACGTTGGCATCGGCGAGCTCTTCTTCGAGCTTCGCGAGGCCTTCCGGAGCGGCCAGCAGGCAGATGCAGGTGATGTCGGAAGCGCCGCGCTTGAACAGGAACTTGATGGCCTCGCGCAGCGTGCCGCCGGTCGCGAGCATGGGATCCAGGACGAAGATCTGACGGTCGGTGAGGTCCTCGGGCAGACGCTCCGCGTAGGTAATGATGTCCAGGGTCTCTTCATCGCGGGCCATGCCCAGGAATCCGACCTCCGCCGTGGGAACCAGCTTGGTCATACCCTCAAGCATGCCGAGCCCGGCACGGAGGATGGGGACGACCAGTGGGGTGGGCTTGGTGAAGGCGGTGCCGATGGTGGTGCTGACCGGGGTCTCGATGGTCACCGGTTCGGTGCGGACCTCGCGGGTGGCCTCGTACGCCAGGAGCGTGACGAGTTCCTCGGTGAGCTGGCGGAAGACCGGGGACGGGGTGTTCTTGTCCCGCAGAACGGTGAGCTTATGGGCGACCAGCGGGTGGTCCACAACGAGAGTGCGCATGGGTCAAAACTATCACCCGGCGGCTGGTGGCCCGCCCGTGGGACCGCGGGCGCCGACGTCGTCCTTGCCCTCCGGGGCACTGCCGCCAGCGGCGCCGTCGTGCAAGTGCGCTGGGTGGTCGAACGTGGGCGCGGGGCCGGCGTGCTCCCGATGCCGGATCACATGGAAGAGCCGGTGGGCCAGGATCACCATCCCCACCCAGGCCAGGCCTATGGCCCACCCGACCATCACGTCCGTCATCCAGTGGTGGCCCAGGTAGACCCGGCTGAGGCCCATAGCGATGATGAAGACCGCACCCGCCGCGATCAGGCCGATCCGGGCGGAGGTCCGTTGGATCTGCAGGCATGCCAAATACACCACCAGCCCGATTACCACTGTGGTGTTGAGCGTGTGGCCGCTGGGAAACGACGGCGAGTTTTCGTAGGGCGGGACGGCGTCGGAGTGGTCCGGGCGGGTCCTTCCGATCAGGGTCTTGCCAAATGTTGTGGCGGTCACGGAAACCGCTGCGGCACCCCCGATCAGGATCAGTGGCCGCCAGGTCCGGCTGGCCCAGATGAGCCATGCGGTGAGGATGCTGGCCAGGATGGGCATCCCGATCCCGCCGCCGATGTTAGTGAAGCCCGTAACGAACGAATCCAGGCCGGGGCTGCGGAGCTGTTCCATGAACGCCAGAGCGGGCTGGTCCAGGTTGGCGAGGCCGGCGTCATCCACCACGTCGTCATAGACCTCCGCGCTCACCAGCGCCAGGATCACCACCACGACGCCCCCGATCAGCATGGTGACCCACAGCGCGGCGTAGGGCACCACCCATTTGCCCCAATGCTGCGTTATCCAGCTCTCCGGCCCGGTTTTCACGGCATCTCCCGATTGTTGTCGTCGGCAGCTTTGCTGCACAGCTTGCTTAGTACCGAAACTATCATTGAGCCATGACTTCCCCCGAGCCCCGCCATGCCGCATGGATGGGCCTTGCCCTCACCGAAGCGCGTGCCGCACTGTCCACGGCGGACGTGCCGATCGGCGCCGTCGTTATCGGCCCCGACGGCACGGTGCTCGGCAGCGGGCGCAACGAGCGTGAGGCGCTCGGGGACCCGACGGCGCACGCGGAGATGGTGGCCATCCGCGAGGCTGCGGCACGACTGCAGGAACTCAGCGCCCGGGGCGGAAGCGCCGGTGACGGCTGGCGGCTGGCGGACTGCACCCTGGTGGTGACGCTGGAGCCCTGCGCCATGTGCGCCGGGGCGGTGGTGCTGGCACGGATTCCACGGGTGGTGTTCGGCGCCTGGGACGAGAAGGCCGGGGCCGCCGGCTCCGTGTTCGACATCCTCCGCGAGCGCCGGCTCAACCACTGGGTGGAAGTGTATGGCGGCATCAGGGAACAGGAATGCGCGACGCTGCTGCAGGACTTCTTCGCCGGACACCGCGGCGCCTGAGCCCCCGCCACCGCTGCTCCCCGGGCCTGGGGCTTCCGGCGCTAGCTGACAGCGGCGGAGCCTGTTGCGGCGGCCGCCAGGTTGTCGATCCGCTTCTGCCGGGTGGCCGGTGAGTCGAGGCTGAAGGCCCGGAAGTCGCCGAGGTCCTCGCGGATCCAGTCCTCGACTTCGGCGATCCGCCGGTTCACCGCCGGTGTGGGGCCGTGGAACACCCAGGGCACGATCCGTTGCTGGCCGGGATCGTATTGCCACAGCCCGATGATCCGGCCCCGGTCGAAAATGGGATGGTCCGGGAGGTCCGCCTGCAGCGCCAGCGAACCCAGGGTATTCGTGTGCTGGTCCTCCTCGGCCAGCAGATCGGCGGCATTGCGCCGCAGCAGCGCGATCGAATCCGTTCCGGCGAGCAGTTGGATCTGTTCTTCGTCCGGCTCCTGGAAGGCGGCGAGTTGTTCGACGTCGTCGGGCAGCATCCACAGCATCTCCCCGTCGCCGGTGGGAACCTCGACCGCGCCGACGGCGGCCAGCGCCGCCTTGCTCTGCGCCACCGTGAAAGCCGTGAACCACTGTGACTGTTTGAAGGTGGCCCCTCCGGTCCAGCCCAGGTAGCGGCGGACCAGTTCGATGCGGGCCTGGTCGTCGTCGAGCGGGCTGGGCGGCAGGTTCCACAGTTCGTAGGCGTAGCGCTGCTGGTCCAGCCGGCCGTTGGCCGGGACGCGGCGGATCCGTCCCTGGGACTGCAGGATGCCCAGGGCCGTGGGCAGCGTGGTCGTGGCGCCCTTCTTCTTGCCTTCCTCGCCGAGGTTTCGCACGGATTCGCCGAGTTCCTCCTTGAGCTGCCGCGGGTCCATCGGGATGGCGGCCTCGGCGAGCGTGTGCAGCACCTGCTCCTCCAGCAGGGTGATTTCACCGCGGTCCACGCCGAGCCTTCCAAGCACCCGGAACGCCTCGCCGGCATCCTTGCCCAGCCTGAGCGCCCAGCCGAAATCGTCCCGGCCCAGGACGTAGGTGCAGCCGCGCGCCGTCGGGAGTTCGAGGATCCGGTGCGCCAGGACGTCTTTGTCCACCTGTTCGCGGCGAATGCCAGCGCGGGCGAAGAGGGTGAGGTAGGGGTTGGCTCCGCCCACGGAGCGCGCCCAGCCCGCCCGGGCGAAGACCTGCTCCGACGTGCAGCCGGACAGCGAGCCGTCCAGGCCCTGTTTGTGCCAGGCCCAGGCGCGGAGCCGCTCCCGGGTAAGGGTCCGGGCCGGCGGCACATTCGCCGTCAGGGGCTGCGTGGTGAGTGGCTGCGGCGTCATGGGGTCATTGTCCACCAGCTTGCGCGGCAGGGGAATCTTCCGCGGTGGGCTTTTCCTGCGGAGTACCCGGCGGCTGCGCGGCCGGGCGCTCCGGGTCAGGGTGATCCGGGCAGGCGTGCCGCGGGTCCAGGGCTGCCAGCACGGTGCGGGCGGTGGCGTCCCAGCCGGGCAGGCGGTCCCGGGCGGCAACCGCCGCTGCCCGCCAGCGGGTGCGGAGGCCGGGATCGGACAGCCAGCGCCGCAGCAGCTCCGTGAGGGGAGCCGGGTCCGCGCCGAGGTCGACGGCGGTTCCCGGCAGGAGTGCCGCGCCGTCTCCCTCCGTGTCCGTTGGGGCGGGCGCCAACGCGGCGGGAGTCGGCGCGGGGGTCCCGGCGGCGAGTGCCTCGACGGCGCCGGTGCCGGCCCGGACGACCACCGGCACACCCCGCGCAATCGACTCCGTCACCACCAGCCCGAAGGTTTCGGCCTGCGAGATGAGCAGGCTGAGGTCGGCCGCGGCCCATTCCGCCTCCAACGCCCCGCCCCGCAGCTCCCCCGGGATCCTGATGCGGTCCTGCAGCCCCAGCCGATTCACCGTGTCCCGGAGGCGCGCGGCATAAACCGGATCCGTGGTGTCGGAGCCAACCAGGGAAACGGTCCAGGGCAGTTCCGTCAGGGCTGACAGGGCCTCGAGGAGCAGGGACTGGTCCTTGTTCGGCAGCAGGGCGGCGACGGCGAGGAGATGCGGCGGCTCCGATCCGGTGGCCAGCGCGGCGGCGTCGCTGCCGGGCAGTGCAACCCGGACACCGTCCAGCCCGTGCCTGGCCCGGATCCTGGCCGCGGCGGAGCCACTGGTGCAGATCACCCCGGCCGCGGCCCGCAGCGCCCGGCGTTCCAGTCCGGCTTCGCCGTGCCCGGTGTCGTCCAGCGGCATGTGGAGCAGGATCCAGGCGGGCCGGCCGGCGGCCGCGGCGCCTGCGAGTTCCCCGGGAGCCCCGCAGCCGAGGAGCCCGTCGACGAGCGTGACCTGGCGTTTGGTGCCGGCGCCGGCGTCACGGTCGTTGGTGCTGTCGCTGGCACACAGGAGCGCGGCTAACCGCCGCCGGTCCTCCGGGCTGCCGACCGGCCAGCCGCCGTCGAGCGGGCAGATGTCCACGTCAACGCCCAGAACGGCAAGCTCCCGGGCGAGGGCGGCGTTGTAGACGTTGCCGCCCGAGTTGTGGCGCACGTTCCCGGGCACCACGAGGCGGAGGCGGAGGCCGTCCCGCTGCACCCTGTTACTGGCGGTGTTCCTGGCCGGCACCGAAGTCCTAGCTGGCCTCGAAGTCGAGGGAGTAGCTGGCCCACGCGTCTGGGGTTTCGCGCAGGGTGACGTCCAGTCCGGCCAGCGCGCGTCCGTCGGCGCCAGTGCGGATCTTCTCTGCCACGGCGTCGGCGACGTACTGGGCCAGGGCCTCGGTGGTGCTGAGCCTGCCAACGAAGTCCGGGTGCTCGTCCAGGTTCTTGAAGTTCAGGCCTTCGAGGATGCCGTCCAGCACCTCGCCGGCCTCGCCGATGTCCAGGACGATCGCGTCGTCGTTCAGGGTCCGGCGGCGGAAGGTCACTTCCGTGACGAAGGTGGCGCCGTGCATGCCCTGGGCCGGGCCGAAGGCCGGGCGCGGGAGGCTGTGGGCGATCATGAAGTTGCGGCGGACGGTCAGGCTGAACACGGATTTACCTCGTGGCTTCTGTTGTGGCGGATGCGGTCGCGGGGTCTTCGCGGACCGGGTATTCAATAACGTGGCAGAGCGCGTCCAGCGCGCCGTCGGAGAGCTGCTGGACGACGTCGGGCAACTCGTCGAGGGGGGACGAACCGGTGAGGAACACGTCGAATCCGGGATCGCTCAGCAGCGAGACGGCGAGGCGGAGCCGGTCCGCGTTGGTGCGGCGGTGGCGGCGCGCGCGGGCCACCACACCGACCTGGCTGGCACGGATGGACAGCCGGCGCGCGTGGAAGTCTTCGCCCAGCGGCACGGTGACTTTGCGGTCGGCGTACCAGGACATCTCGATGACGTCGCCGTCGTCGCCCGCGAGCTGGAGGGCGCGCTCCAGGCCTGCCTCCGAGGCGGAGCAGTGGACCACGATGTCGCAGTCCGGCAGCGCGTCATCGGGAAGGCTGAACTCGACGCCGAGCGTTTCGGCGAAGGCCCGCTTGCCCGGGTCGACGTCGACCAGCTGCAGCCGTCCGAGCGGGAAGGTACTCAGGAGCTTGGCCACCATGCCGCCGACGAGGCCGCCGCCGATCACAGCGACGCGGTCACCGAGGCGGGGCCCGGCCTCCCAGATCCCGTTGATCGCGGTCTCGACGGTGCCGGTGAGCACGGCACGGCGCGCAGGAACATCTTCCGGAACCACAGTGAGCGACTCCACCGCCACGACGTAGCGGTCCTGGTGCGGGTACAGGCAGAAGACGGTCCGGCCCAGCCAATCAGCCGGGCCGTCCTCGATGACGCCGACAGAAAGGTACCCGAACTTCACCGGGGAGGGAAAGGAGCCTTCCTGGTTCGGGGCGGCCATCTCCTCCGCCACGCATTCCGGCACGCGGGCGTTGTGGACGACGAGTTCGGTGCCTTTGCTGATGCCCGAAAACAGGGTGCGCACCAGCGCCTCGCCGGGGCCCGGGGCGGGCAGCTCCTCGCGCCGGAGCTGCCCCTTCTCGGGGCCGACGGTCCAGTAGGCGGTGGCTGTGGCGTGCTGTGCTGTCTGCTTGTCTGAGTTGCTCATCTTGCTTACGAATCTAGTCCCCTGCCCATTCGCGGGGAAGTACGCTCGGTCCGGGCGCGCCGCGGCGGGCGGCCTGACCTTGGTGGCGTTCGGGACCTTGGACCCGCCGTTTTGTGGATGAGTGCTTTGCTCCGGTACCCTAGTCAGGTTGGTGACGTGTCCGAGCGGCCGAAGGTGCAACACTCGAAATGTTGTTTGGTGAAAGCCAACGTGGGTTCAAATCCCACCGTCACCGCCAAGTGGCGATGCCCCTGCTTCCCCTATCAACAAGGGAAGTGGGGGTTTTGCTTTGCCCCTGAACTCGTCACGCCACAACCCGCCACACATGAGCGGCCGCTGCTGGGGCTGCTGGAGTTGTTCTGCTGGGCGCTGCCGCGCTCACTGTCATCGGCGTCGCCCAGCTCAGTAAGTCACAGACAGTCCCCATAATCTGGCCAAGAGGCGCCGTCCCGGGGCCCGTATACTTCCCGCATGGGGACCAGAAGCAGGGCCAGGATATTTGCAGTACTCGCGGGGCTGTCAGTGGCGGCGTTCTCGCTGTTTGGTGCTCTCTGGGTGAACGGAAACATCCCGGTCAATACGGCCATTGCTGTTTCGCTGATTCTCGGCGTGGCGACGTTCCTGGCGACGAGGAAAAGCACCGTGGGAAAGTCCAGATAGCTCACACTGGCTGCTTGGGTTGCCGCCGGCCAGCGTGGGAGGTGCTGCGCGTACCAGCGAGCGAGTTCACCGTCTCCAGTGTGCCGCAGGCTACTCTTGGGATTCACAATTCCTGGGGGATGAAATGGCTCGGACACAACGCACCGGTTTTTCTCACCGGAGTAACCCTGGTGACCGTCGGCTGGATAGTCTTAGTCCCGCTCGGAGGCAGGGTCGCCAACGCGGCGTACCGCAGTGATGAGGACTTTTACACTTTGCTCGGGCTGTGCGGGGGCCTCCTGTTCCTGGGAGGCATCTTCCTGATTCTCGCCAGTATCTTCCGCGCCCTTCGCAAGATCGACCGCCTGAATTCCGCCGCGTTCATCGTTCCGGTCCAGAATCCGGTGGAGAACGAAGAGTCAGTTGCATAGACTTCGACGCACCGACCGTCCTAACCCCCGCGAGTACCCATACTCTGTCCCTGTAATCTTGCGAATTCGCACCCATCAAGTGGTGCAACTTGGGTGAAGAGTGGGGACTTCAAATGGACGATCCTGTTAAACGTAGGACGGTAGGCAATGCGCCTCCTGTCCCTTGGAGGCGCCTTCAGTGCCGAACCAACACCTCTGGTAGTTACCGGTTTGGTCCTGACTCTTGCCGGTGCGGTGCTGATGTGGATGCCGGTGTTTGGACCGAGGTCAGCCCTGCGAAGTCTCGCTGGGTGGCCGCTCATCTTTGCTGGCGGGCTTCTGCATCCCGAGGATGAGGAACGTGATGCCCGTCGTGAAGAATGCAATCCACGCCGTGTTGCCAAGAATCATCATGGCAATCGCAACAGCAAGGAAAACGATCGCGATCGGCAGGAATGCCTCGGACCCTCTCTTCTTCCCTCGACCGTTCGGTTCTGGCGTGGGCTTTCTCTCTCCGTTCATGTGGCTGAGGCTACGTCGCTGAGTAGAGACCCGCAAACGCTCCCGCGGATATGAGGGGGAACCCCGCCCGGGCGCGGGCGGCGATATGCTCAAATCCCACCGCCACCGCCAGGTAGCAACGTCCCTGTTTTCCTTACAAACAAAGGGAAGTAGGAGTGTTGCTTTGCCTGGCACATACGACTGGCGGCCGCCCCGTCGTCGGGGCGGCCGCCAGTTTCAGTGCGCTGTTGGTGCTAGTGCTCCGCTTCGGCGGCAGCCTTCTTGGCGTTTTTCTCGGCGTCCTTCTCGGCGCGCAGAGCCTCCGTGTCGTGCTGTTCCTCGGCTTTTTCCTGGTGGATGACCTCTGCGAAGAGCTTTTCCATCTCCTTGGCCACGCCGGCGGCTGAGGCCGGGTTCTGGCCGGTCACCAGCCGCTCGTCAACCACGACCTTCTCCTCAAAGACATCAGCGGAGACGTGGGTTGCGCCCTGTTCCTCGAGTCGGTCTGCCAAGAAGAACGGGATGACCTTGTCCTTCCCTGCGGCAACTTCCTCATCGTTGGTGAAGGCAGCCACCTTCCGGCCCTCGACGAGGCGGAACCCGTTCTCCAATTCCACGTTCAGCAGGCCGGCCGGTCCGTGGCAGACCGCGCCCACCAAGCCGCCGGCGTTGTAGACGCTGGCTACGAGGTTCTGCAGGCCTTCGCTGTCCGGGAAGTCCCACATGGTGCCGTGGCCGCCCACGAGGAAGACGGCGTCGTACTGTCCGGGATCAACGACGTCGACGCGGGCAGTGTTGTAGAGACCGGCGCGGGTGGTCTCGTCCTCCGTGAAGGCGACCTGGATGGGGTCGTCCGAGTCCACCTCGTCGCGCGGGGGCTGGCCGCCCTGAATGGACGCAAAGTCGACGAAATGCCCGGAATCCTTGAAGACCTTCCAGGGATGTGCAGCTTCGGCCACGTTGTAGCCGGTCTTCTCGCCGGTATCGCCGATCTCGGAAACGCTGGTCAGTACCATGAGGATTTTCTTCATGAAATATTCCTTTCGTCTAACTTCCACCCTACGCCCAGCCCAATTCGGCCCCCTCGTTCCCCCTGTTCTGTCCTCCCCCGGGATCGAGAACGTCAGCAGAAACAGGTGGCAGACGCCGTCGCAGAGGAGAAGAGCCTGCTGCAGACCCGGGTGCATGCGCGGCTCGCCGTTCAACTTCCCGGTTTCGGACGCGCCGGTGTTCACGACCGGAGTGCTACCGCCGACAGAGGAGGCGATGCGCCATCTGGTTCCCGGTGTGGAGCAGGCGTTAGACAAACTTGGCATGAGCCTGATCGAGACTGTCGCGCAAGACGTTCGACTCGCTGCCGGATCGGGACAGGAAGTCGCTAGAGGCCGAGGCCAATCACATGGCGCCATTGCGAGGTGCGTCGTCCGTGGACGTCGATTTCGACACCTACTGAGCTGGGCGTCACCCTCTCGCCGCCTCGGAGCAGTTGATGTTGCCGCGAATATTCGCTCCGCATTTATGGAAATATTCGGGTTTCCCTCAACTCAAGCACTATCTTCACCACCCCATGATGGTTCCGCAGTTTTATTGGAACACCGGGGGTCAGCCATTCCCTACATGGCAAAGCGACCCTAAACTTTCAATGCGGGGCAGCTGCCTCTCATCAAACGGGGGAACAATGCCAGATGCATGGAAGTGCGACCACTGCGGCGCCAGGACAATCAACCGAAAAGTGGAATCCACCTCGTTGGGTGATCGGGCGAAGCAATTTATAACGGTCCCGTCCAAGTGCAGCGATCCGCAGTGTCCCAACAGCGACCATCTACAGCACGGCTTGGAGTGGTGCAGTCCCGCTTAAGTAACGTCCGCTGGCGCATCGCCGGGACGTTGGGTGGCGTCCGGTGGGCGTGTGGCGGAAACGGCACACAGCACCTATCGAAGGGTTCCGTGGATGGGTCCCGCCCGGGCTCGAAGATTCCTGCAGCTGGCTCCATCGTTTTGAGACCATGGAGCCAGCCTTTGCGGAATCCAACTCGATCGGAACACCGAAATGGTCTCTCCCCAGAAAGATGTCCGGGCCAGATCCCAACGCAAGACTAAACGGCTTGGCTTTAGCGGGCAATAGGCGCCAATTGACTTGAAAATTCAGCCCTGCTGTGGTTTATGCGTTTACGCTTTTCGTAGTTTGTGCCCGTTCCCGGGAAATTCGCGGCAAACGGCTAGCTGGCCGGGCTCACCACGTCCTCCAGCACCGTCCGGTCGAAAAAGCGGATCTCCCCGGTTTCCGGAAAGAACACGGGAACGACAGACGTGCTCGGGTCTTTGGAGGTTTCGTAGATCTCGGGCGCACCGCCGTGCCTGCGGGCAATGGTTCCGACCAGGTCCGTGCCGCGGACTTTGACGGTCCGGTATTTGTAGCTCATTCGGGCTCCTTTGGTGACGTGGGACACAGCCTACTCCCCGCGGCCCAGCCCGCGCCGGGCCGCTCGGGGGTGCGTCATGGAAGAACCCGGGCCCGCACTGGTGCACAATGCGTTCATGACCAATGACGCTCCCCGCCCGGTCTACTTCCTTTCGGACAGTACGGGCATCACCGCAGAAACGCTCGGCAACACCCTGCTGACGCAGTTCCCCGCGAACGAATTTGACCGCATCACGATCCCCTTCATCACCACCGCCGACCAGGCCCGGGCCGTAGTCAAGGTGATCGACCACCGTGCCGCCACCGGCCTGCAGCCGATCGTCTTCTCCACCGCCGTCGGCAGCGACATCCGCCAGACCCTGGGCACCTGCAACGGGATCATCGTGGACCTCATCGGGACCCACGTCGGGCTGTTGGAGCGCGCCCTGGGGACCGAGGCCAGCGGGGAACCGGGCCGGGCCCACGGGCTGGGCAACGCCGCCCGCTACCAGTCCCGGATGGCCGCCGTCGAATACGCCATGGAGCACGACGACGGCCAGAGCCTGCGCGCGCTCGAAAAGGCCCAGGTCATCCTGGTGGCCCCGTCCCGCTGCGGCAAAACCCCCACCACCATGTACCTGGCGCTGCAGCACGGCATCTTCGCCGCGAACTTCCCGCTGGTCGATGAGGACTTTGAACGCGAAGGGCTCCCCAAACCGCTGCGGCCGTTTGTTTCAAAGTGTTTCGGCCTCACCACCAATCCCCTGCGCCTGAGCCAGGTCCGCACCGAACGCCGCCGGGGCTCGCCCTACGCGTCGCTGCGGCAGTGCGGCTTCGAGCTGCGGAGCGCCGAGCGGCTGTACGTGTCCCACGGGATCCCCTACCTCAATTCGGCCAGCGTCTCCGTGGAAGAGATGGCCGCGACCATCCTCCAAAAAATGAACCTCAAGCACTAGGACAACGGGTCCATAAATGTTGCGTGGACCACATCATGTGGAAACACCGGCCTAGACCTGTCACTGTGGACAGGACTTGCGCCCATCAACCGGCGATCGCCCCACGCGGGGCGGCGATACCCCATGCCATCATCTGCAAAGGAGCAGCAACCATGACGACAGACATCCTGTGGTTCTCAGAACTCGGCCTCAAGGACCTGGATCGGGTGGGCGGCAAAAACGCCTCCCTCGGCGAGATGGTGCAGAACCTGACCTCTGCCGGCGTCCAGGTGCCCGACGGTTTCGCCACGACAGCCGACGCCTACCGCGCCTTCCTCGCCGACTCCGGCCTGGACCAGAAGATCGCCGACCGGCTGGTCGGCCTGGACACCGACGACGTCACCGCCCTGGCGGCCGCGGGCAAGGAAATCCGCGCGCTTATGCGCGAGACGCCCTTCCTGCCGGATTTCGAAGCGCAGATCCGCGCCTCGTACCAGACGCTGGTGGAAAAGCACGGCGGCTCCGAGGACCTCTCCTGGGCCGTCCGTTCCAGCGCCACGGCGGAAGATCTCCCCGATGCCTCCTTCGCCGGGCAGCAGGAAACGTTCCTGAACGTCCGCGGGATCGAAAACATCCTGGTGGCCATCAAGGACGTCTTCGCGTCCCTCTACAACGACCGGGCCATCGCCTACCGGGTGCACCATAAGTTCGAGCACGCCGAAGTGGCGCTCTCGGCGGGCGTCCAGCGCATGGTCCGTTCCGACGTCGGCGCCTCCGGCGTTATGTTCACCATGGACACCGAGTCCGGCTTCCAGGACGCCGTCTTCGTCACCTCCTCCTACGGCCTCGGCGAGGCCGTCGTCCAGGGCGCCGTCAACCCGGACGAGTTCTACGTCTACAAGCCCGCCCTGGAGGCCGGCCGCCCGGCCATCCTCAAGCGCGGACTGGGCGAAAAAGCGCTCCAGATGACCTACACGAGCAACCGGGAAATCGGCCACACGATTGACTTCGTGCCGGTGGAGGCCTCCCTGCGGAACCGCTTCAGCCTCACGGACGACGACGTCGAGCAGCTCGCCCGCCACGCCGTCGCCATCGAGAACCACTACGGACGCCCGATGGACATCGAATGGGGCAAGGACGGGATCGACGGCGGCCTGTACATCCTGCAGGCACGCCCGGAAACCGTGCAGTCCCGCAGGACCTCGGGCAGCCTGAGCCGCTTCCGCCTCAACGGCTCCGGCCGGGTTCTGGTCGAGGGCCGCGCGATCGGCCAGCGCATCGGCGCCGGCAAGGTCCGCATCCTCACGTCGATTGACCAGATGGCCGCGTTCAAGACCGGCGACGTGCTCGTCGCGGACATGACCGACCCCGACTGGGAACCGATCATGAAGCGCGCCTCCGCCATTGTGACCAACCGCGGCGGACGCACCTGCCACGCGGCGATCATCGCCCGGGAACTGGGGATTCCCGCCGTCGTCGGCACGGGCGCCGCCACTGACGTGCTCTCCGACGGACTCGAGGTGACCGTCTCCTGCGCCGACGGCGAGACCGGCGTCATCTACGAGGGCCTCCTGGACTTCAGCGTCGAGGAAACCGAGATCACCCAGCTGCCCGAGGCCCCGGTCAAGGTCATGATGAACGTCGGCACCCCCGAGCAGGCCTTCACCTTCGCGCAGCTGCCCAACCACGGCGTGGGCCTGGCCCGGCTGGAATTCATCATCAACCGGCAGATCGGCATCCACCCCAAGGCGCTGCTGAACCTGGACGAGCAACCGGACGACGTCATCGCGGAAATCCGGGAACGGATCTCCGCCTATGCCAGCCCGCGCGACTACTACATCAAGCGCCTAGCCGAAGGCGTGGCGACCATCGCCGCGGCGTTCGCACCGGAGCCGGTGATTGTGCGGATGTCCGACTTCAAGTCCAACGAGTACGCCAACCTCATCGGCGGGCCCGCCTACGAGCCGCATGAAGAGAACCCGATGATCGGCTTCCGCGGCGCCTCCCGGTACCTGGAGCCGTCCTTCCGGGACTGCTTCGACCTGGAGTGCGAGGCCCTGTCCTTCGTCCGCAACGAGATGGGCCTGACCAACGTCAAGCTGATGATCCCGTTCGTGCGCACCCTGGACGAGGCCAGCGGAGTCATCGACCTGCTCGCCGAGAACGGACTGCGCCGCGGCGAAAACGGCCTCGAGGTCATCATGATGTGCGAGCTGCCGTCCAACGCGCTGCTGGCCGACGAGTTCCTGGACTACTTCGACGGCTTCTCTATCGGCTCCAACGACATGACCCAGCTGACCCTGGGCCTGGACCGGGATTCCGCCATTGTCGCGAACAGCTTCGACGAGCGCAACCCCGCCGTCAAGAAGCTCCTGAGCATGGCCATCAAGGCCTGCAAGGCGCGCGGCAAGTACGTGGGCATCTGCGGCCAGGGGCCCAGCGACCACGCGGACTTCGCCGAATGGTTGGTCGACGAAGGCATCGACTCCGTCTCGCTGAACCCCGACACCGTGGTGGACACCTGGCTCCGGCTCGCCGGCGCAGCGGCCACCGCCGGCGCGGCAGCCAACTGACACGGTCAACACCACAGCCTGCTGACACGGTGAACTGACACCACGTCGGCACAAAGAGACGCCTCGGTCCTCGGACCGGGGTGTCTCTTTGTGCCGGGCAGTCCTCCACCGCCACGGCGCCGCGCGGCCGGCCGCCGGAATCCCGAGCAGCCGCTGGACGGCTGCACAAGACGGACCCGGCACCGCCGTCAATTGGTCCATTGAGCGGCGACCCCCGCACACGGTTAGCTAGGGACCATCAGCGATCCGCACCAATGACGTTCAGGACACAACGTGACTTTGCAGCAAGATCGGGCCAACGGCGCCCCCGGACTTTGGCCCGACGTACGAACCGGCGACCGTCTTGAGAACCTCCCGGCCGACGCACCGTGCCCGGACGACTGCCACTTCTGCTCGGGTCCCGAGACAGACTGACGCCTTCCGGGACGCTTTTCGCGGCCCGGTAGAACTCGCCGGTAGAATCAGGGGACAACCCGCAGCCGGTAGCGTCCGCGGGAGCAACCATGGCCACCGCTGGTGAAGGGAGTGTTCCGTGCGCTCAACCGCGAGAGCACCCTTTCACGCCCTCCGTTCGGCCATGGTGGCGCTGACCATCCTGTCCCTGGCCGCCGGCGCGCACACGCTCGCCGGCGGACAGCTGCCTTCCGCCGGCATCCTGCTGGCCCTGCTGGCACTGACCGGGCTGGCTTCCACCACCGCCACCCGGCTGAAGCTGAACCTCCCAGCTCTGGCCTTGCTGCTCGGCGCGGGACAACTCGTGCTGCACGAGGCCTTCTCCACCTTCAGCGCCCCCGCTCTTTCCCCCGCACTGGCCGGCGTCGTGTCCGGACCGGCGGGCGACCTCGCGCACCACGCCGGGCCGGTTCCGCTCCCGGCCGGTCTCGGCAGCCCGCTCGCGGCGTCGGGACTGGATTCCGGGCTTTCCCTGCTGATGCTGGCCGGCCACACCCTCGCCACACTCCTCTGCGCCGTCCTCCTCGCCCGGGGCGAGGCGGCTCTGTGGGCCCTGGCGGCATGGCTCCGCCCGCTGCTCCGGCTCCCGGTTCCGGTGACGCCCGACGCCGTCGCGGTGCCGGCAGCCACCGGATGGCCGGCGGAGTCCGTACCGCTGCCGTGGCGGAACCTCCGGCGCGATTGCCGCCGCGGGCCGCCCGCCGCCGTCGTCTGTTCCTGACTCTTTTCCGGCCGCGGCCTGTGACTGACCTCCTGCGCCCCACCTCGGGCAGGACCATCCGCCCGCCGCCGTGCCACCCTCCTCACTTTTGTGCGCCCGCCGCTGGGCAGCGCACGCCTGAAAGGCAACCCCTGTGAAAACTGCATCCACTTCTCCCCTGCGCCGCACCCTCACCGCCACGGCGGTGGCCGGCGGAACCGCGGCCCTGATGCTCGCCGGCATTTCCGGCGCTTCGGCGCATGTCGGGGTCACCCCGGACAAGACCACCGCGAACTCCTACGCCCTGCTGACCTTCGGAATCCCTCACGGCTGCGAGGAATCCGGCACCACGAAGGTGACCATCACGCTCCCCGCCGAACTCAACGATGCGCAGCCCACGGTCAACCCCAACTGGACCGCCGCGAAGGTGACGGAACAGCTGGCCGAACCGAAGAAGCTCGCGGACGGGACGTCCATCACCAAGCGGACCAGCCAGATCGTCTACACCGCCAAGGCACCGCTGGAACCCGCGCTCCGCGATGCCCTGGTGCTCTCGGTGAAACTGCCCGACGTCGCGGGGAAGACCCTGCACTTCCCGACCCTGCAGAACTGCGAGGTCGGTCAGACCGACTGGTCCGAGCTCCCCGCCGAGGGGCAGGATCCGCACTCCCTCAAGGCGCCGGCGCCCTCCGTGACAGTCACGGCGGCCGTTGCGGCTGACGGGCACGGCGCCCACGCCGCCAGCGCGTCGGACACGGCCACGGAGACGGAGACGGTCCAGGCCGCTGCGGTGAGCGACGACGGCGCCCAGGCCCGCAGCTGGGCCGGGCTGGTGGCCGGCATTGGCGGCCTCGCCCTCGGCGGCCTCGCACTGGCCCGCAACCGGGGCAGCAAGCCCGCGCCGGTCCGCGTTTCGGCACCCACCTCCGGGCCCAAGGAGTAGCTGACCTCGATTGATGCCCGGAAATCACAATCCGGGCATCAATCCGGCCCCGCCGTCGTGGCGTCGTTGACTCAGGCCACAACGGACGTGAAGGTTGTGCCATGACGGCTCAGCGAACCAACACAAGACTGGTACTCACGACGGCGGCAGCCGCGGCAGCGCTCCTCCTTGCCGGCTGCGGCACCGGCACCCCGCAGGCCCAGACGTCCAGCACTCCGGCGTCCTCCCCCGCCAGCCCTGCCAGCTCTGCCAGCCAGCCTGCCGCCTCCGCCGCGGCCACGGGCCCCGCTTCGTCGGCCCCCGCGCCGGCGGCCCCTGCGCCGCCGGCGTCCACGCCTGCTGGCCCCGGACTGTGCAAGGCTGCCGGGCTGACGGGCACCATCGATTCCACCGGCGGCGGCGCGGCCGGCAGCGTCTACATGACGCTGATCCTGACGAACTCCGGCGCCGAGCCGTGCCTGCTGAAGGGCTTTGCCGGCGTCTCCCTCACCGCCGACGCCAACGGCGCCCCGATCGGCGCCGCCGCAGCCCGCGACGAGTCCGCACCGGCCGCCGACGTCCTGCTCGCGCCGGGGCAGGCCGGTGCCGCAACGCTGCGCTACAGCCAGGCGGCCAACCACCCCGACTGCAAGATGGCCCCCGCCGCAGGGTTCCGCGTCTACCCGCCCGAAGACACCGCCTCGCTGTTCATCGCCCAGCCCCGGGACGCCTGCAGCGACGCCGAAACCCGGCTGCTCACCATCGGCGTTTTCCAGGCCCAGTAGTCCCGCGGGCGCCGAGGTGAGATTTCCCGCCGATGCCCGCCCGGATCATGGGCGCCAAGTCTCACCTCGCGGGGGTGGTACCGCCCGGATTGCCGCCCGCCATTTCCTGTCGGCGGGTTAAGGCATGATGGAGGAATGAAGGGGCAGGAGCGCGCCGGCGGCACACTTGCGGCCGAGGCCATGGACCGGTTCAGCCGGCCGACCCGGGATTGGTTCCTGGGTGCGTTCGCTGCGCCCACCCCCGCCCAGAACGGCGCCTGGAACGCGATTTCCTCCGGCGCGCATGCCCTCGTGGTCGCCCCCACCGGTTCCGGCAAAACGCTCGCGGCCTTTCTCTGGGCGCTCGACCGGCTGCTCGTCGCAGCCCCCGCCGAGCCCGAGGAACTGCCCGGCCTGGACTCCGCGAGAGGCACCCGGCGCAAGGCACCGAAGCGCAAGACGAGGGTGCTGTACATCTCGCCGCTCAAGGCGCTCGGTGTCGACGTCGAACGCAATCTGCGCGCCCCGCTGATCGGCATCACCCAGACCGCCAAACGCCTGGACCTGCCCGCACCGCTGATCACCGTGGGCGTCCGTTCCGGTGACACCCCGGCGTCGGACCGCCGCTCGCTGCTGAGCCATCCCCCGGACATCCTCATCACCACGCCCGAGTCGCTCTTCCTGATGCTCACCTCCAAGGCGAGGGAGACGCTGAGCGAGGTGGACACCATCATCGTCGACGAGGTCCACGCCGTCGCGGGCACCAAACGCGGCGCCCATCTCGCCGTGTCGCTGGAACGGCTCGACGCGTTGCTCCCGAAACCGGCCCAGCGAATCGGGCTCTCGGCCACCGTCGAGCCCAAGGAACTGGTGGCGCAGTTCCTCGCCGGCTCCGCGCCGGTGGAAATCGTGGCCCCGCCCTCGAAGAAGACCTGGGACCTGACGGTCTCCGTCCCGGTGGAGGACATGTCCGATCTGCAGGGCGCGGCCGGAGCGTTCGACTCCGGTCCGGCGTCCGGGCTGCAGCCGCAGGCATCGATCTGGCCGCACGTGGAGGAGAAGATCGTGGACCTGGTGCTGGCCAACCAGTCCACCATCGTGTTCGCCAATTCCCGCCGGCTCGCCGAACGCCTGACCGCGCGGCTCAACGAGATCTACGCCGAGCGGCAACTGATGGCCGCAGGCGGCTTGGATGGGTTTGGCGCCGGCGCACCCGACTTCGAGCCCGTGCCGGCGGGAGCACCGGCTGGCGGCGCTCCCGCCGTGCCAGCCCCCACCGCGGTACCGGCGTCCACCGCGACACCGGCGCACATGATGGCCCAGGCCGGCAGCACCGCCGGGGCCGATCCAGTCCTGGCCCGCGCCCACCACGGCTCGGTCTCCAAGGACCAGCGGGCCCTGATCGAGGACGACCTGAAATCCGGCCGGTTGCGCTGCGTGGTGGCCACATCCTCCCTGGAACTGGGCATCGATATGGGCGCCGTGGACCTGGTGGTGCAGGTGGAGTCCCCGCCGTCGGTGGCCAGCGGGCTGCAGCGGGTGGGCCGCGCCGGTCACCAGGTCGGCGAAATCTCCCAGGGCGTCCTGTTCCCCAAACACCGCGCAGACCTGGTGCACACCACCATCACCGTGGAGCGGATGCTCGCCGGCAAGATCGAACGGCTCTACGTCCCGGCGAACCCGCTGGACATCCTGGCCCAGCAGACCGTCGCGGCCACGGCGCTGGAGTCCATCGATGTGGAGGAATGGTTCTCGACGGTGCGACGGTCGGCGCCGTTCGCTTCCCTCCCCCGCTCCGCCTTCGAGGCCACCCTGGACCTGCTCGCCGGCCGCTACCCCTCCGACGAATTCGCCGAACTGCGGCCCCGCATCATCTGGGACCGCAATGCGGGCACCATCGAGGGCCGCCCCGGCGCACAGCGGCTGGCGGTCACCTCCGGCGGCACCATCCCGGACCGCGGGCTCTTCGGCGTCTACATCATCGGCACCGAGACGGAGGGCACGGGTTCCTCCGGATCCCCGGGCTCCGCCAGCGGCGACGGCCGGGCGGCGAGTCCGGCCGCCGCGGCAGCCAAGGGCGGCCGCCGGGTCGGCGAACTCGACGAGGAAATGGTCTACGAATCCCGGGTTGGTGACGTGTTCGCCCTCGGCGCCACCAGCTGGAAGATCGAGGACATCACCCACGACCGGGTCCTGGTCTCCCCCGCCTTCGGCCAGCCGGGAAAGCTCCCATTCTGGAAGGGCGACTCCCTTGGCCGTCCGGTGGACCTCGGCCGTGCCCTGGGCGCGTTCGTGCGCGAACTCTCAGCGTCCGACGTCGGGCCGGCTACGGAACGCTGCAAGGCCAGCGGCCTGGACGATTTCGCCGCCAACAACCTGATCCAGTACCTCGCCGAGCAGAAGCTGGCCACCGAGGTGGTCCCCAGCGACACCACCCTGGTGGTGGAGCGCTTCCACGACGAACTCGGCGACTGGCGGGTGGTGCTGCACAGCCCGTTCGGCATGCCGGTGCACGCGCCGTGGGCCCTCGCCGTCGGGCAGCGGCTGCATCAGCGCTACGGCATGGACGGCTCCGCGATGGCCGCCGACGACGGCATTGTGCTGCGCGTGCCCATGATGGAGGATGAGCCGCCCGGGGCTGAGCTGTTCCTGTTCGACCCGGAGGAACTCGAACAGATCGTGACGGCGGAGGTCGGCGGCAGCGCCCTCTTCGCCTCCCGTTTCCGTGAGTGCGCCGCCCGGGCCCTGCTGCTCCCCCGGCAGAACCCGGGCAAACGGCAGCCCCTGTGGCAGCAGCGGCAGCGCTCCGCGCAGCTGCTGGACGTCGCAAGGAAATACCCCACCTTCCCGATCGTCCTCGAAACTGTCCGCGAATGCCTGCAGGATGTCTACGACCTACCGGCGCTGAAGGACATCGCCGCGTCCATCGACCGCCGCGAGCTGCGGATCCTGCAGACCACCACCCAGCAGCCCTCGCCGTTCGCGAAGTCCCTGCTCTTCGGCTACGTCGCGCAGTTCCTCTATGAGGGCGATTCCCCCCTGGCCGAGCGCCGCGCCGCCGCCTTGGCGCTTGATTCGACCCTGCTGAACGAGCTCCTCGGCCGGGTCGAGCTGCGCGAACTGCTCGACGCCAAGGTCATCGACGCCACCGAGCGGGAGCTCCAGCGGCTCGCCCCGGACCGGAAGGTGCGCGGGCTGGAGGGAGTCGCGGACCTGCTTCGCCTGCTGGGCCCGCTGACCCCGGAGGACGTCGCCGCCCGGCTCGAGCCGGCGGCCGGGCCTGGACCGGCGGCTGGGCTTGCCGCGGCGGCCGGGCCTGGCGCTGAGGCGGCGCCGGACCACGAGACAGGGCTTGGCCCTGAGGATGGGCTTGTCGAGGCTCCCGAAACCGAGCCGGCGGTCGAGAGGGTTGCCCCGGTCGCCGATGCCACCGCGCATCTTGTGGCGCTCCAGCGTGCCAACCGCGCCATCAAGGTCAACATCGGCGGCGCCGAGCGTTTCGCCGCGGTGGAGGACGCCGCCCGCCTGCGCGACGCCCTTGGCGTCCCGTTGCCAATGGGGGTGCCGCTGGCCTTCATCGAACCGGTCGCTGATCCTCTAGGCGACCTCGTCTCGCGCTATGCCCGCACGCACGGGCCGTTCACCTCCGCGGAGGCCGCCGCCCGGCTGGGACTCGGCGTCGCCGTCGTCGGCACCGCGCTGAAGCGGCTCGCCGCGGACGGACGGGTGGTGGAAGGCGAGTTCCGCCCGCACGCCGCCCCTCCGCAAGCCCCGGCCCCGGCGCCTTCCCTCGACGACGGCGACGACGCGGCGTCGGGCGCCCCCGGCGCTACCTTGACCACAGCTCCCGCGGCCCCGTCGCTGGCAGGCGTCAGTGAATGGTGCGACGCCGAAGTCCTGCGCAAGCTCCGCCGCCGCTCGCTCGCCGCGCTGCGTGCCGAGGTCGAGCCCGTGGACGCCGCGGCGTACGGCCGCTTCCTGCCGGCCTGGCAGAACGTCCGGGTCCCGGGCAAGCGCGGGCAGTCGGCGCTGCGGGGACTGGACGGGATCATCACGGCCGTCGACCAGCTGTCCGGCGTGCCCATTCCGGCCTCCGCCTGGGAACCGCTGGTCCTCGCCAGCCGGGTGTCCGACTACCAGCCCGCCATGCTCGATGAGCTGATGGCCGCCGGCGAGGTGCTCTGGTCCGGCGCCGGCGCGCTCCCCGGCAACGACGGCTGGGTCAGCATGCACCTGGCCGATGCGGCCGAGCTGACCCTGAACCCGGCCATCGACTTCGAGCCCGGCGACGCGCAGCAGCGGCTTCTGGACCACCTGCGCAACAACGGCGGCGGCTACTTCTTCCGGCAGCTGACCGACGTTGCCGGCGGCATGGACTCGGTGCTCAGCGACCAGGACGTCGTCTCCGCGCTCTGGGACCTCGCCTGGGCGGGCCGGATCACGGGCGATACCTTCGCCCCGGTCCGGGCCATGATTGCCGGCGGCCATACCGCGCACCGGCAGGTCGCCCGCTCCCCGCGGGCCCGGGCCCCTCGGTTGAGCCGGCTGGGGCGCGCCCACGGGACCGGTCTGCTCGGATCCCCGGGGCTCACCGGGGGCCGGTACGGCTCCGCGAGCGGAGCGGCGGCCACTCCCCCGCTGGCCGCCGGCCGCTGGTCCGCGCTGCCCGCCCCCGAACTGGATGCCACCATCCATGCCCGGGCCACCGCGGAACTCCTGCTGGACCGGTACGGCGTGGTCACCCGCGGTTCGGTCATGGCCGAGAACATCCTGGGCGGCTTCGGCCTGATGTACAAGGTCCTGGCCCGGCTGGAGGAAGCCGGACGGTGCCGCCGCGGCTACTTCATCGAGCACCTTGGAGCCGCACAGTTCGCCGTTCCCGCGACCGTTGACCGGCTGCGTTCCTACGCCGAGGACACGCAGCTCCACAAACCCGAACCGGTGGCCTTGGCCCTGGCCGCGACGGACCCCGCCAACCCCTACGGCGCCGCCCTTCCCTGGCCTGCCCTCAACGTCGAAGCGGGAACCGGCCACCGCCCGGGCCGGAAGGCCGGCGCCCTGGTGGTGCTGGTCGACGGCGCCCTGGTCCTTTATGTGGAACGCGGCGGCAAGACCCTGCTGGCCTTCAGCGAGGACGCCGAGGGCCTGGCCGCGGCCGGCGCCGCCCTGGTCGGTGTGGTCACCCGGGGCGCGGTGGACAAACTCATCATGGAAAAGGTCAACGGCCACGGCATTCTCGACACGCCCATCGCCGCCGCCCTGGCCCACGCCGGTGCGTACTCCACTCCCAAGGGACTGAGGATCCGTGCCTGAGGGTGATTCGGTGTTCCGCGCCGCCGCACAGTTGCATGCCGCGCTGGCGGGCCAGCAGCTCATCTCCTCCGACTTCCGCGTGCCCCGGTTCGCCACCCTCAAACTGAGTGGCTGGACCGTGACCGAGGTGATCCCGCGGGGCAAACACCTGCTCATGCGGCTGGAGGGCCCGGCCCGGGCCGGTGGCGGCGGCAGCCCGGCGGCACCGGACCGGCTAACGATCCATTCCCACCTCAAGATGGAAGGCACCTGGCAGGTCTACCCGCCGGGCGGACGCTGGCGGAAGCCCGGGTTCACCGCTCGCTGCGTGCTACGCACCGCGGCGGCGGACGCCGTCGGGTTCTCGCTGGGCATCCTCGAGGTGGTCCGCACCTCCGAGGAAGATTCCGTTGTCGGCCACCTCGGTCCCGACTTGCTGGGTCCGGACTGGGATATGGCCGAGGCCGAGCGGCGGATCCGTGCCGCGCCGGACGTCCCTATCGGCGTCGCACTGCTGGACCAGCGGAACCTCGCGGGGATCGGCAACATCTACCGCTGCGAGGCCTGCTTCCTCTCCGGCGTGCACCCGGCGGCGCCCGTCTCGGCGGTGCCCGACGTGGCGGCCATGATCACCGACGCCAAGGTGCTACTGGAGGCCAACCTGGGCGTCGGGCGCCGGACCACCGTCCTGAATCAGCGCGGCGCTGTGGTCGGCCGGACTTCCGGGCTGCCCGGTTACTGGGTCTACCGGCGTGAAAACCAGCCGTGCCTGAAGTGCCGGACCCCGGTGCGGCGCGGAGTCCTCGCCAGGGCCACCGGCACGGAAGAGCGGGACATCTACTGGTGCCCGACATGCCAGCCGCTGCCGGGACCGGCTTAGTTCCACTCCGCGGCGCGAGCCGCGGCGTGGCGTGCGGTGGCCTGGCGTGCGGTGGCCTGGCGTGCGGCGGCATGGCGTGCGGAGACCTACGGTGCGGAGACCTACGGTGCGGCGGCCTAAGGTGCGGCGACCGCTGGATCAGTTGCCGCTGCCTGCAGCCCGGCTTCCTTCAGCTCCGGTACGGTGAACCGCGGCAGCAGGAGCTGCACCAACGGGCCGATGGCCAGGGCGTAGAGCACGGTCCCGATGCCCACGGAGCCGCCCAGCAGCCAGCCCGCGGCGAGGACGACAATCTCGATGCCGGTCCGGGAGGTCCGGACGGACCAGCCGGTACGGCGGGCGAGCCCGGTCATCAAGCCGTCCCGCGCCCCGGGACCCAGCCGGGCACCGATATAGCAGGCGGAGGCGATCCCGTTGAGCACGATCGCGCCCGCGAGCATGCCGGCCTGCCCGCCCAGGTGGGAGAACTCGGGGATCAGCGCCAGACCGACGTCGGCGAAGACCCCGACCAGCACGGCGTTGCACAAGGTGCCGATGCCGGGCCACTGCCGCAGCGGAATCCACAGGAGCAGCACAAGGAAACTCACGATCACCACCACCGTGCCGATGCTCAGCCCGGTCTTGACCGCGAGGCCCTGGTGGAACACGTCCCACGGGTCCAGCCCGAGGCCGGCGCGGATGAACATGGCCAGGGATGTGCCGTACATGGCGAGGCCGATAAGGAGCTGAAGGAGCCTGCGGGTCATCATGCACTCCATCCTCCCGGAGAACTGGCATTGCATTCCATAGCCAGTTTGAAATACTGGCTCTATGTCCGGATCCCTGAACCCCAGTTCGCTCGCCCGATTGCTCGGCGAGTGGAACCTCGGCGCCGCCCCCGCCTACCGGGAGCTCGCCGACGTCGTCCGCCTGCTGGTCCTAGACGGCCGCGTGCCACTGGATGTCGCGCTGCCCAGCGAACGGGCCCTGGCCGCGACGCTCGGCATCAGCCGGACGACCGTCACCGGCGCCTACTCCCTGCTGCGCGAGCAGGGCTTCCTTAGCAGCGGCCAGGGCAGCCGCGGCCGGACGTGTATCCCGCAGTCCGGTCCGCTGGGTGGCCGCAACGGCGGCAGCGGGGCACATCTCAGCGGCGCACCCGGGCTGGCCGTTCCGGACGGAATCCTCGACCTCGCCTATGCCTCGCTGCCGGCCAGCGGCGAGGTGGTGCACCGGGCTTTTGCCTCCGCGCTGACCGAACTGCCGGCGCTGCTGCCGGGCTTCGGCTATGACGCGCTCGGGGTGAACCCGCTGAGGGAAGCCATCGCCAGGCACTATTTCGCGGCCGGGGTGCCCACCACCGCGCGGCAGATTCTCGTGACGTCCGGCGCGCAGCACGCACTGAACATCGTGCTCCGCACCTTGGCCGGCCGGTCCGACAAGGTCCTGGTGGAGCATCCCAGCTACCCGAATGCGCTCGACGCCATCCGGGCCGCGGGCTGCCGGCTGGTGCCGGTGGCCATGCCCGCCGCCCACCCGGACCCCCGGTCCGGGGCGCCTGCCGGCGTCCGCCCGGGCTGGGACCTGGAGGCGATCGAGACCGAACTGAGGCAGCAGCGGCCCGCCATGGCCTACGTGGTCCCGGACTTCCACAACCCCACCGGACGGCTGATGCCGGATTCCCAGCGCCGCCGGCTGGTCCGTGCCGCCGCCGCAGCCGGCACCGTCCTCGTCGTGGACGAGACGCTCCGGGAACTGAACCTCGACGGCGCCGCCTCCACACCGCTGGCCGCCTTCAGCCCCGCCGTCGTCTCCATCGGCTCCCTGAGCAAGTCCCACTGGGCCGGGCTGCGGACCGGCTGGATCCGGGCCGAGGAGCCCCTGATCCAGCGGTTCGCCGCAGCGCGCACCACCATGGACCTCGGCGGCCCGGTGGTGGAACAACTCGCGGCGGCCCATTTGGTCAACGCACTCGCCGAACCGCTCCCGGCACGCCTGGCCTCCCTGCGGGACAACCGGGACGCGCTGCTGGACCTCATCGCCGGCCGGTTGCCGGGCTGGCACAGCGAACGGCCCGACGGCGGATTGTCCGTGTGGTGCCGCCTCCCGGCCCCGATCAGCACCGCCCTGGCCGTGGTGGCCCCGGACTTCGGCATCCGGCTGGCGGCAGGACCCCGCTTCGGCACCGGCGGCGCCTTCGAGCACTATCTCCGCGTGCCGTTTACGCTCCCTCCGGAGCAGCTCGAGACCGCGGTGGCGGCGCTGCGGTCCGCCCAGGACAAGCTGGAGGCGTCCCCGCAGCTGCGCCGCAGCCTCGGAGCCCCGCCCGCGGCGGCCATCGCCTGACACCCGCCACCGGGCGAGGGCCGGGAGGTGCGGACGGGCTAGGCGTAGACCTTCCCGAGGAACCCGCCCCAGGCCTTGGCCGTGGATTCGGAATCCCCGCCGCCGCTGAAGTCGTGGACCGTCATGCCGACGGTGGCGCCGAAGGCATTGCGGCCGAAGAACCGGTACAGCGTGTCCGCGGTGCGCAGGCCGAGGAAGTTCTCGTTGGCGAAGTCCACCTCACCCGAGAGCCGGCCGACGCCGTCGAGCTCCAGCTCCACGGTGCTGCCGGGCTCCGCGCCGTCAACACCCAGGGCCTGTTTGAGCCGCACGAAGCCGTCCGCCGCCGCGGAGGCGGGAGGGGCCTGGATGTCCGTGAACACCACCGGCCGGCCGTCAAAGTACTTCAGGTACTGGCCGAGGGTGTGCAGGTAGAACGCGGTGTGCTTGC
Organism: Pseudarthrobacter ribosi; assembly: GCF_055412865.1. NCBI lineage: Bacteria > Bacillati > Actinomycetota > Actinomycetes > Micrococcales > Micrococcaceae > Pseudarthrobacter > Pseudarthrobacter ribosi. The sequence continues at coordinate 78,154 of NZ_JBVAYZ010000011.1, read as the reverse complement.
TGGCGCCGTCGTACTGCTGGTCCCAGTTCTCGGTGAAGATGCCGCTGTGGACGTAGTGCAGCCGGGCGCGGCCGCCGTCGAGCGGTTCCAGCACGTGCTCCAGCTGGTTGAACCAGCCGTCCGGGCCCTCCATCCGCGACACCAGGTGGCGGGGGTAGTCCTCCACGGGCCGCACGGCCGGCCATTCGTCGGTGGGGAACATCCAGCCGGCCTCGTTCTTGGTCACCGCCTCCCAGACGCGCTCCGGGGTGGCGGGCAGTTCCGTGTCAACGACGATTTCGAAGTTGCGCTGGTCAGTCATTGTCCTGCTCCTTAGCTGATGGGTTTGTGGGTGGTGCTGCCTTGCGTGGTGCCGTTTTCAGTGTGGGGTGAAGCGCGACGACGAGCCGGTGCTTGCGCCCGCCGCCCGCGGTGGTGTTCTCCGGCGGTGTCCCCGGGCCGCCGTCGTGGTATTTGTCCACGAGCCGGGTCACCGCGACGCCCAGCTCCTCGGCGAAGGCGGCCCGGTCCGCGGCGGTGCGGAAGGTGATCTCGCCGTCAATGGCGAAGGTGGCGAGGTGTTGTTTGGCCGCGGCGGCGCCGGTGATGAGCTGGCCCATCTCCTGGACCATGCGGCTGGCGAGCGCCAGCAGCCAGAAGGCCGAGAACCGGTCGGAGAACCGGTGAGGGTCCGGGGCCACGGAGGCCAGCGCCGCCGGGGAAATCAGGTACGAGGCGGCACTCGCCTGCAGGATGCGCTCCGTGACGTTGCCCTTGCGGCGCTCCGCCACGAGTTCCACCAGGCCGTGGCGTTCCAGGGCCCTGAGGTGGTAGTTGACCTTCTGGCGCGGCAGCCCCACTTTCGCGGCGAGCTGCGTGGCCGAGCCGGGTTCGGCCAGTTCCATCAGGATGCGGGTCCGGATCGGGTCCAGCGAGGCCTCGGCCGCGGCCGGGTCTTCGATCACTTCGATGTCCAACATGCTTCCAGTGTGCCCACCGACAGTTTTATTTGTCAAGAACTTTTTTACCGTCGGTTGAGTGGCACGCCGCGGTCCGGGCGCCGAGGTCGCCGGAGCCGTGCCCGATCGCCCGTAACTTACGGCGTACCCGCACGCTTCCGGCGAACCCGCGGCGGCCCGCCCCCGAGGCACCCCACCCACCCCGCAGGCGGCACGACCCCCGAGCGCACCACCCCGGCCGGCGCGGCGGGGCCGGCAAAGTAGAATGGACCGGTGATGCAATCCCCCCTGCCCGTGCGCGACGGCGTCAACGCGACCCGCCTCCGCCTCCCGGACGAGGGGCCCTGGGGCACCGCGATGGACTACATGATGCACCGCTGGGGCCATATCGACCCGCAGGGCATCGAGGACCGCTTCGACGCCGGCGAAATCGTGGGCGAGGCCGGCATCGCCCTGGACCGCGCCACGCCGCTGCGGGACCACACCTTCATCTGGTACTACCGCACCCTGCCGCCGGAGGTCCGGATCCCGGTGGAATTGGCCATCCTGCACCAGGACGACCACCTCCTCGTGGTGGACAAGCCACACTTCCTGCCCACCACCCCCGGGGGCACCTACATCCAGGAGTCCGCGCTGGTGCGGCTCCGGAACCAGCTGAACCTGCCGGACCTCATTCCGATGCACCGGCTGGACCGTATGACCGCCGGGATCCTGCTGCTCTCCACGAATCCGGAAACCCGGGGCAAATACCAGGTGCTCTTCGAGAAGCGCCAGGTCCAGAAGGAATACGAGTGTGTGGCGGCGGCCCAGCCCGCGCCCGGGCACCCCGCCGTCGAGTTCCCTGTGGTGGTCCGGAACCGGATGACGAAGTCCCGCAGCTATCTGCTCGCCGAGGTGGTCGGCGGCGAACCCAACGCCGAGACCCGGATCGAACAGTTGCGTGCCTTCGACGGCCCCGACGCAGCAACGGACAGCCCCGGCCCGGCAATGCCCGCCGGACTCGTTTCCGGCAGCCCGACCGACGGCGCCGCCCGGCGCCGTGCGCTGTACCGGCTGGAGCCGCACTCGGGCAAGACCCACCAGCTCCGCGTGCACATGGCCTCCCTGGGACTGGGGATCGTCAACGACGCCTTCTACCCGGAGCTGCTGGACAAGGCGCCGGACGATTACTCGAAACCGCTCCAGCTGCTCGCGCGCGGGATCCGGTTCACCGACCCGATCACCGGCAAACCGGTGCAGTACCGCAGCCGGCTGGAGCTCAGCGAAGCCCGCTAAGCCGTCGCAGGAAGCTAACCCCGCCCCCGGAGCAGTCTCGCGGCCGGGCCGGCGCCGCCACGGACGGGCGGCGGCCGGAAATGCGGTACCTTGTGCCCATGGACTTCGGCAGCGCAGACAGCTGGGGGGACGCGATCTATTTCTGGATCATCCCGGTTGTTATGGGCGATGCCATCTTCCCGCCCCTCCCTTCCGAAATGGTGGTCATCACCGGGGGCGCCCTGTCCGCCGTCGGTCGCGCCAACGCCCTTCTGGTGGTGCTGCTTGCCGCGGCAGCGTCCTGGCTGGGCGACATCCTGGTGTTCCAGCTCTTCAAGCGGCGCCTGAGCCACACCCTGGACCGCTGGCGGTGGGGCCGCTCGTTCCATCAGGCCGTGCACTCCGCCATCGCGAAAGCCGGCCGGTCCACGACCTACGGGGCCATTATTGGTATCCGCTTCATCCCGGGCGGACGGCTGGCGACAACGGCCGCCGCCGGCATCGCCAACGTTTCCACGCGCGGATTCAGCCTCTGCGCGGCCCTCGGCGGCGTCCTCTGGGCCGTCTGGTCCGTCGGTCTCGGCTATGTCACCGGCGCAGCCACCGGGCTGCCGTTCTGGGCGAGCTCCCTGATCGGCGTCGGCGTCGGCCTCCTGGTCGGGGCCATCCTGGGTGTGATCGTCACGCGGAGGCGCGGCAACAGCTCCCCCGTCGTGGACGGACCCGACGAGGAACTGGACTTCTGAGGCGGGCGGAACCCGGCTAGACGGGCGCCCAGCGGCCGCGGTTGCGGCGGAGCACCATGAGGTGGCCGGTCACCGCCACGCGTTCGACGGCGTCGCGCATCATCGCGGCCGACTCCAGCGCCTGGCGGTTCTCGCCGCTGTACGAAGTGGGCTCGACCAGGAAGCGCAGGTTCAGTTGCGGAACCCCGCCGGCCAGGTCCAGCTGGTTCGCCTCGACGTGGTGCCGCGTCTCCAGCGCTTCGACGGCCGCGGCCATCACGGACTCCGGCGGGTTGCCCGGCTTGAGCCCGGTGATCTTCAGTCTGGTCTGGAACGACGGCATGGAACAACCCTAGATGAAGCGGATAAGACCGGGCCCCGCTAGCGACCGTTGCCGGTGTCGGGGCTCCTGGCCGGAGCCGTCCAGCGTTCCTCAATATGGCCGAACCGCCACACCCCCATGGCCAGCACCCAGGTGCCCAGGAACAGAGCGACGACCGTGTACCCCACCGAGTCCAGGTCGATGCCGCCGATGGCGGACAGCGGGCCCGTGCTGATCCCGGCCCGCTCCACGAGGAGTGACACCAGTTCGATGGAGCCGATGCCCAGTGCCACGGCCACCGACAGCGCCGTGATGACGATGTTGTAATAGATCCGGCGGACCGGCCGGGACACGGCCCAGCCGTAGGCGAAGTTCATGAGGCAACCGTCCAGAGAGTCCAGCAGGCTCATCCCTGCGGCAAAAATTACCGGCAGCGTCATGATCGCGTACCAGGGCAGTGCGGAAGCCGCGGCGCCGCCGGCCAGAATCAGGAGACTGACCTCGGTGGCGGTGTCGAAGCCCAGTCCGAACAGCAATCCGACGCCGTACACGTGCCAGGGACGGGTCACCAGCCGGGTGACCCGTCCGAACACCCGGTACAGCACACCCGGGGGTGCCGCTTGCCCTGCCAGGTCCTCACCGGATCCTTCACTCTTCCGCAACCGCAGTACAGATTTGATGATGCCCCGCAGCACCACCAGGTTCAGGATGCCGATGCACACCAGGAAAACGCCGGAGACTGCGGTGCCCACAAGGCCCAGAAAGGAATGGAGCTCCGACGTCCCCTCGGCGGCCGGGTCCGCCAGGCCGCGGATTCCGGCGGCCAGCAGCGCGCACAGGCCGAACACTATGCTCGAGTGGCCCAGCGAAAACCAGAAACCCACAGACATGCTGCGCGTGCCATCGGCACGGAGCTTGCGGGTGATGTTGTCGATCGCGGCGATGTGGTCGGCATCGAATGCGTGGCGCAGTCCCAGCGTGTAGGCGGCTACCCCCAGGCCGATGCCAAAGACTCCGGTGGAACCGGCGGGGATGTTTCGCGGGTCCGCCACTCCTGCCAGGACGCCCCAGCCCAGGACGTGGAGGAAAACGACGAACATGGCCATTCCGCCGACCGATGCCCACTCCCGGCCCGAAAGGGCACTGCGCGCGCCGCGGATTCGGCCTCGACGCGTAACCTCCGGTTGCTTCATGGTCCGGCCTCGGGTTCCCCTTGCGGTCCCCCTGCCGAGTCGGCATGGCCGCTTTAGCGGCAGTATACGCCCGCGTTGGTTCGGGTTGTTGTGTTTTATCTGGCTCGCGCCTATCTTGGCAGGAAGGGGTGCCGCCATGCACGAACTCTCTATTACCCAGAGCCTTGTTGATGCCGTCCTCGACCGAACCGGCGAGCGGAAAGTCATTGCGGTCAATGTGCGGGTGGGACCGCTGTCCGGTGTTTTGCCGGATGCCATGCGCTTCTGCTTCGACATCGCGTCCGCGGGCACCCCCTTGGACGGCGCCCAGTTGATGATCGAAGAACCGCGCGGCCTGGCCCGGTGCAGAAACTGCCGCGACGAATTCGAACCGGCCGATCTGATCCTGCTGTGTCCCTGCGGAAGCGCCGACGTCGAAATCCTCAGCGGCCTCGAACTCATGCTGATGTCGGTGGAGGTGGCGTAGCAAGTGTGTACAACATGCGGATGCGGCGACGAGACGAACGTCAGGGTTTCCACACTCCAGGAATCCTCAAGCGCACCCCTGCCCGGCCACCCACACGACCATTCCCACGGGCACACGCACGACCACGGTCCGGACCACGAGCATCCGCACGTGCACAACTCGGAAACCATCCCGCTGGAACAGAGCCTGCTCGCGAAAAACGATCTGCTCGCGGCGAGGAACCGGGGCTGGCTGGAGGGCCGGGGAATCCGCGCGCTGAATGTGATGAGCTCCCCGGGTGCGGGTAAGACCACCCTGTTGGTCCGCACCCTCGCCGACCTGGGCGAGCGGTTGCAGGCCGGCGTCGTCGAGGGCGATCAGGAGACGTCCCTGGATGCGGACCGCATCCGTGCGGTAGGACGGCCAGTCGTTCAGATCAATACCGGAGCCGGCTGCCATCTGGACGCCGACATGCTCAGGCGGGGACTGGACGCCCTGGATCCCGGAACCGGGTCCACGGTGTTTATCGAAAATGTGGGCAATCTGGTCTGCCCTGCTTTGTTTGACCTTGGCGAAGCAGCGAAAGTAGTAGTCGTTTCCGTGACGGAAGGTGATGACAAGCCACAGAAATACCCGCACATGTTCAGGGCAGCCGATCTGGTGATCATCAACAAGTCGGATCTGCTCCCCTACGTTGATTTCGACGTCGACGGGTTCCGGCACAGGGCCCGGCAGATTAATCCGCGCACCGATTTCCTGGTCCTTTCGGCCACCACCGGCGATGGCCTCGCCGGCTGGTATGACTGGCTCGGCGGAACCAGTTCCCGGTCAGCCGCTTTGACCGGATCTTTGACGGACACACTGAGCCCGTAAGGGCCTCCGAAAGAGGCAACGATGCCTACTGAAACTTCCCTGAAGGCCGAAGAAACCCTTATCCATGTGCTGTGGATCAACGCAGGGCTCAGTTGCGACGGCGATTCTGTGGCCCTGACCGCTGCCACGCAGCCCAGTGTCGAGGAGATAGCCCTCGGCGCCTTGCCCGGCCTGCCGCGCATTGCCATGCACTGGCCCCTGATCGACTTCGAGTGCGGCCCGCAGGAGGGGGCCGACGACTTCCTGGAGTGGTTCCGGAAGGCGGACCGCGGCGAGCTGGAGCCGTTTGTCCTGGTGGTGGAGGGATCCATCCCCAACGAAAAGCTCCACGCCCCCGGCGGCTACTGGTGCGGGTTCGGGAACGATCTTGAGACCGGCCAGCCGATCACCACCAGCGAATGGCTCGACCGTCTGGCCCCCAAGGCCACCGCCATCATCGCGGCCGGGACCTGCGCCACTTACGGCGGCATCCACGCCATGGCGGGAAACCCCACCGGGGCCATGGGCGTGCCGGATTACCTTGGCTACAACTGGAAATCCAAGGCCGGAATCCCCATCGTGTGTGTCCCGGGGTGCCCCATCCAGCCGGACAATCTTTCCGAAACAATGACCTACCTGCTCTACCAGGCCACCGGCCAGGCTCCGATGATTCCGCTGGATGACAACCTGCGGCCCACCTGGCTGTTCGGCCAGACCGTCCATGAGGGCTGTGACCGGGCCGGCTACTACGAACAGGGTGACTTCGCCACCGAGTACGGCTCCCCCAAGTGCATCGTCAAACTCGGCTGCTGGGGCCCGGTGGTCAAGTGCAACGTCCCCAAGCGCGGCTGGATGAACGGCGTCGGCGGCTGCCCGAATGTCGGCGGCATCTGCATCGGCTGCACCATGCCGGGGTTCCCGGACAAGTTCATGCCCTTTATGGATGAGCCTCCGGGCGGGAAGCTGTCAACCAACACCATCCGCCCGTACGGCTCGGCCATCAGGGCGCTGCGTGGAATCACCACCCACACCCTGGACCAGGAGCCCAAGTGGCGCCGGCCCGGTACTGAGCTCCTTACCGGTGCCCGGCGCACCTGGTAGCACCCACGTCCAGACAGGTGAAGAACATGACCTCAACGATTCCAATGCCTTCCGGAAGCGGAACAGGCAACAACAATCTGGTGGAGATGGCGTGGGACCCCATTACGAGGATCGTCGGCAGCCTCGGCATCTACACCAAGATCGACTTTGCGAACAAGCAGGTGGTGGAGTGCAAGAGCACCTCCTCGATCTTCCGCGGATACTCCATCTTCATGAAGGGCAAGGACCCGCGGGACGCGCATTTCATCACCAGCCGTATCTGCGGGATCTGCGGGGACAACCACGCCACATGTTCCTGCTACGCCCAGAACATGGCCTACGGCGTTAAGCCGCCAAACCTCGGCGAATGGATCGTGAACCTCGGCGAAGCCGCCGAGTACATGTTCGACCACAACATCTTCCAGGAAAACCTCGTCGGCGTGGACTACTGCGAAAAGATGGTCTCGGAGACGAATCCCGGGGTGCTGGCCAAGGCGGAGAACACCCGCGCACCGCACGAGGGTGACCACGGATACCGGACCATCGCCGACATCATGCGGTCGCTCAACCCCTTCACCGGGGAGTTCTACCGGGAGGCGCTGCAGGTCAGCCGGGCGACACGCGAAATGTTCTGCCTCATGGAGGGCCGCCACGTGCACCCGTCCACGCTTTACCCGGGTGGGGTGGGAACGGTTGCCACCATCCAGCTGATGACGGACTACATCACCCGGCTCATGCGCTACGTGGAGTTCATGAAGAAGGTCGTCCCCATGCATGACGACCTGTTCGACTTCTTCTACGAGGCGCTGCCGGGCTACGAACAGGTGGGGCTGCGGCGCACCCTGCTGGGCTGCTGGGGCTCTCTCCAGGATCCCGACTACTGCAACTTCGAGTACAAGGACATGACCGAGTGGGGCCGGAAGATGTTCGTCACGCCAGGCGTTGTGGTGGACGGCAAACTCGTCACGACCGACCTTGTGCGGATAAACCTGGGCATCCGGATCATGCTCGGTTCCTCCTACTACGAGGACTGGGAAGGCCAGGAGATGTTTGTGACCCACGATCCGCTGGGCAATCCCGTGGACCGCCGGCATCCCTGGAACCAGCACACCAACCCGCGGCCGCAAAAGCGGGACCTCGCAGAGAAATACAGCTGGGTGATGTCGCCGCGCTGGTTTGACGGCCAGGACAACCTGGCGCTGGACACCGGCGGCGGTCCGCTGGCCCGCCTCTGGGCGACGGCGCTCGCCGGCCTGGTGGACATCGGCTACATCACGGCAACCGGCCGGAGCGTCCAGATCAACCTGCCCAAGACCGCGCTGAAAGGTCCTGTTTCCTTCGAGTGGAACATCCCGCAGTGGAGCAACACTCTGGAACGCAACCGGGCCCGCACCTACTTCCAAGCCTACGCCGCCGCCGCCGCGCTGCACTTCGCGGAGAAGGCACTCGAGGAGATCCGCGCCGGGCGCACCAAGACGTGGGAGAGCTTCGAGGTTCCGGACGAAGCCATCAGCTGCGGCTTCACAGAGGCCGTGCGGGGCGTCCTGTCCCACCACATGGTGATCCGCGACGGGAAGATCGCCAACTACCATCCCTACCCGCCGACGCCCTGGAATGCCAGCCCTACGGACTCCGCCGGGATCGCCGGCCCCTACGAGGACGCCGTCCAGGGACAGCCGATCTTCGAGGAGAACGACCGCGAGCACTTCAAAGGCATCGACATCATGCGCACCGTCCGAAGCTTCGACCCCTGCCTGCCCTGCGGGGTCCACATGTATCTGGGCAACGGCCAGACCCTGGAGAAGCTGCACTCCCCCACCCAGACACTGACCGGCGAATAGCAGTCATGCCTGGCGAGGACCGGCCGCGGCAGGCCGGCGACCGGATCGAAAGCCTCCTCGACGCCCTCGGAGCCGGCGGGGCGGTGGCCCGCGGGCGCGCCGAGGAACTGGTCCGGCAGGTGACGGAACTGTACGGCTCCGGGCTGGCCCGGATCCTGGAAATTCTCGAGGACCGCGGACAACTGGACGGCGGAACGCTGGACGCGCTGACCGCGGACGAACTGGTCTCCAGCCTGCTGGTGATCCACGGGCTGCACCCCCAGGACGTGGAAACCCGGGTGGCGGCCGCGCTGGACAGCGTCCGGCCCTACCTTGGCTCGCACGGCGGCAACGTGGAGCTCCTGGACATCAGCCCCGCGGGCGTGGTGCGGCTGAGGCTGCTCGGCACCTGCCAGGGCTGCCCGTCCTCGTCGGTCACGCTCAAGTTCGCCGTCGAAGAGGCGATCGAATCGGCCGCGCCGGAGGTCACGTCCATCGAGGTGGTCGAGGAGGAATCCCGTCCGGCTGTTCCGGCCGTGATTCCGGTGGACGCGCTGCTCATCCGGCTGAACCACCCGGCCGATGACGCGGCAGGCCACGGGCCGGGCGACGCCGGCGGCTGGCAGGATCACGCCGCCGGATCCTGGGAGCCCGTGCCGGAGATTGCCGGGCTGGAACCCGGCGACGTCGCCGGCTTCCTGGTGGGCGGATACCCGGTGCTCGCCTGCCGGACCGGGCAGGACGTCTACGCCTACCGCGACTACTGCCCGCGATGCACGACGTCGATGGCCGGCGCCACCCTCCAGCGTGCCCTCGCGGCACCCGTGGGCGGCGGCCTGCTGCGCTGCCCCTCATGCCGCGCCCATTTCGACGTTCGCCAGGCCGGGAGCTGCCTGGAGGACCGGAACCTGCACCTGGATCCGCTGCCGCTCCTGGTCCGGTCCGGCGTGATGTCCGTGGCCGTGCCGATGGTTTCCGGCCAGGACGCCTGAATGAACCCCGGAGGCAGCACCGAGACCGGTCGAGGCCGTACCGCCTCCGGCGGGCTGCCGGTCGCCCTGTTGCGCAGGATCGCTGCCAGCCCACCCGCGCCGCCCGCCGGCGAGCGCTGCGAGATGTGCGGGGAACCCATTCCGGGGGAACATCAGCACGTCGTCGACCTGGAGAGCCACGCCATGATGTGCACGTGCCGGCCGTGCTACCTCCTGTTCACCGACGCCACCGCCCATCTGCGCTACCGTTCGGTGCCGGACCGGTACCTGTCCTTTCCCGATTTCGAGTTGGGTCCCGGCCAGTGGGACGAGCTGGAAATTCCGGTGGGACTGGCGTTCTTCTTCCACAGTTCCAAACTGGACCGGACCGTCGCCTTCTACCCCGGACCCGCGGGCGCCACCGAGTCCGAGCTTCCGCTGGGCGCCTGGGGCGCGGTGCTGGCGCAAAACCCCGCGCTTGCCCTGGCGGCACCGGACACGGAGGCGCTGCTGATCCGCGGCCCCGGACCGGACCGTTCCCGCGCCGACTGCCACCTGGTCCCCGTAGACGCCTGCTACGAACTCGTGGGGCAGCTCCGCCGCCTCTGGCGCGGGTTCGACGGCGGGCAGGAGGCCCGCGAGCAACTCGCCGCCTTTTTTGTGCGGCTGGACAGCCGCAGCCGGCCCGTGCCGGAGGACAAGAGCGAGTCCCTGGCAGGAGGACCCCCGTGACCGAGCTGACCTTCGCCGTCGTCGACATCCAGCCGGAGCCCTACGCCGCGGCGCCGCAACTGACTGCCCGGCTCCGGCTGACCGAGTCCACCGGCGCCGCCATCCACGCCATCGCGTTGCGCTGTCAGGTGCGGATCCTGCCGCAGCGCCGTGGATATGCGGACGAGGAGGAACGCGGGCTCCTGGATCTGTTCGGCGAGCGCGGCCGCTGGCCCACCACGCTTAAGTCGTTCCTCTGGCTGCAGTGCAGCACCATGGTGCAGGGTTTCACGGACAGCACCGAAGCGGACCTGCCGCTGCCCTGCACTTTCGACTTCGACGTCGCCGCGTCCAAGTACCTGCACGCCCTTCGGGACGGCGAAATCCCCTTGGAACTGCTGTTCTCCGGCACCGTCTTCACGAAGGGCCAGACAGGATTCGGGGTGGAGCAGGTCCCGTGGCATCTCGAAGCCTCATACCGCCTCCCGGTGGCGGCGTGGCACCGGTTGATGGACCAGTATTTCCCCAATGCGGGCTGGATCAGGCTGGACCGGGACGCTCTGGCCGCCCTGTCCCGGTACAGGTCGGCGCGCGGACTGACCTCCTGGGAGGCCACGGTGGAGTCCCTGCTGTCCGCTGCGGCGACGGGTGTGGGCGGAGAGCGGCTCCCATGACCATGAGCCTGAGCCTGGCCAGGGCGGTCGCGGACGCTGTCCTCTACGAGGGCTACCTGCTGTACCCCTACCGAGCGTCCTCGCAGAAGAACCAGGCCCGCTGGCAGTTTGGAATCCTCGGGCCGCCCGGGGCCGCGGAGGCCGGCGCCGGGGAGGAACCGGGAATGTCCGCCGACTGCCTGCTGAGCCCCGGCCCGCACGCGGATGTGGAAATCCACCTGCGCTTCCTGCAGCTACAGACCCGCACCGCCGAAACGGCGGACGGCGCCGGGAATTTCAGCCCGGTGGCGGAACTCGCCATCGGCGCCTCCCGCTGGCTGAGCTGGGACGAGGCGGTTGAACAGGAGATCACCCTGGGGCCGTTTCCGGTGGACCAACTAGCCCGGGAAGCGCTGCTGCTGCCGGTGGAGATCCCGGCGGGCGAGGAGATTGAGGAACTCGGCGACGGCACCGGCCGGACGGCAGGCAGGCTGGTGCGGCGCCGCCACGCGCTCCGCGGGGAACTGAGGCTGGACTCCACTGGCCTGCCGCGCGGCCTCCAGAGGATGCGGGTTTCCGTCGCCAACACGGCGGAGCCCGTCAGGGAGCCGGGGAACCGGCAGGACGCCATCGCCGCGTCCTTCATCGGCGCGCACGTGCTCCTCAGCCTGCGGGACGCGGATTTCCTCTCCCTGCTGGACCCGCCGGAATGGGCGCGGGACGCAGCGGCTGCCTGCAAGCAGCACCGGTGCTGGCCCGTCCTCGCCGGTCCCGAAGGGCAGACGGACGTGCTCCTGGTCTCGCCGATCATTCTCTACGACCACCCCGCGGTGGCCCCGGAAAGCCCGGTGGCGCTCTATGATTCCACCGAAATTGACGAGATTCTCACCTTGCGGGTGCTGACCCTGACCGAGGAAGAAAAATCCGAGGCCCGCGCCACCGATCCCCGCGCGGCTGCGATCATCGACCACTGCGAGGCCATGTCGCCGGAGGAGCTGCAGCAGCTGCACGGGATCCTGCGCAATCCCCACGCCGCGGACTTCCCGGACTCCCGCGGAAGCGCCGCCGGCGCCGGAGAGGAACCGCCCGCCTGGTGGACGCCGGAATCCGAAGCCCTCGTCCAGCCGTCCCTGGATGCCGTTCTGATCAAGGGTGTTCCGGTGGCCCGCGGCAGCCGGGTCAGAGTGAACCCGAACCGGCGCGCGGATGCGCAGGACCTCTTCTTCGCCGGGCAGACCGGGCGGGTCACCAGTGTGCACTTCGACGTCGACGGCAGCACCCACGTGGGCCTGGTGCTGGAAAAGGACCCTGCTGCGGACCTCCATGAAGGCTACGGCCGGTCCTTCTACTACGCACCCGAAGAACTTGAACCGCTTGAGGATGGAGAGGAAAACCCGCTATGAAAACAGTAGGACTAGCCACGGTCGGCCTGCTCGTGGCGCTGGCTCTGGCCGCCGCGTACACCGGGATACGGTCGGTCCCCGATATCCAGCGCTACCTGAAAATGCGGCGGATGTGACGTCATCACTGAAGCCCGGCCATCCCGCCACCGGGACCGCGGATCGCGGACCCCGCGTCCTCGTCGCAGGGGTGGGGAACATGTTCCTGCGCGACGACGGGTTCGGCCCGGAGGTCGCCCGTCGGCTGGCCTTGGCCACAGGCCCGGCGGCGCCCGGCGTGCTTGCCGTGGACTACGGCATCCGCGGCATGCACCTGGCCTACGACCTGCTGGCCGGCGTCGACGTCCTGGTGCTGGTGGATACCGTGCCCCCGGGCTCAGGCTCAGGCGCAGACACGGACTCAGGTTCGGGCCCGGACTCAGGCTCGGGCGCAGACGCGGCGCCGGGGCGCATCCGGGTGCTGCGGGTGCGCCCGGAAGACCTCGACGGCGCCGCGTCCCTTGATCCGCACGGCATGGACCCGGTAGCAGTGCTGGGCCGGCTCCGCTCGCTCGGCGGTGAACTTCCCCTGACCTACGTCGTTGGCTGCGTCCCGGCCGACCTCAGCGAGGGAATCGGCCTCACCGGCCCGGTGGCGGCGGCCGTACCGCGGGCCGTGGCCGCCGTCGAAGAACTGATCGCGCAGCATCCGCCCGCCTAGACCCGCGCCCGCGCAAAAGCCGGGCCCAGCGCAAATCAAGGGAGAGCCCATCATGTGCCTTGGAATACCGGGCCAGGTCGTCGAACTGCTCGAGGGCTACGGCAATCAGTTGGCCCTCGTGGATGTGGCCGGAGTGCGTCGGAAGATCAACATCGGCCTGCTGGATGAGGGGCCGCTGGAGCCGGGTACCTGGGTCCTGATCCATATGGGCTTCGCCCTGGAACGCGTGGATTCCGCGGGTGCGGAACGGGCCATGGACGGGCTTGAGCTGATGGGTAGGCCCAGGGACGCTGACGGCGACGCCGGCTAGCCCGCCGCCCGGGAGCCCGCCGGCGGCCTTAGTGTTCCAGCGCGATCGCGGCGCCGCGGTGTTCGACGCCGTTGTTGGCGATCCGCAGGTGCCGCGCCGTAAAGTGCTGCAGCCGCTCCAGCTGGCGCGGGGACAGCCGGTCACAGACCCAATCCCAGTGGAGCGACACCACGTCCCCTACCGCCAGCCCGGCCACGAACCCGGATCCGTTCACCGCGTATTTCGCGGACTCGACCACGGATTCACCCACGGCCAGCGAGGTTCCGTCCCACACCAGCGGCCGGGACCGGACCACGGCCTCGTCGCCGGTAATCGCCAGCACCTCGCCCCACCGGATGCGGCACCGGTCGAGCACGCTCAAGGCGGTGGCGTGGCGGCGGTCATCGTGGAGCAGGCCCAGCCAAGGGTAGATCTCGAAGACGTGGAAACTGTGGTGGGGAACCCCGCCGGCCAGGACACCTTCCGCCAGGTGCGGGAACTGCCGTCCCGTGCGGGCCCGGAACCGGTCCTCCATGGAGTTGCCGATGTTGGTTATTCCGACTGAGTCCAGGAGGCTGTTCCCCACCCAGTACGCTTCCACAACGCGGAAATCGAGGGGATCGCGGATTCCGGTGGAGGCCGCAATCAATGCCAGGTAGGGCCACGCCCCGGCGAATCCTTTAGCCAGTTCACGGAGGCCTTGGTCCGTCACGCCGGACTGGCCGTAATGCAACAACGCGTCGCTGTCGGGCGGCCCGCAGCTGCCCCTCGAATTGGGCGGGTAGGCATAGCGGACAAACAACTGGGCACCGTCAAGAATCATGATCTGGCCACCTTCTGCACAAGGTCCTCTGAAAGTAGCACCGGCCCCGAACCCCGACAAGGGGCCCGGCACCGCAGGCCCGTTGACAGCCTTGGTCCACGGGGCGATCCTGTGAAGAACCTACGCTCAGGGGGTCAGACCATGCCAGTCGACGATCCAAACCGCCGCTCGGTGCTTCAGGCGTTGATGGCGGGAGGATCCGCAGCCCTGCTCACCGGGTGCGGAGTATCCGGCCTCTCCCCCGCAGCCTCCCCCTCCGCCGGCGGGACTGGTTCCGCGGCAACAGACCGCATCAGCATCACGGACCAGCGCGGCAAGACACTCACCTTCACCAGGCCGGTCACCAAGGTGGTGACGATACCCATGCCGGCAGCGTCGCTGTTGGTCGCCGTCGACCGCAGTGCCGAACATCTGGGTGCCATGCACAACGCATCCTGGGTCGCGATGCGTGACGGCATCATGGGAACCATGTTTCCGCAGGCGCTGGAACTGCCTCACGACATTGCGACGCAGGACTTCACTCCCAACGTGGAGAGCGTGCGCGCCCTGAACCCCGACGTCGTGATCCAGTGGTCGGACGCCCAACTGATCGAGCCGCTCGAGAACGCCGGGCTGACGGTGATCGGCCTGAAAAACACCGGCAAACAGGAGGACGTGGACGCCTGGGTGACGATGTTCGCCGCCATGCTTGGCAAACCCGAGCGGGCCACCGAAATCAAGGCCCACAGCGACAAAGAACTCGGCGAGATCAAGTCGCTGGCGGCGGGCCGCGGCTCCGAGGGGCCCAGCATTCTTTACTTCAACCGGTTCACCGGCGGGCTCAAAGCCGCGGCAGCCGATACGTACAACGACTTCTATATCAAACTCGTCGGCGGCACCAACCCCGCCACCGGCCAGGACCCGTTGACCGGTTCGGGCATGGTGGGCCTGGACGTGGAGCAGGTCCTGAGATGGGATCCCGACGTAATCCTGCTGGGCAATTTCGACCAGGCCATGCCGCAGGACATCTATTCGAACCCGGTGTGGCAGACCATTTCCGCGGTCCGCTCGCGGCGCGTCTACAAGGTTCCGCTCGGCGGCTACCGCTGGGATCCCCCGGGGCAGGAATCACCGCTCATGTGGCACTGGCTCACGGCCATCGCTTTCCCCCAGGAACGGTCAGCGCTGCGCGGCAAAGTTCGTGAATACTTCCAGTTCCTTTATGGCCAAGAACCCCCGGAGGAGGCGCTGGACCGGATTCTGTGGGTCCCGGAGAACAGCGGCTCAGCCAATTACCAACAGTTCAATGCTGGATGAGGCCAGTCCAGCGCGGCTGAAGCGCCGTGGCCCGCGGGCCGGCCGGACCGCCCCCCAGCCCGGGCCGGGAGTACGCGCCCGGAGATTTGCCGTTCTCGGGCCCATTTCCGTCGCCGCCGTCGTACTCACCGCGGCCGGACTGCTCGCGCTGGCGCTCGGCAGGTTCCACGTGCCGGTGTGGCACGTCGTCCAAATTCTCGCGGCGCAGGTCGTGCCCTTCCCGATCGAAGCCAGTGAGACCGAGCAGAACGTTGTCCTGCTCGTGCGGCTTCCCCGGATCCTGCTTGGCCTGCTGGTGGGCGGCGGGCTGGCGATCGGCGGCGCCGCCCTGCAGGCCATCTTCCGGAACCCCCTGGTCAGCCCGGAGATCATCGGGGTATCCGCGGGGGCCTCCTTCGGCGGAGCGCTGGCCCTGCTGCTCGGGCTGGGGCCGTTCATACTGGTCGCGGGCTCATTTTTCTTCGGCATGACAGCCCTCGTGATGCTGATCCTGATCACATCGGGCCGCGGCGGCTCCTCGATGTTGATGGTCGTGCTCGGCGGTGTCGTGACGGGTTCGTTCTTCTCAGCCTTGGTGGCGCTGGTGACCTATCTCGCGGACCCGAACACCACCCTGCCGGCGATCGTTTTCTGGCTGCTTGGCAGCGTGTCCACCGCGACGTACGCGAAGGTCGCGGTCGCGCTGGTCCCGGTGTTGGGCGGCACCGTCGTGCTCCTGTTGCTGCGCTGGCGCATCAACGTGCTCTCCCTGGGCGACGAGGACGCGGCGGCTCTGGGCGTCAAACCGCGCCTCCTGCGCTGGGTGGTGCTGGTGGCGGTGGCACTGATTGTGGCCGGCGCGGTGGCGGTCAGCGGGGCGGTCAGCTGGGTGGGCCTGGTGGTGCCGCATCTGGCGCGGATGTGGGTGGGCCCGGACCACCGCGTGCTCCTGCCCGTGTCCTTCCTGCTCGGCGGCGCCTACATCATTCTGGTGGACACCGTGGCCCGCACCCTTACCGCCGGGGAGATTCCGCTGGGCGTCCTGACGGCCCTTATCGGCGCACCTGTTTTCTTCCTGCTGCTGCGCCGGAACCGTGACAGGATCTGGGAAAGTGCTTGAGCTGGACGGTGTGGGATTCGGCTACGCCGGGCAGGACTGGGTCTTCCGGGACGTCAGCTTCCGGGTGCTGCCAGGCACGGCCACCGCGGTGCTGGGTCCGAACGGCAGCGGCAAGACCACGCTGGTCCGCTGCGCTGCCGGACTTCTGGCGCCGGCGGCGGGCACGGTCCATCGCACCGACGGTGCCGGCTATGTGCCGCAGGCCCGCGGCAGCACGTTTGGGTACACGGCCCTGGACATGGTCCTGATGGGGCGGGCCCGGCAGGTCGGGGTCTTCCGGACACCTGGCGCCAAGGACCGGACCGCCGCCCTGGACGCGATGGACAAGGTAGGCGTTCCCGGGCTGCGCAACCGGCGTTTTCCTACCCTCAGCGGCGGCGAGCAGCAACTCGTCCTGATAGCCCGGGCCATCGCCGCAGGCTGTCCTGTTCTGGTGCTGGACGAACCTGCCACCGGGCTCGATCTAAAGAACCAGGTGCGGGTGCTGTCACTTCTGCGCGAGTTGATGGCCGACGGCATGGCCCTGCTCCTGAGCACTCACCACCCGGACCACGCCCTGTACCTGGCCGACAGGGCTGTCCTCCTGGGCCGGAGCGGAACACTGACCGGCCCGGCGGAAGAGCTGCTCACGGACGCCTCACTCACGGCGCTCTACGGCGTTCCGGTGAGGACCCTGCCCTATGACGACGGCGGCACAGCGCGCCGGACCATCGTGGTCCCCTACGGAGAAGGTTCGGAACCGCGGCACCGGGAAAGCGGCGGAAGGTGAACGGGCGCCGGACCTAGCCGGTGTTGCGCAGGCCCGCCGCCACGCCGTTGACCGTGATCAGCATGGCGCGCTGGAGGCGTTCGTCGATCTCGCCGTTGGGCATGCTCCCCGCCGCGGCCTCGGAACGGATCCGGCGCAGCAGTTCCACCTGGAGGTAGCTGATCGGATCGAGATACTGGTCCCGGATCTCCAGGGAGCGCTTCAGGGTGGGCTGCGCGTCGAGCAGCAGGTCCTCGCCGGTCAGCTTCTGGATCTCGGTGACGGTCAGCTCGTATTCGGCCCGGATAGTGTGGAACAGGTGGTGGAGTTCCGCCGGCACGAGGGTGGAGACGTAGTAGCCGGCGATGTCCATATCCGTCTTCGCCAGCGTCATTTCCACATTCGAGAGGACCGAGCGGAAGAAGTGCCAGCCCTCCATCATCTCCACCAGCTGGGCCGAGTGGCCGGCCTCGCGGGCGGCCTTCAGCCCGGAGCCGACGCCGAACCAGCCCGGGACGATCTGCCGGGACTGTGTCCAGCCGAACACCCACGGGATGGCCCGCAGGCCCTCGAGGCCCGCGCCGGAATCGGGCCGCTTGGACGGCCGGGAGCCGATGTTGAGGGACCCCAGCTGTTCCACCGGGGTGGACGCCATGAAGTAGGCCGGCAGGTCCGGGTCATCGATCAGCGTCCGGTACCGGGCAAAGGCGGCATCGGAAATGGTCTCCATGACGTGGCCGTAGCGTTCGCGCTGGTCCTCCGAGGTGCGCGGAGTGCGGTGCAGCGCTGAGCCCTGCATGACCGCCGCGAGCGACAGTTCCAGGTTTTCGCGGGCGAGTTCGGGCAGCGAGTACTTGTCCGAGATGACTTCACCCTGTTCGGTGAACTTGATCTCGCCTTCCAGCACCCCGTTCGGCTGGGCCATGATCGCGTCGTAGGTCGGCCCGCCGCCGCGGCCCACGGAACCGCCGCGGCCGTGGAAGAGGCGCACCCGGACACCGTGCTTCGCCGCGATGTCCCGGAGTTTGCGCTGGGTCTTGTGGATTTCCCACTGGCTGGTCATCACACCGGATTCCTTGTTGGAGTCCGAGTACCCGAGCATGATTTCCTGGACGTCGCCGCGCAGCCGGACCAGCTCGCGGTAGGAGGAATCGGAGAGGAGCTCGTCCACGATCTCGGCCGAGGCCCGCAGTTCCTCCACGGTTTCCAGGAGCGGGGCGAAGCCGATCCGGGCATACGGGGCCGCGCCGAAGAGGCTGACCAGGCCCGCCTCGCGGGCCAGTACCGCCGCGGCCAGGACATCGTCCGCGCCGCGGGTCATCGAGATGATGTACGTCTCGATCACGTCCGGCCCGTAGGTGCGCAGGGCCCGCCGGATCTCGCGGAAGACGTCATAGGTGCCGTCGGCGACGCCGTCGAGCTTGATCGGGTGGCCGGACAGCGGGCGGCGGGAGGCGAGCTCGGACCCGAGCACCTCGAGCCGCTCGGAACGGCTGAGCTCCGCGTACCGGACACCGGGGCCGCCGAGGCGGTCCATCAGCTGCCCGACGGCGTCGTGGTGGTGGTCAGCGTGTTCGCGGATGTCGAGGGTGGCCAGGTGCAGGCCAAAGGAGGCGATGGCGCGCCGGACCCGGGCCAGGGCGCCGTCGGCGGCGAGCGCGGCGTGGTGGTTGCGCAGCGAGCGCTCCAGCAGGCCCAGCTCGGCGAGGAGCTCAGCAGTGGCGGTGTAGTCGCGGCCCGGTTCGTGCGTCGATCCGGCCGCGACGCGCCGGCCCGTGTTGAGCAGCTTGGCCTTGATACAGGTCAGTTTGAGCCGGTAGGGCTCCTGGGCGTTCAGTTCGAGGACGCGGCGGTCCAGGCCGGGGAGGTTCTTGAGGTCGACGTCAATCGAGTCCAGCAGCTCCTGGTCCGCCCCGGCGAGCGCGGTCGAGTTGGACAGGATGGAGATCAGCCCGTCGATCAGGCCGATGCTGATCCGTATGGCGTGCTGGTTCTGGATCTGCAGGATTTCGCGGGTGACGGCTGCGGTGACGTTGGGGTTGCCGTCCCGGTCGCCGCCGATCCACGAGCCGAACCGGATCGGCGCCTTCTCCACGGGGAGGCTGACACCGTGTTCGCTGAGCAGTTCGGAGAGGTCCGAGAGCATCTCCGGCATGGCGTCGCCCAGGATGCCGGTGAGGTAGTAAATCGCGTTCCGGGCCTCATCCACCGGGGTGGGCCGGACCTGGCGGAGTTCGTCCGTCTGCCACATCTGGTCGATCACCTCGGCGAGCTGGCGGTCCTGGCGGCGGCGTGCGGACGTGCCTTCCGCCGTGCTCTCGGCGAGGATGTCGGAGAGCCGGCGGACCTTGTCCAGCACGGAGCGGCGGGAGGCCTCGGTCGGGTGCGCGGTAAAGATCGGCCGGACGTCGAGTTCGTTCACGACTTCCTGCAGCACCGAGGTCCCGGCCTGGCCGGCGATGTCGGTGACGGCCTTGGCCAGCCAGCCGTCCTTTTCCTGCCGGGTGCGCAGCCCGCGGACCCGGTGCACCTGCTCGGCGGCATTGGCCAGGTGGAAGTAGAACGCAAAGGCGCGGACCAGGTCGGTCGCCTGCTCCAGGGGCAGGGAGCCGAGCAGTTCGCGGACCTGGGCGACGACGTCGTACGAGCTCCACGGCCCGGTGGCATCCGCGCCGCCGCGGGCGGCTTCCTTGGACTCCTTGGTCAGCAGGCGCACCTGCTCCACCATGTCCAGGAGCTCGGGCCCGTGCTGGCGGACCAGGGATTCGCCGAGGAGGGTGGAGACCCGGCGGACGTCCGCGCGCAGTTCGGAGGCGAGGTCGGTGCCGGGGTTTGTTGCAGTGTCAGCCATGGAAACAACAATCTTTCGAGAGGACTTGGCTCGTACACTGCGCTGGATACTGTGAGCCGGGTTACTTTCTTCCTAAAGATGCTACCCGCAGCCACGGCCGGCGGGGAATCCGTCTCAGATTGTGTCCGGTTCCCTGACCTGATGCGCCGCGGGCGGCCTGGCGGGCAGAATGATCCGGCCGCTGTAGGGATCACAGTGATCCGGGCCGTTGCCGGACTGGCTTGATTCGTGCCGCTGCTGTTTGAGTTCCTCACGGGCCGCGGCCGCCTCGTGGCGGGTCGGGGCACCGGTGGCCGGATCCATCATGCCCAGCACACTGCCCAGGGTGCCGGTGGCGCCTTTCGGATTCCCGCCCCGCCGCAGCGTGGACATCCCCGCCAGGGTGAACCCGACGATCACGGCCACGCCGGCGAGAGCGGGCCCGAGAATTTCAAGAACCATGCACCCAGCGTACGCGCGCCGCAGCCCGCCTACCGGGCGATTTTGAAGTTGAACGCTCCGGTACCCAGCGCGCCCCAGATCCGCACCCAGACCGGCAGCATCATTTCGGCGCCGCGGGCGGTGGTGATGTCGCCCAGGTCGATGATGTCCCGGTGCCCGAAGCCCGCGAGCAGCCCGCTCACGATCTCCTTGGCGGCCGCGTCGTTTCCGGAGACGAAGACCGAATGGTCGCCCCCGGCCACACTGGCCGGATCCACCATGACGCTGGCGGTCATCGTGTTGAGGGTCTTCACCACCCGGGCTTCCGGGAAGGCCCGCTGGATCTGTTCGCCGAGGCTGTCGGTGTTCACCGGGTTCAGCGACGGCGGAAACCCGCGGGAGAAGTCCAGCGGGTTCGTGACATCCATGACCACCTTGCCGGCCAGGTTTGCCGCGCCCGCCGCGGTGAGCGCCTTGAGGGAGCCCGCGCCGTTCGTGGCGTTCACGACCAGGTCCGCACGGGCGGCGGCGTCCGCGAACGTGGCGACGTCGATCCCCCGGTGCGCCGCCTGCCATGCGGCAAAGGATGGGCCGCCCGTCGCGCCGGGCTCGGTCCGGGCCTGCGTCGTCTTCGGATCCCGCGTGCCGATCACAACGTCATGACCGAGCGCGGCCAGTGCCGCGGCGATCGTGGGGCCACGGTGCCGGTTCCCAGTACAGCAATCTTCACGACATCCTCAGTTCGGGTTGGTTCAGTTCGGGATGGCCGGGTTCACGACATCCAAGGGTAGACAATTCCGTCTACCCCTCAGCAGGAAGTTATCAGACAGACCTGTCTACGGCAACCATAGACAGACTTGTCTGGGTACCATGGAGCCATGACGCCGCCAGCAGCCGCAGCACCACGGGCCGTCCGCACGCCAGCCGGGCCGGCCCGGGACAAGATCCTGGCCACGGCTTTCCGGCTCTTCTACGCCCAGGGGCTCCGGGCGGCCGGCATCGATACGATCATCGCCGAGTCCGGCGTCGCGAAGGCCACGTTCTACAAGTACTTTCCGGCCAAGGATGACCTGATCCTGGCCTACCTGGAGAAGGTCGACGGCGTCTGGACCGGGCAGCTCCACGCCGCGGCGGAAGCCGCCGGACCTGATCCTGCAGCCCAGCTCGTGGGGCTGTTCGACGCCCTGGCCAGCGCCTGCCGCCGCGACGGCTACCGCGGCTGCGCCTTCATCAACGCCGCCGCCGAGTCCGCTTCCGGAACCCGCGTCCACGCGCGGACGGTGGCGCACAAGGAGCACATCCGGGCCTGGATCCGGAACCTGTCCGCCCAGGCCGGCGCCCCGGATCCGGACCAGCTCGCCCGCAGCCTGACCCTGGTCCTCGACGGCGGCCTGGCCAGCGGCGTGCTCGACGCCGACCCGGCGGCGGCCACCGCCGCCCGCCGCACCGCAGCACAACTTGTGTCCGCAAACCTCGGGAGGAACCCGTGAACACTTCACAACCCGGCCCCGACGCCCAGCTCGCCCGCTGGCAGCGCTTCCGGAACAGCCGCAACACGGCCCTGGCCAGCGAGTACGGCTGGCTGACCCTGACGTCGTTCCAATGGCTGGAGGACCAGCCGGCGGAGGTCGAACTCGTCCCCGGCCTCTGGTCCACGGACGGCACGACGGCGTTCTTCACCGCCGCGGCGGCCGAGGGACTGACGCTCGTGGAGACCGGCGAGTCCGTGGACGGCACGATCAGCGCGGCGCTGGCCCATGAGGAATCGCTGCTCTGGGTCCAGTATGGCGGCGCGGACGGCCGGCAGGTCGTCGTGGAACTCGTCCGGCGCGCCGACAAGTACGCGGTGCGCACCCGGGATTCGAAATCGCCGGTGTTCACCGGGTTCGACGGCGTCCCCACCTTCGACTACCGGCCGGACCTGGTGGTCGAGGCCAGCTTCCACCCCTATCCGGAGCCGGTTGAGGTCCCGATCGGCACCGCCAACCCCCTGGTCGACGGGGTCCACCGGTCCGTCGGCGAACTGGTGTTCCTGCTCCCCGGCAAGGACCACGAGTTCCACCTGCAGGCCGAAGAGGAAAAGCTCGGGGCGCTGACGGTCACGTTCCACGATGAGACCAACGGAGAATCAACCGATGAATGGCGGAAGGTTTCCACGGCCCGGCCGCGCGTCGACTCGCGGGGAAACCGCACCGTGATTTTGGACTTCAACCGGGCAATCAACTACCCGAGCGCTTTCACCCCGTACGGCACCTGCCCCATGCCGGTGAAAAACAACAGCCTGGACTACCGGATCGAGGCGGGCGAGAAGGAGCCCGCGCTGTTCTAGACGATCGCGGACACCCCGGTCACGGCCCGGCCCACGATCAGCGTGTTGATCTCGAACGAGCCCTCGTAGGTGTAGATCGCCTCGGCGTCGGCGAAGATCTTGGCCATCCGGTAGTCGGTGACGATGCCGTTGCCGCCCAGCAGGGACCGGCCCATCCCCACGGTCTCCCGCATCCGGGCGCTCACATAGGACTTCGCCAGCGCCACCTGAGGCATGTCTGCGGTGCCCTGGTCCTGCAGCTGCGCGATCCGGACCATCATGCCCATGCTCGCCACGGCATTGCCAAGCATCGTGACCAGCTGCTGCTGGACCAGCTGGAACTTCGCCAGCGGCCGGCCGAACTGCTGGCGTTCGACGGCGTACTGCCGGGCGACGTCGAAGGCTGCCAGCTGCTGGCCAACACCCTGCCAGGCGACCATGATCCGCGAGCCGCGCAGCAGTTCATTGGTGTCCTCGAAGCTGTTGATCCCGGCGAAACGGTCTGATTCGGCCACCTGCACGTCCTTGAAGACGATGTCCGCGTTCTGCACCGTGCGCAGCGCGATCTTGTTCTCGATCCGGCTCCGGCTCACCCCCGGCAGAGTGGCGTCCACGATGAAGCCGCGGATGCCGCCGTCGGCCCCGTCACGGGCCCACACCAGCATGTAGTCGCAGAACGTCCCGTTGCCGATCCAGCGCTTGGCGCCGTTGAGCACCCAGCTGTCGCCGCCGTCGGGCGCCCCGCCCGGGACACGCCGGGCGACGGTCTCCATGCCGCCGGCCACGTCGGAGCCATGCTCTGGTTCGGTCAGCGCGAACGCGCCGGTGATCCGGAGGCTGGCGGCGTCCTCGAGCAGGCGCGCCTTTTGCTCCTCGGAGCCGAAGCCGTAGAGCGATTCGACGAAGAGGTCGTGGTGGACCAGGAAGAACGTCGCCAGCGAGGTGTCCACCCGGGTCATCTCGGCAATAACCAGTCCGGCAAACAGGTTGCTGTAACCGCGCTGGGCCGGGGCGCTGAGCTCCAGGGCCGCGAGCTTGGGCAGGATGTGCGCGGGGAACTCGGCCTTGTTCCACCACTCGCCGGCAAACGGTGCCACCTCGCGGGCCAGGAACACCCGCAGTTCGGCCAGCTTTGCCTGTTCACCGGGATTGAGCAGCGACTCGAAGTCGAAGAAATCGGCGGTCGGCAGCCCCGCGACGGATTCCGCGGGAGCGGGGGGATCGGCGAGCCCGGCCGGCATCATTTCGGCCCCATCCGGATGGCGCCGTCGAGGCGGATGGTCTCGCCATTGAGCATGGCGTTCTCCACGATGTGCGCGGCGAGGTTCGCGTACTCGGCCGGCCGGCCCAGCCTGGAGGGGTGCGGCACCTGCTGGCCCAGGGAGTTCTGGGCTTCCTGCGGCAGTCCGGCCATCATGGGCGTCTCGAAGATGCCCGGCGCAATGGTGACCACCCGGACCAGCGAGCGCGCCAGTTCACGGGCAATCGGCAGTGTCATCGCGTGCACCGCGCCCTTGGAGGCGGCGTAGGCCGGCTGGCCGATCTGGCCGTCGAACGCGGCGACGGAGGCGGTGTTGATGATGACGCCGCGCTCGGGCCCGCCGAGCTCGGTCACGGCCGGCTCGGTCGCCGCCATGGCGGCCGCCGCCAGGCGGATGACGTTGAAGGTGCCCACGAGGTTGATCTGGATGACGCGGTTGAAGCTCGCCAGCGGCAGCGCGCCCTCCCGGCCCAGCACCTTGCCGGGGGTGGCGATCCCGGCGCAGTTAACCACGATCCGCAGCGGACCGAGGGCGACGGCGGCGTCGACGGCGGCCTGAATCTCGTCCTCGCTGGTGACATCGGCGGGAACGAAGAGCGCCCGGTTCACGGGCTGCATCGGGCTGCCGGCTTCAGGGGACGCCGCCTGGACGTTGCGCCCGGCGTTCAGCTCGGCGGCGAAAGCCGCGCCGGCGGAGCCTGGCAGGTCCACCAGGACCACCGAGGCGCCGGCGTCGAACAGGCGACGCGCCGTCGCGGCCCCCAGACCGGAGGCTCCGCCCGTAATCAGCGCAACAGTACCTTTGATGTCCATGCATCCTCCTTGATGTGGAACCCGAGCCCGCCGCGACACTGTGGGCAGCGTCACGCACTTACCGCGAACATTAGTTAGTGAATGTTAACTGGAATGCGGGCGTTCCGCACCTTCACCCTGCCGCTACTAGGCTGGGCCCATGACCCCGGCCGACATTTCCCCCTGCCCCGACTGGTCTTTCCGGGCGGATGAAGCTGCCCGCTCGGTGACCAGGCTGTTCGGGCAGCGGCTCTTCTTCCTGCCGGGAACCCACATCGCCGCGATCGTCCGGCCCTCGGGCCGGCTCAAGAACCTGGCCCGGCCCTGGCACTACTGGTGGCAGGCGCACTACGTGGACTGCCTGGTGGACACGGGGCGGCGCGAACTCGGCACTGCCGGCCGGACCGGGGCGCGGTTCGACGGCGCGGACCGGCCCAGCGCCGGCCGGCTCGCCTCCCGGCTGGTCACCGGGATCCGGCTCCGCAACTTCCTCACCGTCGTCAACAACTATTACGACGACATGGCCTGGCTGGCGCTGTCCACGCTGCGGCTGGAGCACCTCGCCAGGGACAGCCGCACGGAGGCCGGGCGCCGCCGCAACACTCGCGTCCTGAAGAGCCTCACGCTGCAGTTCGATTCCGCCTCCACGGACGACCTCGGGGGCGGGACGTTCTGGAGCAAGAAACGGGACTTCAAGAACACCCCGGCCACGGCACCGGTGGCCCTCTATTACGCTCGCACCGGCCAGGCGGCCAAGGCACAGGCCCTGCTGGACTGGCTCCAGGCCCGGCTCTTCGACCCCGAACAGGGCCTGTACCGGGACGGCCTGCGGATTGCCCCGGGCGGCGACGTGGTGCTGGAAAGCGCCATCTACACCTACAACCAGGGCCCGGTCCTCGGCGCGCTGCTGGAGCTCGGCGGCGGCGCCAACCTGGCCCGCGCCGCATCCCTCGTGGCGTCGGTGGCACGCAGCCTCACCCTCCCCGCGCCCCTGGCGGGGCGCAACGCCACGGTGCTGCGCTGCGAGGGCACCGGCGACGGAGGACTGTTCACCGGCATCCTCGCCCGGCATCTGGCCATCGCGGCGGTCGACGCGCGGCTTCCCACCGCAACCCGGGCGACGGCCGCGGCACTGGTCAATGACACGGCCGAGGCCTTCTGGGAGGGCCGGCGCCTGCTGTCGGCCCAGGACCCGCTCGCCCGGAAGGGCAGCCGGATCGTGTTTTCGACCCGCCCCGACCGGCCGGCGCGGGACACCTACCCGGCGGGCGCCGCCGTCGAACTCTCCACGCAGCTGCAGGCCTGGATGATACTGGAAGCGGCCGCCGCCATCGCCGCCGCGCATTAAGTCACGCATTAGTTTTGTAATTGATGTGATCCTCATCACTTAAAGTGCCCTCGGCTTGGTCGCTTAGGTTTGGCTAACCTACAGTTTTTCGTAGTGAGCATGCCCTAACTTCCCCGCTCACAGGGGGCTAGGGTTCCTACGACCTTCCCCCAGAAAGCAGCCCCATGAAGATCCGCAAGAACGCGCTGGCAGGTATCGCACTTGCCGCCACCGCCACTCTCGGCCTGGCCGCCTGCGGCTCCGGCGCCTCCACCGCCCCCAGCAGCAGCGCCGCCGCTGACGGGACGATCTCCGGAGAAATCACCGTCTACAACGCCCAGCACGAGTCCCTGACCAAGGAATGGGTGGACGCGTTCACCGCGGAAACCGGCGTCAAGGTCACCATGCGGCAGGGCTCGGACACCGAGATGTCCAACCAGATCATCCAGGAAGGCCAGGCCTCCCCGGCCGACGTCTTCCTCACCGAAAACTCCCCGGCCATGGCCCAGGTGGAAAACGCCGGCCTCTTCGCCGACGTCGACAAGGCCACCATCGACCAGGTGCCCGCCGAGTTCCGTCCCTCCACCAGCAAGTGGACCGGCATCGCAGCCCGTTCCACCGTGCTGGTGTACGACAAGGCCAAGCTGAGCGATGACCAGCTGCCCACGTCCATGCTGGACCTGGCCAAGCCGGAGTGGCAGGGCAAGTGGGCGGCCTCGCCGTCCGGTGCCGACTTCCAGGCGATCGTCTCCGCCCTGCTGGAGCTCAAGGGCGAAGCCGCCACCGAGGAATGGCTTCAGGGCATGAAGGCGAACTCCAAGGCCTACAAGGGCAACAGCACGGCTATGAAGGCAGTCAACGCCGGTGAGGTCGACGCCGCCCTGATCTACCACTACTACTACTACGGCGACCAGGCCAAGACCGGCGAGAACTCCAAGAACGTCACCCCGTACTACTTCAAGAACCAGGACCCGGGCGCGTTTGTGTCCGTCTCCGGCGGCGGCGTGCTGAATTCCTCGAAGAACGCGGCGGCGGCCCAGGCCTTCGTCAAGTTCATCACCGGCAAGAAGGGCCAGGAAGTCCTGCAGAAGGGCACTTCCTTCGAGTACGCCATCGCCTCTGACGTCCCGGCCAACGAGAAGCTCGTCCCGCTGACGGAACTGCAGGCACCCACCGTGGATCCGGCCAAGCTGAATTCCGCCAAGGTCACCGAGCTGATGACTCAGGCGGGACTGCTCTAACCACGTGACAACCAAGCTGGCGGCTCCCGGAACACCCGGGGGCACGACGACGGCGGGCAGGGGCAAGCGCCCCCGCCCGCCTTTCGGCGTTTCCATGGTTTCCGTGCTGGCGGTCCTGATCGCCCTTTTTGCGCTGATTCCGCTGGGCTACGTCATCGTCATGACGGCCGCCACCGGCTGGGACACGGCCGTGGACCTGATCTTCCGGGCACGCGTCGGCGAGCTGCTGCTCAACACCGTGCTGCTGATGCTGATCACCGTGCCGCTGTGCCTGGTCCTCGGTGTGGGCGGCGCCTGGCTGGTGGAACGCACCCAGCTCAGGGGGCACAAGTGGTGGGCCGTGCTGCTCGCGGCCCCGCTGGCCATCCCGGCCTTCGTCAACAGCTACGCCTGGGTCTCCGCGGTGCCGTCGCTTGAGGGCCTGTGGTCCGGCGTGCTGATCGCGACGCTGTCCTATTTCCCGCTCGTCTACATCCCGGCCGCCGCCACGCTCAGCCGGCTGGACCCGGCCATCGAACAGTCCGCCGCGTCCCTGGGCCTGGGCGCGTGGCGCACCTTCTTCCGCGTGGTGCTGCCGCAGCTGCGCATCGCGATGACCGGCGGGGCGCTGCTCGTTTCCCTGCACCTGCTGGCCGAGTACGGCGCCTTCGCGATGATCCGGTTCGACACCTTCACCACCGCGATCATGGTGCAGTACCAGTCCACCTTCAACGGCACCGCCGGGAACATGCTCGCCAGCGTCCTCGTGTTCCTGTGCCTGATCCTGCTGCTGGTTGAAGTGCGCAGCCGCGGCAGCGCCCGGTACGCCAAGATCGGCTCCGGCGCCCAGTCACGCACCCTGCGCCTTCCGCTGCACGCCTACCAGCTCCCGGCCCAGCTGTTCCTCACCGCGCTCACCGCGCTGGCCTTCGGGCTGCCGCTGACCTTCGTGCTGCGCTGGATCATCGCCGGCGGCCCGGACATCTGGGCCGCCGAGGAGTTCCTGCCGGCCCTGCTGCAGACCCTGATGTACGGCCTCGCCGGCGCCCTGGCCACCACCGTCGTGGCGTTCCCCATGGCGTATCTGGCCGTGCGGCACCCCAGCTGGTTCAGCAAGGCCCTGGAGCTGTCCAACTACATCACGAGCTCCATGCCCGGCATCGTGGTGGGACTGGCCTTCGTGACGGTCAGCATCAAGGCGGCGCCGAGCCTCTACCAGACCTCCGCATTGCTGATCGCGGCCTACGTTTTACTGTTCCTGCCACGTGCCCTGGTCAACATCCGTTCCGGCCTGGCCCAGGCACCGAAGGAACTCGACGAGGCAGCCCAGGCGCTCGGCAAGCCGCCGCTGCTGGCCTTCCTCCGGGTCACCCTGCGGCTCACCGCCCCGGCCGCCGCGGGTGGCGCCGCCCTGGTGTTCCTGGCAATCGTCAACGAGCTGACCGCGACGCTGCTGCTCTCCCCCAACGGCACCCGGACGCTCGCCACCGAGTTCTGGAGCAAGAGCAGCGAAATCGACTACGCCGGCGCCGCCCCGTACGCCCTGCTGATGATCCTGATTTCCGCGCCGATGACCTACCTCCTCTTCCAGCAGTCCAAGAAAGCAGCGGGACAGTGACCCAGTACAGCCCTTCCCGGCTCCCGGAACCGCGGGTCGCCGCCTCCGTGGCCACCAGCACGAACAACCACCTGGAAATCGACGCCGTCACCAAGAACTTCGGACCCCAGGCCGTCCTCATGGGCGTCAACCTGTCGGTGGCCAAGGGCGGCACGACGGCGATCGTGGGGCCCTCCGGCTCCGGCAAGACCACCCTGCTGCGGCTGATCGCCGGATTTGAGCACCCGGACACCGGCAGCATCTCGCTGAACGGCGCCAAAGTGGCCGGCGACGGCGTCTGGGTGCCGGCGCACAAACGCCACGTGGGCTATGTGGCGCAGGACGGTGCGCTCTTCCCGCACCTGAGCGTCGGGCGGAACATCTCCTTCGGCCTCGACGCCGGCAGGCTCCCCGGCGGGCACGGCGGCGTGAAGGCCCGGGTCGCCGAGCTGCTGGACATGGTGTCCCTGGACGCCGCCATGGCCAAGCGGCGCCCGCACGAGCTCTCCGGCGGGCAGCAGCAGCGGGTCGCCCTGGCCCGCGCCCTTGCCCGCGAGCCGGAACTGATGCTGCTGGACGAGCCGTTCTCGGCGCTGGACGCGGGCCTCCGCGTGGCCACCCGCCGCGCAGTGGGCAAGGTGCTCCAGGACGCCGGTGTCACCACCATCCTGGTCACCCACGACCAGGGCGAGGCGCTGTCATTTGCGGACCAGGTCGCGGTGATGCGCGGCGGACGGCTCGCGCAGATCGGCAACCCGTTCATCGTGTACACGCGCCCCGCGGACCGCGCCACCGCGGAATTCCTCGGCGACGCCGTCATCCTGGACGCCTGGATGGAAGGCTCCCTCGCCACCTGTTCCCTGGGCGGCATCCCCGTGCGCCGGCCCCCGGCGCAGGGGCGGGTCCAGCTCATGCTGCGGCCGGAACAGATCCGGATCGCCGAGGACGGCCCCATCCGCGGCGTCGTGGTGGACACCGATTACTTCGGCCCCGAAACGACCGTGCGGCTCAAGCTCGCCGTCCCTCCCGTCCTCGCGGAAGGGGCCGTGGCGGACCACCGCTATCCCGGCGGCGGCGAAATCATCACCATCCGGCACTGGAACGCCTCGATCGCTCGCCCGGGCACCGAACTGTGCCTCCGCGTCGTCGGCGAAGCAGTGGCCTTCCCGATGGAAGACCTGCCCCCGGCGTAGCCGCGGCGGGGCGGCCCCGGCCGGCCCGCTGTTCCCAGTCCGCTTCCCCCTCCGTCTTCCCCTCTGTCGAGGAGTGCCCCGACGGGGCCCGTTGAGCCGGTCCGGCTCCCGGCATAGGGTGGGGCGCATGACTGTTCAGCCAGCGCTCCACCGCCAGCACTGCTCCGTAGCCGCCCCCACCCAGTTGTGGCTCGACGCCGAGGGGCGGCTCGCCAGCGGCCACGGTGCCACCAACGCCGCGGGCTCCTCCGGCGCCGCGGGCGGCGGCTGGTTCACCGGTCTGCTGCACGGGGACACCCGGATGCTGTCCCGGGCCGAGGTGCGGGTGAACGGCCTGGAGCCGGAGCCCGCCACGGTGGAGGCCGAGGCCGGCGGTGTGCTGCGCGTGCGGGGGCTGGTCCGCGGCATCCCGGGCCCCACCGAGGACCCCGCCGTCGAACTCCTCCAGACCTGGACGGTCACACCCGGTGTCGTCCGGCACTCCCTGCGGCTGAGCACATCCCTCGAGGCGCTCGACGTGGAAATTGAAATCCAGCTCGCCGCGGACTTCACCGACATGGCCGCGATCCGGCTCAGCCGCTTCCGCGAGCCCTCCGAGCCGTTCTCCGCAGACGATTCCACGCTGCGCTGGCGCGACGGCGCACGGACCCTGACCGTCGCCGCGCCCGGCAGCGTCGTATCCGGCGCCCGGCTCCTCTGGCGCGGCACGGCAGGACGCGGCCGCCCGCTGGACGTGGAGTGGCAGGCGGTCCTGGCCGACAGCGAGGACGCCGTGGTGGCAGCCCCGCCGCCGTCCTCGCGCCGGGTCCGCGCCCAACCCTCCGGCGCCCTGGGCCTGCTGCTGGACAACGCGCTCGACGAGCTCGCCGGCCTCCGCCTGGCCACCCGGGCGCTGCCTGACGCGCCGTTCGCTGCCGCCGGGGCGCCCTGGTATTTCACCCTGTTCGGCCGCGATTCGCTCTGGGCCGCACGGCTGCTCCTGCCGCTCGATCCCGGGCTCGCCGCCGGCACGCTGCGTACCCTCGCGGCGTTCCAGGGCACGAAGAACGACCCGGGTGCCGCCGAGGAACCCGGCAAGATCCTGCACGAGCTCCGGGCCAAGGAACTCGTCCTGGAGAGCCAGGGCCTGCGGCTGCCCCCGGTGTACTACGGCGCCGTGGATTCCACCCCCCTGTGGCTCTGCCTGCTGGCCGAGCTCGGCCAGGCCGGCCTGGACGACGCCGTCGTCCGTTCGCTGCTGCCGAACGCGGCCCGGGCGGTGGAATGGCTGCTGGCCGCCGCGGGCGCGCCCGGAAGCACGAACGGCGGGTTCCTCAGCTACCAGGACCCGACCGGCCACGGGCTCAGCAACCAGGGCTGGAAAGACTCCAGGGACGCCATGCAGTTCCGCGACGGCCGGCAGGCCGACGGCCCGATCGCGCTCGCCGAGGTGCAGGGCTACGCCTACCAGGCCGCCGTGGACACTGCCGATCTCTTTGAAGCCTATGGCGAGCCGGGCGCCCAGGCTCTGCGGGACTTCGCCGAGGTGCTGCAACAGAACTTCCGCGAGCGCTTCTGGGTCGAGGACGACGACGGCCCCTTCCCCGCGATGGCCCTCGACGGGCACGGCGAGCCGCTGGACATCCCGGGCTCCAACATGGGGCACCTGCTCGGCACCGGAATCCTGGACGCCTCGGAGGCCCGGCTCGTGGCGGACCGGTTGCTTAGCCCTGAGCTGTTCTCCGGCTACGGGGTGCACACGATTTCCCGGCGCGCGGCCGGTTTCTGGCCGTTCAGCTACCACTGCGGTTCGGTCTGGAGCCACGACACCGCGATCGCGGTCCGGGGGCTGCTCGCCGAGGGATTCCTCGCCGAAGCCCGGACCATCGCCGAGGGCCTGCTGGCCGCGTCCGGCTCCTTCGGGCACCGCCTGCCGGAACTGTTCGCCGGCACCACCGCCGGGGAGTCCGGCCACGCGGTGCCCTATCCGGCGTCATGCCATCCGCAGGCGTGGTCCTCAGCCTCTGCGGTGGTGATCGCCCAGGCCATGGGCGTCGGGTTCTAGGGGGCAGACCAGGGGCTGTCTCGGGACCGGGGCCTTGGCCGGGGCCGGGAAGGGACCGTGCCGGTCACGGGGCCGGCCGTTTGGTCTGCGGGTAGGGCGTTTCGTGCCGGGCGAGCATCTCCACGAATCCCGCGATCTTCTTCGCCCTCGTGGCGGCCTGCTTGACGGCGTTGGTCCGGTAGATCAGGGCGTACCGGTTCACCGAGGTCAGGACGTCGAACATCGCCTGCGCCCGCGGTTCGGCAGCGATGGCCGCGGCCAGGTCCTCGGGCACTTCGGCCGTTGCCGCGCCGGAGTAGGCGGCTTCCCAGCGGCCGTCCGCCTTGGCGCTGTCGACGGCGGCGCGGCCGGCGGGAGCCATCCTGCCGGCGACCTCGAGGCGCCCGATCCGCTCCACATTCCGGGCGGACCACATGCTTTTCGGGCCCCGGCGGGTCATCCGCTGGAACGAACTCTCCGCATCGCGCCGCCGGCCCTGGCCGTCGATCCAGCCGAAGCACAGGGCCTCCTGCAGGGCGGCTTCGTAGTCCAGCTCCGTCACCGAGCCGCCTTTCTTGTGCAGCACCAACCACACGCCGGGGCTCTCCGCGTGGTGGCGCTCCAGCCACGCCCGCCACTCGGCGGCATCCTTCACCAGCAGTTCGTCAAGTTCACCAGCCATGGCACCATTGTGCTCCGCTCTGACCACGGACACCGATTTGGTGGGACTATATCCCTGAGAG
This sequence comes from Pseudarthrobacter ribosi, assembly GCF_055412865.1. Classification (NCBI taxonomy): domain Bacteria; kingdom Bacillati; phylum Actinomycetota; class Actinomycetes; order Micrococcales; family Micrococcaceae; genus Pseudarthrobacter; species Pseudarthrobacter ribosi. Next base: position 45,100 of record NZ_JBVAYZ010000011.1, on the reverse strand, counting down.
CCGAAAACCCGTCACCACCTTGAGGAGCAACGATGCTGCGTGTCCGCCCGATCCACTTCACCTCCAGCCTTGATGAATGGGAGCGGCTGCTCACCGGACTTGGCATGGTCAAGACCGTTGACGAGCCCACGTGGCGGGAGTTCGACGCCGGCTCCGGCCGGCTCGCCCTCCATTTTGTCGAGCAGGGCTCGGCCGAGGACGGCACCACCTCCCTCGGCGTCGAGGTCGGCGACCTGAAGGAATTCGCCCGGCGGACCAAGGAGTCCGGGGCGGCCGAAGGGGGCACCACCGCGGAACTCGTCGACGCGGACCACGGCCCGTCCTGCCGCGTCACGGCCGCGGACGGCTTCAGTTTCCTCGCCGACCCGGCCAGGAGCGCCACGGACGGCAGTTGGGGCGGGTCGACGGAAGCGGACCCGGGCATCGCCGTCGTCGGGGTCTGGTTCTCGGAGGACGCGGTGGCGGCGGCCCGGACCCTGCGGGACATCGGCGCCCGGCCCCGCCCGCTCCCGGGCTCCGGAGCCGACGCCGACACCGCCGAATCGGAAACCTTCACGGCGAAGAACGGCGGGATCCTGATGGTGGGCACCGGCACCGGATCCGGGCGTGCCGGCCTGGGCTTCGAATACGCCGGCGACCTGACCGCCCTCCGTGAGCGTCTGAACGATGCAGGAAACGAGTCCGCGGTCATCGAGGACGCCGTCATCCCCACCCTGCACGTGGCCAGCCCCGATGCCGACGGCACCGCCGCCCACCCGCCGCTCTGGATTTCCACGGCACCGGCCGCCGGGTGAGCGGTATTCCCGGCGTCAGTCCGCCAGCACGCCATTGCAGAGCCGGTTGACGACTTCGGTGAGCATGGCCAGCCCGGCGACGCCCTCGCGCTCCATGCTCCGGCCCTGCTCAATGTGGATCTCGGCGCAGTACGCGGCCTTAGGTCCGTCGTAGCTGCCCCGGCATTGCTGGCGATCTGAACGACGGCGCGGGGAACGGGTCAGGGATGGGGTAGAACTTAACCATGAACGTTCGCACTCCTGACCCGAACCCCGGCTGGCTCTCCGACGAAGATTTGTTCGAGGCGCGCGGCCGGCTGCCCATGGTCTACGTCGAGGCCGTCCCGGTCAGGCTGGATCCCCTCGGGTTCGTGAACGAGGTCGGCACCCTGCTGCAGGCCGACGAGGACGGCAACATGATCCGCTCGCTGGTCTCCGGCCGGGTGCTGTACCGCGAAACCATCCGCGCCGCCCTGCTGCGCCATATGGAGAAAGACCTCGGCCCCCTGGCGTTCCCCCAGTTGCCCATCAGCCCCGTGCCGTTCACGGTGGCCGAGTACTTCCCGTCCCCGTCCCACACCGGGTTTACGGATGACCGCCAGCACGCCGTCGCCCTGGCGTACATCATCCCCGTCACCGGCGACTGCTCGCCGCGGCAGGACGCGCTGGAACTGACCTGGATGACCCCGCAGGAAGTCATGAGCTCGGATGTCCAGCTGGAATTCAGCGGCGGCCGCGGTGCCCTGATCCGCCAGGCGCTGGCCTTCGCCGGCGTCGGGAACTGACCGGCGGCGGCTGCGTCCCCAACTTCCCGCGCGCGCCTTTGTAGACTGTTGGGCGGACCGCAAAAGAATTTAAGGACTGCAATGACCCACCCCCCGGCCGCCCCGAACTACATCGAACAGCAGGCTGGATTTCTGCAGAGCGGCGATCATCTGCTCTTGCCCGATGGCAACCGCTCCGCCGAAATCCAGCGCATTGACGTCGAAACCGACGATTTCGGCACCCCCGCCATGGTCCTGGCGACCCTCACGGGAGGCGGCGGACTGCGGATCGCGGCGGCCTCCACCGTCCGGATCGTCGGGGCGGCCGCCGGGACTGGCGAGCCGGCCGAGGAGGATGCCGGCTCCCCTGCGCAGCCCCTCGAACCGGCCGCCAATGCGACCGGTGCGGCCGGCGCCCAGGGCGGCGCGGGCGGGCGTGAAAGGGCCGAGGTGGCCGAGGAAGCCGCCGCTCCCGCCGTCGTCATCCCTCCGCTGCCGCCCGTTCCGCCGGCGGTGAGCGGCCCCAGCGAAGAGGACCTGGCGCTGATCCCCGCCCTGGAGGGCACGCCGGAGTCCGTGGTGCAGACTGTTGCCGAGGCCCACCCGAGCTCGGCGGGGGTGCTGCTGCTCAGCGAACGGCTGGCCAAGGGCATCAACACGAAGTCCGGCAGCTGCCTCAAGGACCTCAGCGACCTCGCGCAGGAGCTGTTCATCATCCATAAGGACGCCGAAAGCGCCCTCGCCGTCGCGGACCTGCTCAATGTGCTGCCCTTCGACGGCAACCGCGGCCGCTGGGCATCGGTGGAGGCCTCCCTCGCCTTGTCGAGCTACATCTGCCGACAGCTCGGCCAGGAGGAGCGTGCCGCGGTCTATGAGAAGTTCCTGCGCGCCCCCGATGCCATGGAGACGGACCCGTTCAAGGCCCGGATCAACGCCAAGGTCCGCCAGCGCTCGCTCAACGAACCGAACCTGTACGACAAGGAAATCTTCCGCTCGATGGACAACTCGAATCCGGAGGCGGAACGCGAGTGGCGGCTCCTGCGGCTCGAGGCCCTGCTCTTCCTGCGCGCCCACGGCGGCTCGGAAACCATCGGCGCCCCGGAGCTGGACCGCCGGATCGGCAACGAACTCGAGTCCGTCCGTTCCTGACGCATTTGACCCCTACCCCCTTCCGGCCGGGCGTTGTAGATTCACCCCATGACGAACAATCTGAGCCTTGTGATCAACTCTGACGCGCAGCAGGTTTGGACAATGCTGCGCGAGCCCGCCAAGGTAGCCCAGTGGCACGGGTGGGAAGCCGACGACCAGGCGGCCGAGATCAATGAGATCTACTTCAGCCCCAATGTCATCGAAGGCGCCGACCATACGTCTCTGGTGGTCGACGGCGGGGACGTGTTCACCTTGAAACCGGTCCCGGGCGGCACGGAAGTCAGTGTCACGCGGGCCGCGGTGGACCACAATTCCGAGTGGGCCGCCTGGGACGAGGACATCACCCAGGGCTGGCTGACCTTCCTCCAGCAGCTCCGCTTCGCCCTCGAACGGCATCCGCACGGCAAACGCCGGACCTTCTTTTTCTCCGTCCCCGGGAACGAAGGGTCCGCGATCGAAAAGCTGGGCCTGTCCGACGTCCCCAAGCCGGGCGAACCGTACTCGCTCACCCTGGCCACGGGCGAGAAAGCCTCCGGCAAGGTCTGGTTCCGCAGCAACCACCAGGTGGGGCTCACGGTCCACCACTACGCGGAACACGGCGATGGCCTGGTCATTGTGGCGGACCAGCCGGTCGTCAAGGACCTCCGGCCCGAGGGCGGAGCCCTGGCCATCGTCTCCACCTATGACCTCGGGGCGCACCAGTTGGAGTCCATCCGCAACTACTGGGACAAGTGGCGGGCTGAGAACTACCCCACATCCGATCCGCTGCACTAAGGGTTGGAGGCTGTTAGCTGGCACACTTGAACGGTGCCAGCCAATCCTGAAACACCCGTGTCATCGCTCCTGCCGGCCCAGCAGTCCGAGTTTTCCTTCCGCGTTGGCAAGCGCCTGAGCGAAAGTTGCTCGCCGTCGGATGCGCAGGTCAGCGCCAACGGCGGTGAGTTCCTGGGCCGGACCGGCACCATCGCCACCCCGCACGGGGAGATCCAGACCCCGGCGTTCATCGCGGTCGGCACCAAGGCCACGGTCAAGTCGGTCCTCCCGGAGTCCGTCGCCGAGCTGGGCGCACAGGCCGTGCTGGCCAACGCCTACCACCTGTACCTGCAGCCGGGCGCGGACATTCTGGACGAGGCCGGCGGGCTGGGTACCTTCATGAACTGGCGCGGGCCCACCTTCACGGACTCCGGCGGGTTCCAGGTGATGAGCCTGGGCTCGGGGTTCAAGAAGGTCATCGACATGAAATCGGTGGACAATTCAGGACCCGACGACGCCGTCGCCCCCGGCAAGGAACGCCTGGCCCATGTGGACGAGGAAGGCGTGTGGTTCAAGAGCCACCTCAACGGCGACCGGCACCGCTTCAGCCCCGAAATCTCCATGAACGTGCAGCACCAGATCGGCGCGGACATCATGTTCGCGTTCGACGAGCTCACCACCCTGCAGAACTCCCGCAGCTACCAGGAGGAATCCCTCGAGCGCACCCGGCGCTGGGCCGAGCGCTGCCTCACCGAGCACTTCCGGCTCACGTCCGAACGTGCCGGCAAGCCCTACCAGGCGCTCTTCGGGGTCATCCAGGGCGCCCAGTACGAGGACCTGCGCCGCAAGGCCTGCCGCGACCTCGGCGCGATGAACTTCGACGGCTTCGGCATCGGCGGTGCCCTGGAGAAGGAGAACCTGGGCACGATCGTGCGCTGGTGCAACGAGGAACTGCCGGAAAACAAGCCCCGGCACCTCCTTGGCATCTCCGAGCCGGACGACATCTTCACCGCGATCGAAAACGGTGCGGACACCTTCGACTGTGTCTCCCCGACCCGGGTGGCCCGGAATTCGGCGTTCTACCACCCCACCGGCCGGTACAACCTCTCCGGCGCCATGTACAAGCGCGACTTCGGCCCGCTGCAGGAAGGCTGCGACTGCTACGCCTGCCTGAACTACTCCCGGGCCTACATCCATCACCTGTTCAAGGCCAAGGAAATGGTCTCCGCCACGCTGATCTCGATCCACAACGAGCGCTTCGTGGTGAAGATGGTCGACGATGCCCGTCTCGCCATCGAGGCCGGCAACTTCTTCGAGTTCAAGGCCGAGACGCTGGGGCAGTACTACTCCTAGGGGCCGCCCGCCGTCGAACTCGCCGGAGACATGCCCGATCGCCGGAACGCTACGGCGACCCCGCATCGTTCCGGCGACCTCGCGTGTTCTGCCCGGACGACGGCGGCCCGCTACAGCCGGGCGCCGGTCAACCCAGCTCTACTACCACGTTCGCCAGCGCGCTGCGCCGGGCGGCGTCGAGGACCTCGAGGGTCCGAACCCCTTCGGCGGCCGGCACCGGTCCGGGTCCGCCGTCCCGGACCGCGCGGGCGAACCCGGTGTAGAACGCGGCATAATTGCCCTGTTCCGAGGCCACCAGTGAGCGGCCGCCGGCTACCGCCAGGGTTCCCCGGTTTTCCGGAACATCGATCCCCCATGTGGCCGGCTCCAGGGCCGGGCGGCGGCCTGCGGCCAGGGCCTCGGCCTGGACGTCGGCGCCCGAGGCAATGTAGCTGCCATTGCTGCCGTAGGCGCGCAGTTCACGCGTGGTGGAGTGGTTGAGTTTGCTGGCCGAAACCGTCGAGACGGCTCCGGACGCGTGGGTCAGGGTCACGAAAAAGCCGCAGTCGGTGGTTTCGCCGAAGCGGTCGGTCCAGTCGAGGGTGCCGTAGACGTGGGTTGCCGGGCCCAACAGCCACAGCATCTGGTCCACGAGGTGGCTGCCCAGGTCGCGCAGGAGTCCGCCCGCGGCACCGGCCTCGAGGGTGGCGGCACCGTCCTGGTCCATGATCGAATGCACCCGCCACACCTCCCCGAGCTCGCCCGAGGCAACGACCCCGGCCGGGGTGAGGATATCCGCGTCGCGGCGGCGGTTGTGGTAGACGTTCAGGACCACGCCCGCCCGTTGGGCGGCCTCGGCAAACTCCCGCGCAGTGGCGGCATCGGGAGCGAACGGTTTGTCCGCCACGACGTGGACGCCTGCCGCGACGGCCTCGAGCACCAGTTCACGGCGCGTGTGCGGGGGCGTTGTGATGGTGACGGCGTCCACCCCGGCCTCGAGCATCTCCGCCAGGCTCCCGTAAACCGGAAGGCCGGGATAATCCGCGGCGACCTCCGCGCGTTTGTCCGGCGAACGCGCCACGACTCCGGCGAGTTCGACGCCGTCGGCCGCCTCGATGAAAGGGGCGTGAAAGTACCTGCCGCCGGCTCCGTAGCCGACAATTCCGATTCGCACGCGTGGTCGTCCTATCTGTTCGGGGTGCCCGCCGTCGAAGTTGCCGGAGGCTGCGGGGTCGCCGGAAGTTTCCGGCGACCCCGCAGCCTCCGGCAACCTCGTGCTGTGCCGGGCCGTCAGTTCGTGAGGTGCAGCGACGCCGAGAGCGCCGAGTCGGCGTCGCGCAGGACCTTGGCCGCCACCTGCAGGCCCTCGATCCGGCCCAGGGACACGTCCTCGTGCTCGATGTTGACGAGCATGTCCGGGTCCACCTCATACAGCGCGCGCAGGAACTCGGTCCAGTAGGCGGTGTCGTGCCCGCGCCCCAGGGCCACGAAGTCCCACGCCGAGTCCTTGGGCCATTCGTTCGCCCACTCGTCGCCGCCGAGATTGGTGCGGTTTTCCTCCGGGGAGACCCGGCGGAAGCTGTTGTCGAGGACACCGTAGAGCGCAGCGTTGCCGGTGTTGATGCGGACGTCCTTCGCTGCGGCCTGGAAGACCAGCGGGCCGAGTTCGCGGACCACCGCGACCGGATCCATCTGCTGCCAGAAGAGGTGCGACGCGTCCAGCTCGACGCCGACATGGGTCGCGCCGGTGAGCTCGATGAGCTTGTGGACGTCGGCGGTGTTGAACACGATGTTCTGCGGGTGCAGTTCGAGGGCGACCTTCACACCGTGGTCGGCCGCGAGCCGGTCGGATTCCTTCCAGAAGTCGGCCGCGATGCCCCACTGGTAGTCGAGCACGTCCAGGGCCGCTGAGTTCCAGGCGTTGACGACCCAGTTGACCGTGGTGGCCCCGGGTTCCCCGCCGGGCAGGCCGGACATGGTGACCACGCGGTCCTGCCCCAGCCGGTGGGCCAGACGGATGGAACGGCGAATGTCCTCGGCATGCTTCTCGCCGATCTCACGCTTGGGGTGCAGCGGGTTGCCGTTGCAGTTCAGGCCGGCGATCGAGACACCGGTCCCCTCGAAGATGGCGAGGTAGTCGTCTCGGGCCGCGTCGCTTTCCAGGATCTGGTCCATGGTGGGGACGTGGACGGCCGGCAGGAATCCACCCGTGTTGATTTCGATGCCGGTCAGCCCCAGGCCGGCGATGACCTTGAGCGCTTCGGGAAGGGGCCGGTCATGCAGGATGGCGTTGTAGACACCGAGTTTCATATCGTGACTTTCTTTCCGTTGTTGAGGGCGGATTCGGTGACCGCGCCGAGCACTTCCATGTTGCGCACGCCCTCGTCAAACGTGGCGCAGCGCGGCAGCGAGGATTCCTCGCTGAGGCCCGCGACTTCCTCGAGGAACGCCCTGGCCTGGTAGCCGAAGGCGTCGTTCTGGCCGAAGCCGACGCTGGGCGCGTCCATGGCCAGGCCGCCGGCGATGTAGGGGTGGCCGGGGCCGAGGATGACCTGGCGGTAGCCGTTCTCGTTGGCCGGTCCGTCGTTGAGGAACAGTTCGATCTCCGCGGGCCTGCGCTGGTCGAACCTGGCGGCGCCGTTCTCGCAGAAGACCTCGAAGATGAGGCTGTTGGCGTGCCCCGCCGCGACGCGCGAGACCTCGAAGCCGCCGGCACCGTTCTCGAATTCGGCGGAGAACACGGCGTAGTCGTCGTTTTCGACGGGCTCGAAGGTGTCGCTGACGGCAGCGTGGTCATGGCCCATGACGGCGCCGAGCGGCAGCGGGCGCTTGCCGATCACTGTGCTGAGGCGGCCTCCGCTGATGGACTTGATATCGCCGCAGAGGAATTCGGCGACATATGTCAGGTGGCTTCCGACGTCGGCCAGCGCGCCCGAGCCGGGGCCGCCCTTGTAGCGCCAGCTCATGGGGGCCGAGGGACTGAAACCGTAGTCGGTCCAGTAGCGTCCGCTGAAGTGCAGAACGTTGCCCAGGACACCGGACCGGATGAGGTCGCGGATGTACGCGATGCCCGGCGTGCGACGGAAGGTGAACCCGATCCGGGCGATAGAGCCGGCGTTGTTGACGGCCTCAGCCATGGCACGGGCGTCCTCAATTGAGTCGCTGAGCGGCTTTTCGCACAGCACGTGCTTCCCGGCGGCCAGCAGACCTTCCACAACCTCCCGGTGGAGGGAGTTCGCGATCACGACGCTGACGACATCAATGTCATCGGCCTCGGCGATCGCCTGCCACGAGGTGTCGTTGCGTTCGTAGCCAAAACGCTTCGCAGCCAGGGAGCCGAACTCGGCGTTGACATCACCGATGGATACCAGCCGGATGGGCGGAAGGACCGGGCTGTAGAGTGCCGATGCCGTGCGGTACGCGGCCGCGTGGGCCTTGCCTGCCATGCCGGCGCCGATTACGGCGACTCCTAGACTGTCAGCCATCGATTTCTCCTTTGAAATTCGGCCAGGCCACCGGCCCGGTCCGCTAAAATTGGAGCGCTACAAAAACTCGCGCTGAACAAAAGCGTAGCTATGTGAATATGTCCTGTCAATGGTTGATCGGTTACCCTCGGAGAGACATGAAAGGCTCTGCAGATGACGCTGAACCCCGCCCGAATCCGGCGCCCGACGATCTATGACGTCGCCAAAAGGGCCGGTGTCTCCCCGTCGCTGGTGTCACTCGTGCTGCAAAACCCGTCGAAGGTCAGCGAGAAGCGCCGGGCGGCAGTCCTGGTGGCCATGTCGGAGCTGGGCTACCGGCCCAGCCGTGCGGCCACGACGCTCGCCAGCAGCCAGACCAAGAGCATCGGGCTGGTGATTGAAGACTTCCGGAACCTCTGGTTCGTGGACCTGCTGCGCGGGCTGGAATCGGCGCTCTCCCCCCACGGCTACCAGGTCACCCTCGCGGATTCTCGCCCGGGCGAGAACCGCATCACCGAGGCCACGGAGGGCCTGCTGTCCATGCACGTGGCGGGCCTCGTGATCGCCGCCGAGCCTAGTGAGTCGATGATGGCCGGAACCTGGGTTCCCGCCGTCGTCGCGGGCTGGCGGGACGGGGTCCCCGCCGGGGCAAGTCTCATCACGAATGACGACGACGAGGGCGGCCGCGTGGCCGCTGGCCACCTGCTGGAGCTTGGCCACACGCGGATCGGACACCTCTCGGGCTCCGGCGGCGCCGCCGCCCACCGGCGCGACGGGTTCGCCAGCCGCATCGTGGAGGCCGGCGTCGAGGCCCGGATTGCCGGCGAATCCCAGGGGACGTCCGAGGAGGACGGCTACGCGGCCGCCGGCTGGATTCTCGACCACCATCCAGACACAACAGCCCTATTCGCGGCCAATGACACCATGGCCCTGGGTGCCCTCGCCGCCGCCAGGGCACGCGGCCTGTCCGTCCCGGCGGACCTCTCCGTGATCGGCTACGACAACTCCCAGCTGGCCAAGTCGCGGTACCTGGACATGTCGTCCGTGGACAACCGCAGCGACCTTGTCGGCGTCGATGTCGCCAACACGCTGCTGGCACGGATCCAGGACCCGACCCTCGAACCCGAGCGCAAGCTGATCGAGCCGGCCCTCATCGTCCGCGGCACCACAACCCGCGTTTCCCGCTGACGGGCCGTCTCCGCTCCGCTGAAATCGCCGGATGCACCCGGAGTCGCCGAAAACTTGCGGCGAACGGGCGACCCTTCGGCGATCCCGCGTTTTCCACATAGCGACGTCGGAGCCTGTCATCCGAGCATTTGGGCAACTGAAGCTGGTCGTATGACGATCCGCCTTCTTGAATTGCCGACGACGGGCAACCTCTGGCGCACCGAGCAACTGCTGGACCTCGGTTATGGCTCGCGTGCCATCCGCTCGCTCCAGGAGTCGGGCAACCTCGTCCGGCTCCGACACGGCTGCTACATTCGGGCCAGCGGGTGGCTCGCTCAGTCCCCGAGGGTTGGAGCAGGCAGCTCATTTATGCGCATGCCCACGGTACGCGGACGACGTCGACTGGCCAATTCCTCTATAGCCACACGTCGGCAGCGCGCCTCCGCCGGCTTCACCTGTGGGACGTGGATGACGCCATCCATATCCTCCAGAAGGTGCGCCCGTCGAACGAGCGCCACGGCAGGGACGTCCGCTGCCACACCCGTCCCTTCGCCGATCACGACGTCGCTGTTGTCAACGGACTGCGAACCACGTCCCTGGAGCGCACCGTTGCTGACTGCGCCATGATGCTGCGCTACAGACAGGCATTGATCCTCACGGACCATGCGCTCCGGCTGGGCGCGGACCCATCCGCCCTGCAGACCATGGCAGACGCGCTGGACGGCCGTCGGGGGATCCGGACGTTCCGCCGCGTCCTGGCCACGGCCGATCCGCGGTCCGAATCCCCGGCGAAAGCCTGAGTCGAGAGCTGATTCTCCGGCTACGGATCAGGCCCCCGGTGCCGCAGTTTGAGGTGTCAAGCCGCGCCGGGCGGCATCGCCTGGACTTAGCGTGGAAGGAGGAGAAGGTCGCTCTCGAGTTCGAGGCAGGACCAAGTACTTCGACTACAGACCGACACCCGAGGTGCTCTTTGAGGAACGGCGCCGGGAGAAGGCCCTGGAGGAGGAAGGCTGGCGGTTTCTTCGCGTTGAGTGGAAGGACCTCTTCCGGGAGCAGGAATTCAAGAACCGCATTCTTCGCGCGCTGGCTGGCCGTCCAAGGCCCTGAGCCGCGAACTCGCCGATACGCTGCGGTGTCGCCGGACGGCAACGGCGACGCCGCAGCTAACCGGCGACCTGGGCCTCAGGGCCCCGCAGCTAACCGGCGACCTGGAGTTCAGGACCCCGCGGCCTAACCCGCCAGCTGGGACCGGCCATGTCGCCAAGGGAGCGCCGCGCCGGCCGAACCGCTGGCGGGAGCCCTACGCCCCGTAGCTCGGTTCGCGCTTCTTGATCCAGCCGATCGCGGCCGCGGTGACCGGGACGAAGAGGAACTCCACCAGGGTCTTGTAAAGGAAACCCACGACGACGTAATTCACGAACGTACCGACGTCGGTAATCCCGATCACGGAGGCGGCGATGCTGCAGAAGATCAGGGTGTCCACGAACTCCCCGGCGACCGAGGACCCCATGATGCGCGCCCAGAGGGACTTCTCCCCCGTACGCGCCTTCATCTTCACGAGGATCCACGCGTTGATGGTCTGTCCGGCCAGGAACGCCAGCAGGGAGGCCAGCACAATTTGCGGAACCGGGCCCAGCGCGCCTTCCAGCGCAGCCTGCTTGGCAACACCGAAGTCGTCGTCGAAGCCCGGCAAGGCGATGATGATCCAGTAGCAGAGCGATGCAAAGACCGACAGCGCGAAGGCGGTGATGATGGCCTTGCGAGCCACCTTGAAGCCGTAGACCTCGCTGATGACGTCCCCGAGGATGTAGGCCAGCGGGAAGAGGAAGAAGCCGCCGTCGGTGATGACCGGGCCGATCGCCACACCTTTCGACGCCCCGATGTTGGACAAGATCAGCACCACGGCCATGACGGCCAGCAGGATGCCGAAGTAGGAGGAACCGATTGAGGCGAACTTTGGCGGCGCTGGGGCCGGGAACGTCTGGGCGGTAGTCATGGGTATTCCATTCATAGTGGTTCGCTCGGCGCCGGATCCTCGGGGAGGACCACACTGGGCAGCCGGCTGTATTAGCACTGGACGGGTCCGGAGAACTAGCCGCCGGAACCGTCTATCATTCTCTCACCCGCTGCCCGGGGTTGTTGCTGGAGTTGCGGACCGCGGGGGCCGCCTCCCGGCTGCAGGCACGCCGCCCCGCTAGAATTTCGGCATGGCTTCCGATTCGCCAAACGACAGCGGCTTGGCCCGGCACGGCGACGGCCTGGTCACGACCGTCACCTCCGAGGGCAGCGCCGACGGAGCGGCAGGTCCGTGGGAAGCCAAGGCCTGGCGGAGAATCAGCCTGTGGCGGTCTTTCACCTATCTCATGATTCCGGTGGTCATTTTGGCCCTAATCAGCGGCTCGCTGGCGTTGGCCACGCAATGGTCACCCCCGGAGTCCGTCGAAACCGTCCGGTTCTGGTTCTACTTTTTCGACGTCGGGCGCGAAATCAATCTGCCGACCTGGTTCAGCGCCGGGCTCTGGATAGCCGCAGGAATCCTAGCCGGATACTTCGCACGCCGCGCCTCCCGGCACCGTGGCTCCTGGGCGCTGTTCTGCGCTGTCTGCATGGTCTTCTCCATCGACGAGACCCTGGAACTGCACGAGCGCCTCGATGCGATTGGAAACGAGCTGGCCAGGTACTTTCCCCTGCAGCTGGGCTTCACCTGGGTCATCCCTGGCGTTCTCATTGCCGGCCTGATCTGCCTCGCTCTGTTGCGGATGGTCCTCGGCCTGCCGAGGACCTCCCAGGCAGGCCTTCTGGCCGCCGGAATCATTTTTGTGGCAGGTGGAGTCGGGGTCGAAACCCTGTCCGGACTTTTCATCCAGGGCGACACCCTGCCCTGGCAGTTCTTCCTGCTCACGCTCGTTGAAGAAACCCTGGAAATGACCGGGATCGCGCTGGGTGTCGCCGCGCTGGCCCACCTCATCGCCTACCGTCATATGGCTGACCGGTCGACGACGTTCCGCGTCGCCGACCGTCCCCTTCTGGAGATCGAACCGGCCACCGGCCCCTGAACGACGACGGCGGGCCAGAACGACGACGGCGGGCTGCCGGCTACAGGACCAAAGTCCCGGAGCAATCAACCCGCCGTCGTCGTACTGGCCGCCCGTTCGGGGGCCCAAAAGCTAGCGGCGCGAGGCGTCGACGAGGTCCTTGTCGTCGTCCTCACGGCCGTCGACCGGAACAGCCGGGGCCGCAGCGGGCTCCCACGCGTGGCCCTGTTCATGGTCCAGGTGTGTGGAGTTCTTGTTCTTCAGCGCGAAGATGTAGACCAACAGCGAGATGCCGATGCCCACGGTGATGTAGGTGAAGAAGATTTCGACCTGACCGGCCTTCTGGAACGCCGCACCCACCAGCGGGGTGGTGCCGCCGAAGAGCGAGTTGGCAATCGCGTAGCCAAGACCGACGCCGAGGGCCCGGATGGAGGCCGGGAACAGCTCGGCCTTCACGAGGGCGTTGATCGAGGTGTAGCCGCCGACAATCAGCAGCCCACCCATCATCAGCAGGAACGCGGTGAACGGATCCTTCGTGCCGGCCAGCGCGGAGAGCAGCGGCCAAGTCAGCAACACGCCGGAGATGCCGAACCAGAGCAGCAGCGGCCTCCGGCCGACGCGGTCCGAAATCATTCCGTAGACCGGCTGCAGGAGCATGAAGATGAACAGTGCCCAGAAGCTGATGACGGACGTGGTTTCCTTGGCGATGCCGCTGGTGTTCTGCATGAAGGACAGCGTGAAGTTGGTGTAGGTGTAGAACGCCATCGTGCCGCCCAAGGTGACACCGATGCAGATCAGCAAGGACTTCCAGTGCTGGGTGAACAGCAGCTTCATCGTTCCGGGCTGGGCTTCACCGCCGGTCGCCCCGGCCTTGGCGGCGGCAGTCTGCTCCGCTGAGATGGTTTCCTCCATGGAACGGCGTATCCAGAAAACCACGAGCGCGGCAACGCCGCCGATTGCGAACGGAATCCGCCAGCCCCACTCCCCCAGGACGTCCTTGCCGAGGGTGCGTTCCAGGATGACGAGCACCAAAAGCGCCAGCATCTGCCCGCCGATGAGTGTGACGTACTGGAAGCTGGAGAAGAAGCCGCGCCGCTTGGCGGTGGCGGCCTCGGACATGTACGTGGCGCTGGTTCCGTACTCGCCGCCTACGGAGAAGCCCTGCAGCAGCCGGATGAGGACCAGGAGAACCAGCGCCCAGATACCGATGACCTCTTTGGTGGGCAGCAACGCGATGGCGAAGGAACCGGCGGACATCATGGTCACACTCAGGGTCAGCGCGGCTTTGCGGCCGTTGCGGTCCGCGTAGCGGCCAAAGAACCAAGCGCCGATCGGGCGCATCAGGAACGTGACGGCGAACACCGCCATTGCTTCGAGGTTGCTCTGCAGCGGGTCCTTGGAGCTGAAAAAGTGGACGGCAAAATAGGCGGAGAATGCCGTGTAGATATAGACATCGAACCACTCGACGAGGTTGCCGGCAGAGCCTTTGAGAATATTGCTGACGGCTCTTCTCGTCTGTGCCGATTCGGACAGCTGGGTGCTCATCAATGAACCTTCCTGGATCCGGCGCCGCAAGAGGCAACACCGTCCGACAGCCTATTCCTAGTGATCCGGACCACGTGGGTTGTGTTCATATTGGTCATTCGCACAATGCGGCGGGTTTTCCTGGAATGGCAGGATAGGTCCATGACTTCCACCGCCTTTGACTCCGCCACCGCGGCTGTTTCCGACACCGCCTCCGACGCCGCCGCGGCCACCCCCGCCGTTGCCCTGACCATCGCAGGCTCCGAGGCGACCGGCGGCGCCGGCGCGCAGGCTGACCTGAAGACCTTCCAGGAACTCGGCGTCTTCGGCATCGCCAACCTGACGTGCATCGTGTCCTTCGATCCGCAGGACAACTGGAACCACCGCTTCGTTCCGATCGACCAGCAGGTCATCGCCGACCAGCTTGAGGCGACGACGGCGGCCTACGGTGCCGCGTCCGGGGCGCCGTCCGTGCTGGATACCGTAAAGATCGGCATGCTGGGCAGTCCGGCGACGATTTCGACGGTCGCCACGGCACTGGCCGGCGCTTCGTTCAAGAACGTGGTGCTGGATCCGGTGCTGATCTGCAAGGGCCAAGAGCCGGGCCACGCGCTGGATACGGACCAGGCCCTCAAGGCGCAGATCCTGCCGCTGGCCACGTTTGTCACGCCGAACCACTTCGAGGCCGAGTCCCTCTCCGGCCTGAAAATTACCGACCTCGAATCGCTCAAGGCCGCCGCCGTCCGGATCCACGAGCTCAGCGGCGCCGCCGTGCTCGCCAAGGGCGGTGTGCGCCTGGCCGGACCCGACGCCGTCGACGTCTACTACGACGGCGAGACGCTGGAAGTCCTGTCCGCTCCGAAGGTGGGCGAAGTGGCAGTCTCCGGTGCCGGCTGCTCGCTGGCCGCCGCCGTGACGGCGGAACTGGCCAAGGGTGCGACGCCGCTGGAGGCAGCCCGGACAGCCAAGGCTTTTGTGACCGCCGGGATCCGAAACCGGGTGGCCTCGGGAGCGCCGTTCGACGCTCTCTGGCAGGGCGGCCCTCGCTAGGGCTTTTCGCGCGGCGCGACGCCGAGTTCGCCGGAAGACACCGGGTTCGCCGGAAACTTCCGGCGAACCCGACGGCTTCCGGCGAGGTGGAGGGTGGTCAGCGCCGCGGGATGTTGCGCAGGTTGCTCCGGGCCATGCTGACGGCCTCACCGGCTCCCCGGTTAAGGACCACCTTGGACATCGCCGTGGCGAACCCGAGAATCTGGGCGCCCTTGATCTTCGGCGGGAGGGAGAGTGCCTGGGGATCGGTGATCAGCTCCACCAGGGAGGGCCCCGAATGGGCGAAGGCTTCCCGGTACGCGGCCTCGATGCGGGACGGGTCAGTTACGCGGACGGCATGGAATCCCAGGGCCCGGGCCACCGCGGCATAGTTGGCGTCGGGCACGTCGACGCCGAAGTCCTGGAGCCCGTCCACCAGCATCTCCAGCTTGACCATGCCCAGGGTCGAGTTGTTGAACACCACCACGTTGACCGGGAGCCGGTGCGCGGCAACGGTGATCAGCTCACCGAGCAGCATCGACAGCCCACCGTCGCCCGAGACCGACACCACCTGGCGCCCGGGGAAGGCCAACTGGGCGCCGATCGCGTGCGGAAGCGCGTTCGCCATGGAGCCGTGCAGGTACGAGCCGATCAGGCGGCGGGTGCCGAGCGGGTTGATGTACCGGGCGGTCCAGACGTTGCACATGCCCGTATCGGCGGTGAAAATCGCGTCCTTCGCCGCAACTTGGTCCAGCACCGATGCCGCATATTCGGGGTGGATCGGCTCTTTGCTTTCCACCTTCCGGGTGTACGCGCCGACGGCTTTGTTCATCAGCCGGTCATGCTTCTTGAGCATCGCATCGAGGAAGCGGCGGCTCTTCTTCGGCGTCACCAGCGGCATCAGGGCTGCCAGGGTGGGCAGCACGTCGCCGTGGACCGCGACGTCGACGCCGGTCCGGCGGCCCAGATTCTGCGCGGCCCGGTCCACCTGCGCGGTGCGGGTCGCGGGGAGGAACTGGTCGTACGGGAAGTCGGTGCCGAGCAGAATCAGCAGATCGGCGTCCTCGATCCCCTCGGCCGCGGCGCCGTAGCCCAACAGCCCGGTCATGCCGATGTCGTAGGGGTTGTCATACTGCATGAAATCTTTGCCGCGGAGCGAATGCCCGATCGGCGCGTTGATGGCTTCCGCCAGCGCAATGACTTCGTCGTGGGCGCCCTGGACGCCGGCGCCGGCGAAGATCGCCACTTTGTCCGCAGCGTTGATCGCTTCGGCCAGCTCCCGGACACTCTGAGCTGCCGGCGTCAGGATGGCAGGCACAAACGTCGCCGGCAAGGGAGCGTCAGCGGCTGCTTCCAGTCCCGCAATGTCACCAGGAAGGGTGACGACGGCGACGCCGCGGAGGGCGACGGCGTGCTGGATGGCGCTGTGCATGACCCGGGGGGCCTGTTCGGCGGTGCTGACGAGCTCGGAATACACCGAGCACTCGTTGAACAACCGGTCGGGATGCGTCTCCTGGAAGAAGCTGCTGCCAATTTGTTTGCTGGGGATGTGCGAGGCGATGGCCAGCACCGGCGCTCCGGAGCGGTTGGCGTCATAAAGACCGTTGATCAGATGCAGGTTTCCCGGCCCGCAGGAGCCGGCGCAGACCGCCAGACGGCCGGTCAGCTGCGCCTCTGCCGCAGCCGCGAACGCGGCGGCCTCCTCGTGCCGGACGTGGATCCAGTCGATCCCGCCTTTTGCGGTACCGCCCGTTTTCCGGACCGCGTCGACGATCGGGTTGAGGCTGTCGCCGACGATCCCGTAGATGCGCTGCACACCGGCGCCTTGAAGTTGTTCGATGAGCTGGGTTGCAAGTTCCTCAGGCATGGGTGGGCACTCCCGCAATCAGGTTGATGGGCTGACAGGGCCAATATAGTCCGCCGACCTTGGAACGCTTTCCAGACCCGCTGCTCACCGCATGTGACAGGTCCTTTTCCCCCAGAAACGGGCCGACCGGCCCGCCGTCATCGTAAGCGGGAAATGAAGTCGCCGCGATAGGTAGTTGTCCCCTGCGCACCCGCCAGGCTCGCCGCAAGCCCTACCAGCGAGTTCGCCGGAACTCTCCACTTCGCGGGATATTCGTATTTCCGGCTAACTGGAGAGTTTCCGGCGACTTCGGTCCTGGGCCGCGGGAACGGCCGCCTTAGCTGCCCGAGTGCGCCTGCAGGAAGCTGTAGACCTCGGTCTCGTCCACGCCGGGGAACGCGCCCGGCGGCATCGCGGCGAGCAAGTGCGAATGCGCCCGCGCCGACGGCCAGGCGTTGCCTGCCCACTCCGAGGTCAGGGCCGCCGGCGGGCGCCGGCAGCAGCTTTCGTCCGGGCAGGTCGACTTGGACCGCTCCGTGGTGTCCCGGCCGCGGAACCACTTCACCTGGGCGTACGGGACACCGACCGAAAGCGAAAACTCGCCGTTGGCGGAGCGCTCGGTCCGCGCCGTGCACCAGAAGGTCCCGGCCGGGGTGTCGGTGTACTGGTTGTACGCGGAGAACTTGTCCGGCACGTCGAAGACCACCCGGGAAGTCCAGTTCTTGCAGGACGGCTGGCCCTCGATGGCGCCGGTGTGGTCCTGCGGAAACGTCACGCCGTCGTTCTCGTAGGCCTTGTAGATGATGCCGCTCTTGTGGGTCTTCTGGAAGTGCGTCCGCAGGTCCAGGTGCTGGGTGGCGAGGTTGGTGAAGCGGTGCGCGGCGGTCTCATAGGACACAGCGAAGGCGTCACGGATGTCCTCCACCGCGATCTCCTTGGCCTGCTTGGCTTTCTGCAGGAACGCCACCGTGGCCTGCTCCGGCAGCAGGAGCGCGGCTGCGAAGTAGTTCGTGGCCACCCGCTGCATCAGGAAGTCACCATAGTTGGTGGGGGTCTGGTGCCCCAGCACGTAGTGGCCCAGCGCCTGCAGCAGCACCGAACGCGGGTCGTGGTCGCTGCGCCCGTTCTGCGTGAGATAAATCCTGCGGTTCTTAAGGTCGGTCACCGAACGGGTGGAGTGCGGCAGATCGCCCACGTGGTGGAGGGTGAACCCGAGGTGCCCGGCGATGTCGGCGATGACGTGATGGGACAACGGGCCGCTCGTGTGCCCGACGGAGGCCAGGACCTTCTGCGCTTCAGCTTCGTACTCCGGGAAGTAGTTGTTCCGCTCGCGCATCATGGCGCGCAGTTCCCCGTTCGCGCGGCGGGCCTCTTCCGGCGTCGCGACCTGCTCGTTGAGCCTGCGTTCCAGCTCGTGCTGCAGCCCGACCATGGACTCCAGCACATCCATCGGGAGCCGCGAACTGATGCGGATCTTGGGCAGCTTGAGGGACTCGTAGATGGGGCTGCGCTGGTAGCGCTCCAGCTCGATCTCCAGCGCGGCGCGCCGGTTGGGCGGCTCCGCGCCCAGCAGCTCGTCGATGCTGACGCCCAGCGCCGCCGCAAGTTGCTGAAGCAGTCCGAGCTTGGGCTCGCGTTTGCCGTTCTCGATCAGGCTCAGCTGGCTGGGGGCCGTTCCCACCGTGGCGCTTAGGTCATCGAGCGTGAGTCCGGCGGCCTTGCGGAGGTGGCGGACGCGGCGGCCCATGCTGATGACGTCCACCTCCGGGACGGCGGGCGAGGCGGCGGAGGCGGGACGATTCCAACTGGTGGGGTGCATTTATTGAGAATACGTGAAGAAGTGCATTTCTTTCCACTCTTTTCATCTAGAAAGCCGGTTGAAAGTACAGAAAAGTAGGTCTTACGGAAAAGTTACACCGCACCGGATCATCCAGTCGCACTGCGAGGAAGCAGTAAGACCGGCCCGGGGCCCCACTAAGGAGACAAAGATGACTGCAGCATTTGAGCCCACCCAGACGCCCGAACAGCAGGCCACCGCACTGGAGCTCGAGTGGGCTGCCGACCCGCGTTGGGAAGGTGTCACTCGGGACTACAAGGCTTCCGACGTCGTCCGCCTCCGCGGCCGCGTCTCCGAGGAACACACCCTGGCCCGCCGCGGTTCCGAGAAGCTGTGGAAGCAGCTGACCGAAGAGAAGAAGGAAGGCAAGTACACCAACGCCCTGGGTGCCCTGACCGGCAACCAGGCCGTGCAGCAGGTCAAGGCCGGCCTCCGCGCCATCTACCTCTCGGGCTGGCAGGTCGCCGCCGATGCCAACAACTCCGGCCACACCTACCCGGACCAGTCCCTGTACCCGGCCAACTCGGTTCCGACCGTGGTCCGCCGCATCAACAACGCCCTGCTCCGCGCCGACCAGATTGAGTTCTCCGAGGGCGTTCAGACCGTCGAGGACTGGATGGTCCCGATCATCGCCGACGCCGAGGCCGGTTTCGGCGGCCCGCTCAACGCCTACGAGCTGATGAAGTCGATGATCCAGGCCGGAGCCTCGGGCGTGCACTGGGAAGACCAGCTCGCCTCGGAAAAGAAGTGCGGCCACCTCGGCGGCAAGGTCCTGATCCCCAGCCAGCAGCACGTCCGCACCCTGAACGCCGCCCGCCTGGCGGCCGACGTCGCGGGCACCCCGTCCGTCATCATCGCCCGCACCGACGCCGAGGCAGCCACCCTGATCACCTCCGACGTCGACGAGCGCGACCAGGAATTCGTCACCGGCGAGCGTACCGCGGAGGGCTTCTACAAGGTCCGCAACGGCATCGAACCTTGCATCGCCCGCGCCAAGGCCTACGCCCCGTACTCCGACCTCATCTGGATGGAGACGGGCACCCCCGACCTGGAGCTGGCCCGCAAGTTCGCCGAAGCCGTCAAGGCCGATTTCCCGGACCAGATGCTCTCCTACAACTGCTCCCCCTCGTTCAACTGGAAGAAGCACCTCGACGACGCCACGATCGCCAAGTTCCAGCGCGAACTCGGCGCCATGGGCTTCACCTTCCAGTTCATCACCCTGGCCGGCTTCCACGCCCTGAACTACTCGATGTTCGACCTCGCCCACGGTTACGCCCGTGAAGGCATGAGCGCCTACGTCGAGCTGCAGGAGAAGGAATTCGCCTCCGAATCCCGCGGCTACACCGCGACCAAGCACCAGCGCGAAGTCGGCACCGGCTACTTCGACGACATCGCTACCGCGCTCAACCCGAACGCATCCACTCTGGCTCTGGTGGGATCCACCGAAGAAGGCCAGTTCCACTAATCCCCGGCTTTTCCCGCCAGTTGCCCTATCACTTTTGGTCCTCATCGACCTCCTTTGGAGACCAAAAGTGATAGGGCAACGGCGGACATTCAAGGAGCAACTCCCATGAACAGCTTCACTGACAACTTCACCATCAACGGGGTTACGTTGACCGCACAGCCGATTTGCCGGCAGAGCGAGGTCCTGACTCCTGATGCCTTGGCATTTGTTGCCAAGCTGCACAAGGCGACCAAGGGACGGCGGCTGGAGCTGTTGCAGGCCCGCCGGGACCGCCGCCAGCAGATCGGCAAGGGCCAGGACCCGCGGTTCCTCCGCGAGACCGAGTCCGTCCGGAACGATCCGAACTGGCGCGTCGCTCCCCCGGCGCCCGGCCTGACGGACCGCCGCGTCGAGATCACCGGCCCGGTGGACAAGAAGATGACCATCAACGCGCTGAACTCCGGCGCCAAGGTGTGGCTCGCGGACATGGAGGACTCCTCCACCCCGTCGTGGCGCAATGTCATCCAGGGCCAGCTCAACCTCACCGATGCCCTGGAACGCCGCATCGACTTCACCTCCCCCGAGGGCAAGGAATACAAGCTCCGCTCCGCCGAGGAGCTGCCCACAATCGTGGTCCGCCCCCGCGGCTGGCACCTGCCGGAAAAGCACATGCTCATTGACGGCGCCCCGATCGCCGGCGGCATCGTCGACTTCGGCCTGTACTTCTTCCACAACGCCCGCCGGCTCATCGCCCAGGGCAAGGGCCCGTATTTCTACCTGCCGAAGATCGAGAACCACCTCGAGGCCCGCCTGTGGAACGACATCTTCGTCCTCGCCCAGGACCTGCTCGGCATCCCGCAGGGCACCATCCGCGCCACCGTGCTGATCGAAACCATCACGGCCGCGTTCGAAATGGAGGAGATCCTCTACGAACTGCGCGACCACGCCGCGGGCCTGAACGCCGGCCGCTGGGACTACATCTTCTCGCTGATCAAGAACTTCCGCACCCGCGGCCCGCGCTTCGTCCTGCCGGACCGCAGCCAGGTGACCATGACCCAGCCGTTCATGCGCGCCTACACCGAACAGCTGGTCCGGGCCTGCCACAAGCGCGGCGCCATGGCGATCGGCGGAATGGCCGCAGCCGTCCCCAACCGCAAGGACGCCGACGCCAACGCGATCGCCATCGAGAAGGTCCGCGCTGACAAGACCCGCGAGGCCGCCGACGGCTTCGACGGCTCCTGGGTGGCCCACCCGGACCTCGTTCCGGTCTGCCGCGAAGTGTTCGACGGCGTCCTCGGCGGCCGCCCGAACCAGCTGGACCGGCTCCGCGAGGACGTCACCCCGGACGACCGCGCGCTGCTCGACATCGCCTCCACCACCGGCACCATCACCGAACAGGGCATCCGGAACAACATCGAGGTCGGCATCCGCTACATCGAGTCCTGGCTCCGCGGCAACGGCGCCGTGGCCATCCACAACCTGATGGAGGACGCCGCCACCGCGGAGATCTCCCGCTCGCAGCTGTGGCAGTGGATCTTCTCCCGGGCCATCACGGACCAGGGCGACGTCATCACCCGCGAATGGGTCGAGGACATGCTGGACGAGGAGTTCGCCAAGCTCGAACGCTTCGAAGGCGACCGCTTCGCCGATTCGCGGGACATCTTCGAGGAGGTCACGCTCACCCCGGCGTTCCCGGCCTTCCTGACCCTTCCGGCCTACGACCGGTTCCTGCATGAAGCGCGCGACGGCGAAGACCTCCCCACGGAGGATCCCGCCCTCGTCCCCGCCTAAGGCCGCTACAGGAGCGCGCCTGTTGGTACAGATTTCCGTCTGCTGGGCTGCCATGCCCTTCGCAACAGGCACCCCCGAGATCCGGGGCGGTGGCCCAGCGACGGAAGACCCCCTCGGGGACTCGACAACGGCGTCGAGGTGACAGTTGAGGCCCATGTTCGCCATGAACATGGGCCTCAACTGTCACTCCGGCGCGGCAGTGCGGCAGTGCAGCGAGGCAGCGCGGGTCAGTGCGCCTTGGGGACGTGGCGGAGGGAAAGCGCGGTCCCGAGGATGAACATCGCGACCGAGCCGAGCACCATCAGCAGCGGCCCGGTCCACGATCCCGAGACCCCGTTGACGTAGCCCAGTAGGGTAGGTGCCAGGGCACCGAAGGAGTAGCCCACACCCTGCACGACGGCGGACATCCGGCCGGCGGAGGCCTGGTCCCGGGCAAGCCTGATGATGGCGATGAAGATGAGCGTGATGCCGCCGCCCTGGGCGATGCCGCCCAACGAGGACCACAGCCACCACAGCTCCGGCGCCAGCAGCAGGCCCACCGGAACAGTCACCCACAACAGCCCCAGGGTGAGTCCCACCGTCGTCGTGCTGGCGAAACGGGCCACGAGCGGGACGCCCAGGCCGCCCACGATGGCGAGGATCTGGAACAGCGATGAACCGGCGCCTGCCTCCGCGGCCGTCATGCCGAGTTCGTCCGCGAGGATGCTGGGCAGCCAGGCCGTCACACCGTAGTAGGAGAACGCCTGCCCGGCGAACCCCGCGGTCAGCCCGACCGTGATCCAGCGCGACGCCCGCTTGATCCCGGCACGGGCCGGCTCCGGGGCGGGAACCGGTTCGGGCCGGAACGCCCGGCTGCCGAAGGCGAGCACCCAGACGACGAGGGCCGCGACGGCGAAGAGACCGCAGGAAGCGAGGGCCAGCCGCCAGCCAAACAGGTCGGCCAGCGGCGCCATCACCATGGCGGTGACAAAGGAGCCGATATTCAGGGCGGCGGTGTAGATGCCCATCGCCGTACCCTGCCGGGCGGGGGCGAAGTCGCGCCGGATGATCAGCGGCACAACGATGTTGCCGATAGTGATGGCAATGCCGAGGATCACCGTGCCGAGCATAACGACGGCGCCATTGCCCGCCGATCGCACCATCACGCCCAGCAGGACACCCAGCAGGGTAAGCGTGATGGCGACTTCCGCGCCGAGCTTGCGTCCGGTGAGTGCGGCGAGCGGCGCGGCAAGGGCGAAGCACAGCACCGGGATGCCGGTCAGGAGTCCAAGTTCCACCGGGGAGAAGCCCAGTTCCGCCTGCATCGGGCCGACCACCGGCGCCACGGCCACGAACGGGCCGCGCATGTTGAGGGCGATGAGCCCGATGGCGGCCAGCAGGATCCAGCTGCGCGGCACGTTCGCCAGGACGTTGGCGCTCATGGGTGCCCCGGCTCGGCCGGCGGGCAGAAATATGCTTTCATCAGTCCCATTGCTATCACGGGACCCCGCCGGACCCGGCGATTATGACACCTGCGCGGAGTCCCGGCGTCAGCCCGTCGCCTGCAGGGTCGCCTCGATCACGGCCGGTGAGAGCACATACTGGGTGACCATCTGGCTGGCACCCAGGATCGCGGACTGGTCCCCCGCCATGGACAGCCCGATCCGCAGATGCGTCGTGGCCAGGGGCAGCGAGCGCCGGTAGACCACCTCGCGGACCCCCGCCATCAGGTGTTCGCCGGCCTGGCCGAGGCTGCCGCCGATCACGATGACGGACGGATTGAGCAGGTTCACCACGGTGGCCAGCACGTCGCCCAGGTCCCGGCCCGCCTGGCGCAGGGCCTGAATCGCCTGCAGGTTTCCCTCGGACACGAGCCGCAGCACGTCGCCGCCGTTGTCGGCCTGCAGACCCTGCAGCGTGAGGGCTTGCGCGACGGCGGGGCCGGAGGCGAGCGCCTCAAGGCAGCCGTAGTTGCCGCAGCGGCAGAGCACGTCGTCGCCGCGCGGCACCCGGACGTGGCCGAGGTCGCCGGCTGTGCCGTTGGCTCCGCGCTGGAGCTGGCCGCTGCTGATGATTCCGGCGCCGATTCCCGTGGCGACCTTGATGAAGAGGAAATTGTCGTGTTCCGGCCAGTAGGCGGTCCGCTCCCCCAGGGCCATGATGTTCACGTCGTTGTCCACCAGCACCGGGACCGGCTGCGAGCGCTGGACGTGCCGGACGACGTCGAACCCGTCCCAGCCGGGCATGATCGGCGGTTTCACCGGCATCCCGGTGGCATGTTCCACCGGGCCGGGCAGGCCAATGCCGATGCCGGCGAGGCCGTCCTTGCCGCGGCCGGCCTGGCCCAGCAGTCTGGTGCCCTCCGCCACCACCCGGTCCAGCACGGCCTCCGGGCCGTCGGCGACGTCCTGGGCCAGCCGGCGCTCGGCCAGCACCGTTCCGCCCAGGTCCGTGACGGCGATGATCACGTGGGTGGCCCCCACATCGACCGCCAGCACGACGCGGGCGGCGGGGTTGAAGGCAAAGCGCGACGGCGGCCGGCCACCGCTGGAGCTGGCCTCCCCCGCCGGTCCAACCAGTCCCGCCTGCATCAGCGCGTCGATGCGGGACGCGACGGTGGAACGGGCCAGGCCGGTGGTGAGGGCCAGTTCGGCGCGGGTACGGGCCTTGCCGTCGCGCAGGAGCTGGAACAGGTCCCCGGCACGGGACAAGCTGCCGACGGCCTCGGGGGCGGCGGGATCAGTGCCGGCGGGCGTGCTCATGAATCAGTGATAGCACGAGGCACTTCTGCGTGTCACTTTCCTAGGATCCGGAAGGTGGGTTGCAACTTTTGCTTGACGCTCGGCAGAAGTCGTCCTAGCTTGGGTGTAGAGCATGACGGACCGCCCCGCGGGCCTGACGGCTTACCCCAATGACGAGGAGAGACAGTGTCGTACTCGATCCAGCTCTACACGGTCCGGAAGGCCCTGGAAGAGGACCTCGCTGGAACCATCCGGCGTCTGGCCGGCATCGGCTTCACCATGGTTGAGCCCTACCGTTTCGTCGCCAAAGCCGCTGAACTGAAGCAGGCCATGGCCGAGAACAACCTCACCGCACCCTCCGGCCACGCTCCGCTGCTCAGCGAAGACCAGGACGCCATTTTCGCCGCCGCCCAGCAGCTGGGCATCGGCACCGTGATCGATCCGCACGTTCCGGTCGAGCGCTGGAACACCATCGACGACATCAAGGAAACAGCCGCCCAGCTCAACGCCGCCGCTTTGAAGGGAGCCTCCTACGGCGTCCGGGTCGGCTATCACAACCACTGGTGGGAAGTTGAGTCCGTGATCGACGGCAAGACCGCCCTGGAACACCTCGCTGGCTATTTGGACCCGGCCGTTGTCCTTGAGCTGGACACCTACTGGGCTGCCGTCGGCGGCCAGAATCCTGCTGAACTCCTCACCCGACTGGGTGACCGGGTGAAGTTCATCCACATCAAAGATGGTCCCGTCACAGCGGACCCCGCCAGGCAGCTCGCCGTGGGCGACGGCAAGATGCCGATCTGGGATGTCCTTGAGGCAGCAGGTTCCCTCGAGGCAGGCGTAATCGAGCTGGACGATTTTCAGGGCGACATGTTCGACGCCGTCCGGGACAGCTACAACTACCTCAGCGCCGGAAGGGCTTCCGCATGAACCACGCAGCGGGAGCCGCCTTCGGCCCCTCCGGATCCGGGCCCGTCGGTGTCGGCATCATCGGCGCAGGAGTCATCAGCAAGGAGTACCTGGACAACCTCACGAGCTTCCCGGACGTCAGGGTCGTCGCGATCGGAGATCTCTTCGAGGGCGCCGCGGCCGCCCGCGCCGCCGAGTACGGAATTGACACCCACGGCGGAGTCGACGCTGTCCTGGACAACCCCGAAGTGGAGATCGTCATCAACCTGACCATCCCGGCGGCGCATGTCGAGGTGGCCACGCAAGCCGTCAACGCCGGCAAACACGTCTGGAGCGAGAAGCCCTTCTCGCTGGACCGGGAAAGCGGCCGCGGACTGCTCAAGGCAGCCGATTCCGCCGGCGTCCGCCTCGGCTGCGCCCCCGACACGTTCCTCGGTGCGGGGCTGCAAACTGCACGCCGGATGATCGAACGCGGCGACATCGGCACACCGCTGACCGCCCTGACCCTGATGCAGTCTCCGGGTCCGGAATCCTGGCACCCGAACCCCGCCTTCCTGTTCCAGGACGGCGCCGGACCCCTGTTCGACATTGGACCGTACTACCTCACCACCCTTGTCCAGACCTTCGGCAGCGTCCGCCGGGTCGCGGCGTTCGGCTCCAAATCCCGCGAAACGCGCGTCATTGGCTCCGGGCCCAAAGCCGGCGAGGAATTCGCCGTCACCGTCCCGACGCACGTCAGCTCCATCCTGGAGTTCGAAGGCGGCGAGTCCGGACAGAGCATCTTCAGCTTCGATTCCCCGTTGAAGCGCGCCGGCTTCGTGGAGATCACCGGTTCCGATGCCACCATCGCGCTGCCGGATCCGAACAATTTCGACGGCGATATCCGGATCTGCGCGCTCGGCGCGGATGACTGGACCACTGTGCCGTCAGTCGGTTCCACGGCCAGCCGCGGCGCCGGCGTGCTGGAGATGGCTCGAGCCATCCGCGCCGGCCGGCCGCACCGGGCACCGGGTGGGCTGGCGTTCCACATCCTGGACACCATGGCCTCCATTTCCGAGTCGATCGATACCCGCGCATTCGTGGAGGTCGAAAGCTCTGTCACCCAGATTCCGGCCCTTCCCGAGGACTGGGATCCCACGGATTCCACCCTTTAGGAACTGACTATGCATCCGCAGGCATCCACGCACGGCCGGCCCCCGCTCGGCGTGGCCATGATCGGCTACGCCTTTATGGGCAAGGCCCACTCGAACGCCTGGCGCAATGTGGCCAGCTACTTCGACGTTCCGGCCTTCGAACAGCGGGTCATCGTCGGGCGGGATCCGGAGGGAGTCGCCGCAGCCGCGACAAAGTACGGCTGGGCGGAATCCGCCACGGACTGGCGGGCGGTCATGGCCCGCGACGACATCCACGTCGTGGACATCTGCGCCCCGGGCTTTATGCATGCCGAGATCGCCATCGCCGCCCTCGCCGCGGGCAAGCACGTGCTCGTGGAAAAGCCGTTGGCCAACACCCTGGCCGAGGCGGAAGCAATGGCCGCGGCAGCCCGCGATGCGCAGTCCCGCGGCGTCAAATCAATGGTTGGTTTCAACTACCGGCGGGTCCCCGCCCTGGCCCTTGCCCGCGAGCTCATCTTGGAGGGCAGGCTGGGCGCGATCCGGCAGGTCCGGGCGGCCTATCTGCAGGACTGGCTGGCAAACCCGGATACTCCCATGACGTGGCGGCTGCGGAAGGACACGGCCGGTTCCGGGGCGCTGGGCGACATCGCCTCGCACGCCATCGACCAGGTGCAGTTCCTGCTCGCCGACCGTGTCACCGACGTTTCCGGCCGGCTGCACACGTTCACCTCGCACCGGCCGGGCGCCCGCGGGCTGGAACAGGTGACGGTCGACGACGCCGCCTGGGCGTCGCTGACGCTTGCGTCCGGGGCCATCGCCTCGATTGAAGTCTCGCGGGTGGCCACCGGACAAAAGAACTCGCTCAAACTCGAAATATACGGCGACAAAGGCGCCCTCCTCTTCGACCTTGAGAACTTGAATGAACTCGACTTCCTGGACGCCACGGTTCCTGCCCGGGAGCAGGGTTTCCGGCGCATCCCGGTCAACGAACCGGACCACCCCTACATGGCCGCCTGGTGGCCGCAGGGCCACATCATCGGCTGGGAACACACCTTCACGCACGAGATCCGCGACTTCCTCGTGGCGATCGACACCGGAACCCAGCCTTCGCCGTCGTTCCAGGACGGACTGGCTGTCCAGCGCATTCTGGCCGCAGTCGCGGAGAGCGCCGCGGCCGGCAGCTCTACGGTCCAGCTGGACACCTCCCCGGCAACCGCTGTCCCCGTCCCCGTCCCCATCGAAGGAGCCTGACATGGCCCGCCCGTACACCCTGTTTACCGGCCAGTGGGCCGACCTGCCGTTCGAGGAAGTCGCGCGGCTGGCCTCCGGCTGGGGCTACGACGGCCTGGAAATCGCCGTCTCCGGGGACCACCTGGACGCCTGGCGCTGGGACGAACCCGGCTACGTCGAGGCCAAACTCGCCGTGTTGGAGACATACAACCTCAAGGTCTGGGCCATCTCCAACCACCTCAAGGGCCAGGCCGTCTGCGATGACCCGATCGACTTCCGCCACGAGGCCATCGTCGGGACCAGGGTCTGGGGCGACGGCGACCCCGAAGGCGTCCGCCAGCGCGCCGCCGAGGAAATGCAGCACACCGCCCGGCTCGCCCGCGCGTTGGGCGTCGACACCGTGGTCGGGTTCACCGGCTCGTCCATCTGGCAGTATGTCGCGATGTTCCCGCCCGTCCCCGCCTCGGTGATCGAGGCCGGCTACCAGGACTTCGCCGACCGATGGAACCCGATCCTGGACGTCTTCGACGAATGCGGCGTCCACTTCGCCCACGAGGTCCACCCCTCCGAGATCGCCTACGACTACTGGACCACCGTCCGCACGCTCGAGGCGATCGGCCACCGCGAGGCGTTCGGCCTGAACTGGGACCCGTCCCACTTCATGTGGCAGGGCATCGACCCGGTCTCCTTCATCTGGGATTTCAAGGACCGGATCTACCACGTGGACTGCAAGGATACGAAGCTGCGCCCCACCGGCCGGAACACCGTGCTGGGCTCGCACCTGCCGTGGGGCGACCCGCGCCGGGGCTGGGACTTCGTCTCCGCCGGCCGCGGCGACGTGCCCTGGGAATCGTCCTTCCGGGCCCTGGCCGCGATCGGTTACACCGGCCCGATCTCCGTCGAATGGGAGGACGCAGGCATGGACCGGCTTCACGGCGCTCCGGAAGCCCTCGCCGCGCTCAAGACGTACGACTTCCCGGCGTCGAACACCGCCTTCGACGCCGCCTTCAGCGCCAAGGACCGGGCGGAAAACCCGCAATAGTGAGCGCTCGTCTATTCCTTGACGGATCAGAACCAGCCCTGTAACAGTTAGCTCGTGGAGGACGCATCGATGGAGAACCACAACGAAACTGATGCCGTGTCTGCTTCCGAGACGCTCGATTCCGGCGCCCCGGCACCCGCGCCAATCCTGGAAGTCCGCGGACTGACCAAGAGTTTTTTTGGGATCCCCGTGCTGGAAAACGCCCATCTCAGCCTGCACCGCGGGCAGGTGCACGGACTCATGGGGGAAAACGGCGCCGGCAAGTCCACGCTGATGAAAGTCCTGGCCGGGGTGTACCAGCCCGACGCCGGAACGGTCCTCCTGGAGGGCCAGGAAGTCCACTTCAGCCACCCCACCAAGGCCCACGAAGCCGGGCTGTCCTCCGTGTTCCAGGAATTCAACCTCCTGCCGGACCGGACGGTGGCCGAGAACATCTACCTTGGCCGGGAGCCGCGCCGCGGACTGCTGGTGAACAAAGCCCTGATGAACTCCAAAACAGGGGAGCTTCTTGAGTCCCTGGGGATCACCGAAATCCGACCCACCGCACAGGTCCGGAGCCTGACGGTGGCCGAGCAGCAGGTCGTGGAGATCGCAAAAGCGGTCAGCTACGACGCCCGGATCATCTCCATGGACGAGCCCACCGCAGCTCTGGCCGGCGCCGAAGTTGAGCTTCTCTACGCGATCGTGGCGCGCCTGCGTGAACGGGGAACGGCCATACTCTATGTCTCCCACCGCCTCCGCGAAGTGTTCGACCTCTGCGACGTCATCACCGTCCTGAAGGACGGCAAGGTGGTCAGCACGCAACCGGCCTCGGAACTCGACGACGCCCGGCTGGTCCGGTTGATGGTGGGCCGGCCCATCTCGGCGTTCTTCCCGGACAAGCTACCCCGGGAGAACGAGGAGGCTGACGGCGTCGAAGAGGAGCCGATCCTGGAGCTGCAGGGCGCCGGAAACGGCCAGCTGGACGGGATTAGCCTCAGCATTCGGCCCGGCGAGATTGTCGGCCTGGCCGGGCTTCAAGGGTCCGGCCGCACGGAACTGCTTCATGGCATCTTTGGCGCAGCACCTTTCACCCGCGGGACGATGAAAATGGCCGGCGCCGAGTTGCTGCCCAAATCACCGCGGCAGGGCGTCCGGGCGCGGATGGCGCTGATCACAGAGGACCGCAAGGCCGAGGGACTGAGTCTTAACCAGTCCATCCTGGACAACGCTCTCAGCGTGATCCGGTCCGTTTTCCCGCGCCGGACAGGAGCCGTCAGGACCGAAATCCCGGGCGTGTTCTCCTCCCTGGAAGTCATAGCCCGTGACCTCGACCAGGAGGTGCAATACCTGTCGGGCGGCAACCAACAAAAAGTGGTCCTCGCCAAGTGGCTGGCTATCCGCCCCCGGCTGGTCCTGCTGGACGAACCCACCCGTGGCATCGACGTGGGAGCCAAGGTGGCCGTGTACCGGCTGATGCGCCAGCTAGCAGCGGAGGGGAAGGCCATCCTGATGGTGTCCAGCGAGCTCCCGGAAGTGATCGGCATGTCCGACCGGATTCTGGTGATGCGCGATGGCCGGCTCGTCGGTGAACTGCCCGCCGGAACGTCAGAAGAGGCCATCCTCCAGCTGGGAACCGGCGCCAGGACGGCACCCGAAGGAGAGGCATGAAACAGCGAGAAGGATTTTTCCAGAGACTGTCCTCC
Organism: Pseudarthrobacter ribosi; assembly: GCF_055412865.1. NCBI lineage: Bacteria > Bacillati > Actinomycetota > Actinomycetes > Micrococcales > Micrococcaceae > Pseudarthrobacter > Pseudarthrobacter ribosi. The sequence continues at coordinate 14,494 of NZ_JBVAYZ010000011.1, read as the reverse complement.
ACCCAGATCGTGTACCTCGTGGCGCTAGTGACACTCATTCTGGGTGCGCTGCTGGTGAACTCCGTCGGGCGGAGTTTTTTCAGCCCGGGCAACATCTCCAGCATCCTGACCGGAACCAGCGTCCTGGGCTTCATCGCGATCGGCCAGACACTGGTCATCCTGGCAGGCAGCCTGGATCTGTCAGTTCCCTACGTCACCAGCCTGGCCAGCCTCATCGCCGCCGGGGTGATGGCCAACAACCCAAACAACGTCCTGTCCGCAGTCCTGCTGACGCTGGGGGCGGCTGCCGTCATTGGGCTCGCGAACGGGCTTATCGTTTCCCGCCTGAACGTGCACGGATTCATCGCCACACTGGGCGTCGGCCTGATTATCAGCGGCTACCTCGCCACCAGCTTCAAGGGCAGCTTCGGGCAGACACCGCTGGAGTTCCGCCTCGTCGGAGCCACTGGGCTCGGCCCCGTTCCGATCTCCACGATCATCATGCTGGCTTGCGCGGGCCTGGCGATGCTGCTCCTGCACCGCACACGCGTCGGGCACCATCTGTACGCGGTCGGCGGCGACATCGCCGTGGCCCGTACCTCCGGAATCCGCGTTGACGTGCCGGTCATCACGGCGCACGTCATCTGTTCAGTACTGGCAGGGATGGCAGGGCTGCTCCTGGCCAGCCGGCTGGGCGTGGGCAGCCCCACCGTGGGTTCCCAGGGCGGCTACGATCTGCTTTCCATCGCAGCTGTTGTGCTCGGCGGGACGTTGCTCTCCGGCGGCAAGGGGACCATCACCGGCACCCTTGGCGGTGTGCTGATCTTTGCCATGCTGGACAACATCATGTCCGTCATGCAGGTCAACCCGTTCCTGAAGGACGTGGTCAGGGGCGTGGTCATCGTCGCCGCCGTCGCCGTCTATGCCCGGCGCCGGATCGTCAGCAGACCGGAACGGTTCCCGGCGAAAGGTTCCGCGGAAACGCCCGCTGCCCAGCCCGTGCCGGTGGAGGGGCCATGAGTACAGCACTGAACTCCGAGCGCAGCGCGATTCTCAGGCAAAACCGCGCCAGCCGTTCCGAGCGGCTCCTGCGCGCGCTGCGCACCCCCGGTGGCGCCGTCTTCATCCTGCTGATCGGGCTCCTGGCGGCCATCATTGTATTGAACCCGTCCTTCGGGGAACCGAGCTCCTTCATCCGGTTCGTAGGCAGGACTGCCCCCATTGCCATCGCCGCCATCGGCCAGTACTTCGTCATTGTCGGCGGGGAATTCGACCTGTCGATGGGCTCCGTCGTGACGATGCAGGTCATCGTTGCCGGCAACCTGATCGGGAAGGACGATTCCAAGGTGATCCCCGTGCTCGTCCTGATGCTTGTGCTGGGCGCGTTCATCGGGCTGGTAAACGGCCTGATCACCACCCTGCTGCAGGTCCCGAGTTTCATTGTCACGCTGGGCATGATGCTGGCGCTGCTCGGACTGGTCCTCTACTGGACCGGCGGCGCGGCCCAGGGCAACCCTGCGGACAGCTTCCGGCAGATCGGACGCGGGGGCATCCAGGACGTTCCGGTCCTGGACATCATTCCCTACCCGGTCATGATCCTGACCGCTATGGCGGTCGCGGCGTTCATACTGATGCGCCGCCCCTTCGGCCGCATGCTCATCGCGGTCGGGGACAATCCTGCGGCGGCCGCACTGGCCGGCTCGCGGGTCTGGTGGGTCCGCACGCGCGCCTTTATGATTTCATCGCTGTCGGCCACTGTGGCTGGCATCCTGCTCGTGGGCTATGCGGGCGTGCATCCGTCGGTGGGACGCGGGTACGAGTTCACGGCAATCACCGCCGTTGTTCTCGGTGGTGTTGTGCTGGGCGGCGGACGCGGCTGGGTCCTGTCCGCCGCGGCCGGCGCGTTCGCCCTCGAGTCGTTATTCACCCTCCTGAACTTCATGGGTGTCCCGGCGACGTGGCGGGACACGGTCCAAGGGGCCATCATCATCATCGCTGTGGCCGCAGCATCCCAGTCCTGGCAGCGCAAGCGCAAAGGAGCGAGTTCCGCTGCCCATGACGAACAGCACCAGTTGGCCGCAGCACCACCGCCCGCCGAGGGCACCGAACAAGGAGGAGAAAGAGTCTGATGCGCAATAACTCTGTCCGCGCGATCGCCCTTGCCGCAGCATTGCCGCTGGTGGCCCTGACCGCATGCACCACCACCGATCCGTCCGTCACCCAAACGACGGCAGCCGGCACCGGTTCGGCGGCGGCCAGCAGCCCGGCAAGCCAGGAATGGTTCGACCAGGCGCTCTACGACACCCAAAACCAGCAGCGCTCCGCAACGTTCGAAGGCGACCCGGAGCAGCCCTACCTCCAGTACATCGCCGGCGCGATGACGGACACGTCCAAGTTCGCGGCCCAGGGACCGCAAAAGGTCTGCTTCGCCAACGCCTCCATCTCCAACCCCTGGCGGCAGACCGGCTGGATCACCATGAACCAGCAGCTCAAGGCACTGCAGGGCGCCGGGGTCATTTCCGAAATGGAAACCCGGGATGCCAAGGACAACGACAACACCCAAATTGCGGACATTGACTACTTCATCGCCGAGGGCAACTGCGGTGCGTTCGTCATTTCGCCCAACTCCACCGCAGCCCTCACCCAGGCCGTCGAACGTGCCTGCCAGACAGGCAAGCCCGTGGTGGTGTTTGACCGCGGGGTGGAGACTAAATGCGCCACCACGTTCATCCACCCGATCGGCGGGTTCGCCTGGGGTATCGACACTGCAACGTTCCTGAGTGAGAAGCTTCAGTCCGGGGACAAGGTGGTGGCCCTTCGCATCCTCCCGGGTGTCGATGTGCTGGAGCACCGCTGGGCGGCGGCCAAGAAGATCTTCGAGGAAAAGGGAATCCAGGCCAAGGACTATTTCACCGGCGCTGATCCCACCGAGATCAAGAAGATCATCTCCGATGAACTGGCCACAGGTGACGTCAAGGGCGTCTGGATGGACGCCGGCGACGGTGCGGTGGCTGCCCTCGAGGCCTTCGAGGATGCCGGCAAGCCCCTGCCCGTGATGACGGGCGAGGATGAAATGAGCTTCCTGTCCAAGTGGAAGCAGACCGGGATCGACGCGATGGCGCCGGTCTATTCCAACTTCCAGTGGCGGACCCCGCTGCTGGCCCTGGAAAAGATCTTCAAGGGCGAACAGATTCCGGCCGAATGGGTTCTGCCGCAGGAGCCCATCCTGGTAGACGAACTGGACGAGTGGCTGCAGCGTAACGAGGGCATGCCGGGCGGGCACTACGCCAAGTTCGGCGGCGAGAATCTGGACGGCTACCCGGAGGTGTGGCAGCAGCGGCAGATTCCCTGACGCGGCGCGGCGGTCCCCCGGAGTTCCCTCACCCCGCGGGACCGCCTCGTCCGGATCCGGTGGCAGGACTAACAGAAGGAAGAAGGCAGCTTGGCGCGTCTGATCGGAATCAGCACCTGGGTCTGGGAATCCCCCCTGACCGATTCCAGCCTCCCCGGATTGTTGGCGAAAATCGCCGCCCTGGGGTTTGACGCCGTCGAACTCCCGCTGGAAAACGCGGGCGACTTCTCTTCCGGAACGGTGCTGGAAGCCCTCGCGGGAACCGGGCTGAAGCCTTTCGTCGTGGGGGCCATGGCGCCGGGGCGGGACCTGGTGGCTGCGGATCCGGCTTCCGTAGAAAGGACCCAGGCCTACCTGACCGCCTGCATCACCATGGCCGGCAGCATCGGTTCGCCGACTGTCTGTGGACCCTTCTACGCCCGGACCGGACGGGTGTGGCGGATGTCGCGGGAAGAACGACGGGACGCCTACGCGGAGCTGCGCCGAAACCTCCGGCCGGTCGCCGCCCGGGCCGAGGAGGCGGGAGTGGTGCTGGGCATCGAACCCCTGAACAGGTATGAAACATCGCTGATTAACACGGTGGAACAGGCACTTGAGGCGCTTGGTCCGCTGCTCGGGAATGGCGTCGGCCTCGCGCTGGACAGTTACCACCTCCACATCGAGGAGCGTTCGGTGGCTGCCGCGGTCCGGGCCGCCGGAGAGCATTTGGTGCATGTGCAGGTCTGCGGCAACGACCGGGGAGCTCCCGGCGGGGACCAAACCGACTGGACGGGCTTCCTGCAGGTCCTGGATGAAGTCGGCTACGCGGGACCGCTCGACATTGAGAGTTTCACCGGCGAAAATGCCGCCATTGCCGTCGCTGCGTCGATCTGGCGGCCACTGGCCCCGAGCCAAGACGACCTGGCTGAAAGCGGTCTGGCTTTCCTGCGCAGCCTGTCCCGGGAGATTCCACTGTGACTCACGTGATCCGACAAGCAACCGCGGACGACGCCGGCAGGCTGGCCGCGCTGGCGGCCGTGACCTTCCCGCTCGCGTGTCCGCCAGAGTCCCGGCCGGAGGACATCGCGGCACACCTGGCCAACACGCTCAGCGAGACCCACTTCCTCGCCTATCTGGCCGACCCGGACGTCACCGTCCTGGTAATCGACGCCGACGGCGATCTTCGCGGCTACAGCCTCCTGGTGGCGCGCCCCGCCAGCGACCCGGACGTGGCCGCGGTCCTGAGCGAACTGCCGTGCACCGAACTCAGCAAGTGCTACGTCCACCCCGACCATCACGGGCTGGGCGCCGCGGCCGAACTGATGCACGCCAGCATCGCCGCCGCCGCGGGTGCCGGCGCCCGCGGGCTCTGGCTCGGCGTGAACAGCCAGAACGCCCGGGCCGTCCGGTTCTACGAGAAGTCCGGCTTCCGCCAAGTCGGCACCAAGTCCTTCACGCTCGGGAACACCGTAGAGCACGACTTCGTCATGGAACGCCGGGTCACCTAGGGAGAGCGGGCCTGTGCTCGCAGTTCGGGGCCGCCCCCAGGCCTGACGCGCCCGTGACCAAGCCGACAGTCCGCCGGGGAATGGAGCCGCCCGCGCCGGGGTTGTGGCGAGCATGAAGATTGAGATCTGGTCCGACGTCGCCTGCCCCTGGTGCTACATCGGCAAACGCCGCTTTGAAACCGCACTGGCGGCCTTCCCGCACCGCGAGGCTGTGAAGGTGACGTGGCGCAGCTACCAGCTGGACCCGTCGCTGCCAGACCACTACGACGGCACCGAACTGGACTACCTGAGCACCCGCAAGGGCCTGGCCCCGGCCCAGGTCGCCGGGATGTTCGCGCACGTGGCGGAGCAGGCCAGAGGCGAGGGCCTCAACTACCGATTCGACGATGTCGTGGTCGCCAACAGCTTCACGGCCCACCGGCTGATCCACCTCGCCGCCGCGCACGGGCAGCAGGACGCCGCCAAGGAACGCCTGCTCAGCGACCACTTCGAGCGGGGTCTGGACATCGGCAGCCGGGGCTACCTGACCTCGTTGGGGCTGGACCTGGGGATCGCGGCTGCCGAGCTGGAGGAACTGTTCACCACCGACAAATACGCCGACGACGTCCGGCTGGATTTCGAGGAAGGCCGCGCCCTGGGCGTCACCGGCGTCCCGTTCTTCGTGATCGACCGGAAATTCGGGCTCTCCGGCGCCCAGCCCGCCGAGACCTTCACCGCCGCCCTCGAGCAGGCGTGGCGGGACAGCCGCCCGCTGGAAATGGTCGGCGCCGACGGCGGCCCGGACGCCCGGGGAACCGCGGACGCCTGCGGCCCGGAGGGCTGCGCCACCTAGGACCGGAGTTGACTGATCGCGGGCCTATTCTTTCCGCATCTAGCCATGGATTTTTCGCCCCATGAGGCCAGGCCCGGCAACGGCGAGTAGGCATCTGCGCCAGTGGCTGGTGAGCTTTCGGGAATGTGTCGCGGCCAACCGCAAGCGCAGCCGAATCGGCAACCAGTGTGCTCTAGGCAAAAGGGGCTCTGGGGGTCTATATATCATCACGGCAGGTCAGTGTGTTTGCCAGCCCTTCTGGACGGGCGCCGGCAGCTGTAATCCGCCCGCAATCCGAGCGGGCCGACACTGCCAGCGTGTAGTTGCCGGAGCGTAACCACAACAACAAGCGGTACCGACCCTAGGAGGTCAAGATGCCAGGTTTAGTCCGTAAAAGCCTCGATTCGCCCGAGGAGACGCGCCCCTTCGAAGGTGGTAAGGGCCAACTTCAACTCGTCAACCTGGAACAGGGCGGCGTGGGCCGCGCCACGTTCCTGCCTGGATGGCGCTGGTCCGAGCACGTCAAACCGATCGCCAAAACGGAGAGCTGTCAGGCCTCGCACATGGCGTATTTCATCTCCGGTCGAATGAAGGTGGTCATGAACGACGGCGAAGAAATGGAGTACGGGCCGGGTGACTTCGCCACGATGGCCCCCGGACACGATGCCTGGGTATTGGGAGACGAACCCTGTGTCGTGATCGACTGGCAGGGATTCGCCGACTACGCCAAACCCTGACCCAGGGACCCCGCACGCCAGCGCTCCGCAGGGCCTTCGCATGCGCGGGCCATCCCTGCCGCTGTGCTGCGCCGGGAGGGCTGGGCGCGCTGGTGATCCCTCCCGCCTTCGCCCCGGTGTATTCACGGAGCACCGCATCGCATAGGCGGAGGCAACCCACTTGGACGCCTCCTGAGTCCGTCGCCCCAGCCCTTCAGGCAATGAGCGCCGGTTTACTGACAGATCGCGCTAAAGTGTCCGTATGCCTAGGATTTCGGCCGCGAGCAACGCCGCCCAACGAGCCGAAACCCAGCACCGCATCCTGACTGCCTTCGGCGAGCTCCTCTTCACGCATGGCCTCCCGGGACTGACCATGACCGACGTCGCACGCCACGCCCGGATCGGCCGGACCGCCGTGTACAACTACTACGCGGACATCGAAGAGCTTCTGATCGCTTATGCGCTGGACGAAACCGAGCGTTTCCTGATCGACCTGCGCGGATCCCTGGCTGCGCTGGAGAACCCGGTGGACCGCCTCGCCCTGTACGTCCGCACCCAGGTCGAGGACCTCAGCCGTCGGCACCTGCCGCCGGGCCCCGCGATGGGAGCTGTGCTCTCGCCGGCGTCGTTCGCGAAGCTGGCTGACCACGTCGGGGAGCTCAGCGTGCTCCTGCAGGGCATCCTCCGGGACGGCGTCGCCCAGGGCTACCTGCCGGACTCGGACATCACCCAGCTCGCGCAGCTCATCCACGGCACCCTGTCCTCCAGCGCCGCCCGCGGTGACGGCGCCGGCCAGGACGCCGAGGGGGAAGCCCGGGTTGCCCGGACCGTGCGGTTCGTCCAGCTCGGCGCCGGGGCCCGGTTCGACGACGACGGCCGGCCCCTCCGCGTTTCCTCCTGAGGTCCGGCCCGGTTCCCCGCGCTACCCGGCCGGCGGCGTCGGCGTCACGGGCGACCCGGATTCGTCCACGATCCGCCGGTCCTCGCGCGGGCAGCTGAGTTGCCCCGGCGTCTGGTCGACCAGTTCCGGCTTCGCCAGTTCCTTATAGTCTCCGGTGAGGATGACGTCCACGCTCGGGTCCGTCCGGCCGTCCTGGAAGTAGTCCGAACCCGGCAGGTTCCGCTGCACACTGAACGCCGCGGACTGGCCCGCGGCGCCCGAAACGACCAACGCCACGCCGCGGTAGCTCGACGTCGTATTGGCAACGGTCCCGACAATGAACTTGCGCGCCGCGAACTCGTCGGCCACGGAGCGGGCCAGGCCCGGGCGGGAGGTCGAGTTGAAGACGTTGAGGTTGATCGTCTCCGGCGGCATGTAGTCGAAGCGCGCTTCCGGGCAGACGGACGCGGCGGCCTGGCTGCGCTCCGCCGTCGGAATCTTGATCTGGCCGTTCATGATCGCCAGCGCAACCACAATCGCGGCGGCCACCAGCCCGACGAGCAGCACGAGCACGACCCCGTGCAGGACGCGTCGTCGCATCCTGACGGGATTCTTGTGCAGTTCCTCATCCTTCACGAAGGTGGCCCGCAGATCCGAGCCGGTAACGACCTGATGTCCGTTCAGGGCTCTGACGTCCTTCGGCTTTCTAGCCACTTATCACCAGCACACGGGCGTGGATCGCTGTGCGCTGGTGCAGCGCGGTCCGGACGGCGCGGTGCAGGCCGTCCTCAAGGTACAGGACGCCGCGGTACTCCACCACGTGCGGGAACAGATCGCCGAAGAACGTCGAGTCCTCTGCCAGCAGCGCCTCGAGGTCGAGCGTGCGCTTGGTGGTCACCAGCTCATCGAGCCGGACGGGCCGCGGCGGCAGCGCCGCCCACTCTTTGGGCGTGCTGTAACCATGGTCGGGGTACGGGCGTCCCTCGCCCACGGCTTTGAATATCACCTTGCAAGACTAAGGAACTTGGACGGCCAAAGGAATCCACGACGCCCGGTGCCGGGAGGTTGTGGCCAAACAGTAACCATTTGTCACACCGTCCGCCCCTGGCTGTCACAGTCAACACCTTTGCGGCGTTACGGTCCACAACACATGCAAAGACGCCCGGCTGCTGGGAGAATGGGGCCATGACAATCCTCGAGACCTCAGCTTCCCTCTCGCCGTCGGCTCCTCCGCTGGCGCTGTTGCTCGACGTCGACGGTCCCGTGGCGAGCCCCGTAACCCGTGCGGTACAGCCCGTGATCATCGCGGACCTGCTGGCGCTGGCCGCGGCGGGGATCCCGATAGTCTTCAACACCGGCCGATCGGCTGCGTTTATCCGCGAACAGGTGATGGAACCGATGATCGCCGCCGGAATGCCGGCCGACACCCTCATTCATGCCGTGTGCGAGAAGGGCGCCGTCTGGTTCAGCTATACCTCCGCAGGGCCCGGGCCGGTCCACGTCGATCACGATCTGGCCATCCCGCGGACCTTTGGCGACGACGTCCGGCGTCTGGTGGTCGAGGATTATGCCAGTCACATGTTCTTCGACGAGACCAAACTGGCCATGGTCTCCGTGGAGCAGCACATCGCCGTCGAGAACTCCGACTACCGCGCCGAGCAGCAACTGTTCGACGCCGATGCCATGGAGCTGATGGGCCGGCACGGTCTCGGCGTGGTGCGGCTGGACCACCATGCCCCGGATTCCGATGACCGGATCGATTACCGGGTGGATCCGACCATCATCTCCACCGACATCGAGTCGGTCCGGCTCGGCAAGGACCTCGGCGCAAGCCGGGCCGTGGAACTGCTGGCGGCGCAGGGCGTCACCCCGCAGGCCTGGCGCACGGTGGGCGATTCGCGCACCGACTACGCCATGGCCGACTGGCTGCACCACAACGACCACCCGGTGAAACACGTCGACGTCCGGCCCGCCGACGGCGTCCCGGTGAAACCGTACGACGTGCTCACCGCGGCGGATCTGGGGCTTGGCGAGGACGTAATCCACGACGCCGCCGGGGCGGCTTTCCTGCGCAGCTGGCGCCGGGCCCTGCTGGGCTGAACCGGCGGACTGCGGCACCCCCGGACCCAGGGTTCCGGGGGCGGACGGGGCTGTTGTGGCCCACACTGGCGGCGTTTCAGCCGCGGAAATTCGGGTCGATTTTGGGGCGGACGTTATCATGCAAGTAGGGACACATTCACGCAAACAATCACGGAGAACCGAAATTACAGACGCATTGGTCCAGGACGAGATCTATTACGGCAGCCAGGCATCGGTAGACGCCCATGATGAGGTCACCTCCGCGGCTGCCGTCGCGAGATTCCGGGCGCGCCAGGACGTGGTGCGCCGCCGGGGCCGGTACGGACTGATCAACGAGAACCGCACGCCGTACCAGGCCATGGTCGAGGACCTGATGTTTATCCGCTCGGTGCTGGACGGCGCCGGCCTTGACTACCTTCTGGTCCGCGGCAACAACCACCGGCCCGTCATCGCCGTGGACTGGAAGGACCGCAAGGAACTCCGGGACGCGCTTGTGGAGGCCTGCCACGATGAGCCCTTCTACTCGATGAGCGTCGACGCCAAGAAGAAGTCCTCGGTGCTGGTCGCCGACGGCGAGCTTTCCCCGAACCGGCAGTCGCGGATCTTCCGGCTGTACCGTCCCCGGGTCGAACCGGAAGGCGGCTTCGAGTTCGGCGCCTCGGCCGGGGTGCAGCTGGAACTGTGGAGCTTCGAAGAGGACGAGCTGATCCTCCCGATCGAGAACTCGCTGACCCGCAGGACGATGCTGGCCCAGGACGCCGTCCGCGGCACGGTGGAGCGGTACGGCCACACCTGGCCCACCATCGAGAACATGTTCGCGGACCACGCCAGTGACATCAGCTTCGACATCGATCTCGTGTTTTCCTGGGTCGACGGCAGCTCCCCGGAGTACATTGCGGCACGGCGCGCACGGATGGCCGGCGTTGTCGTGGGCGAAGGCGACGACCACGAGGCCCGCTTCCGCCAGATTGACGAACTCAAGTATGCACTGCGCTCGGTTTACATGTTCGCACCCTGGATCCGCCGCATCTTCATCGCCACGGACTCCTCTGCGCCCGCCTGGCTGGCGGACCACCCGAGTGTCACGATCGTCCGCAGCGAGGAGTTCTTCGCGGACCCCGCCGTGCTGCCCACGCACAACTCGCAGGCAGTGGAGTGCCAGCTCCACCACATCGACGGCCTGTCCGAGCACTTCCTGTACTCAAATGACGATATGTTCTTCGGCCGCGCCGTCGGACCGGACCTGTTCTTCACACCCGGCGGCATCACCAAGTTCATCGAGGCGGAAACCCGGATCGGGCTCGGGGACAACGACACGGAGCGCAGCGGGTTCGAGAACGCAGCCCGGGTGAACCGGAAGCTGCTCTGGGACCGCTTCGGCCGGATCACCACCCGGCACCTGGAGCACACGGCCGCGCCGCTCCGGCGCAGCGTTGTCGCCCGGATGGAGCAGGAGTTTCCGGCGGAATTCGCCAAGACGGCGGCCAGTACGTTCCGCGCCGCGGACAACATCTCGGTGACCAACTCGTTCTACCACTACTACGCGCTGCTCACCGGCCGAGCCGTCACCCAGACGGCGGCCAAGGTGCGCTACGTGGACACCACCGCACGGGCAGGGCTCAACTACCTGCCCAAGCTGCTCGCCAAGCGGAACATGGACTTCTTCTGCCTCAACGACGGCAGCTTCCCGGAGGTCCCGGCCGAGGAACGGGCCGAACTCGTGACGGACTTCCTGGAGAAGTACTACCCCATCAAGGCTCCCTGGGAGAAGTAGGGGTTAGTTGCTGGCGGTCAGCCGGCGGTTGCCGGGCGTCCTGGCCGGGTCTTCGAGCTTCGCCTTGACCGGGATGCGGATCCCAGCCGCGGCGATCCGCCGCTGGGCTTCCGCGGCCGAGACGAGTTCGCCGACTGCCGGGGTGTCGCCGAGGAGGACCACGGAGTGCACGATCGTGTGCTCGTAGACGTGGACCAGGTTGAAGGCCTGTCCGCCATCGCGTCCGCGGGTTCCGCCGACCGGAACGTTGAGGTCCTGCGTGTAGCAGGTTGCCGACGCCACGGAGACCGGGATCCCCGCGAAGGTCGCCGTCGTCGAATAGTGCAGGTGGCCGCCCAAAATCGACCGGACGTCGGAGTTCCGCAGAACCCCGGCCAGTGCCGTCTGGTTCCGAAGCTCCACGAGGACGGCGAGATCCAGGACCGAGGGCACCGGCGGATGGTGCAGGGCAAGGATGGTTCCGTCCGGGGCGGGAGTGGCGAGCTCGGCCGCGAGCCACTCCAGCTGGTCGGGGCTCAGCTCACCGTGGTGGAAGCCGGGGACTGAGGTGTCGAGGGTGATGATCCGCAGCCCGTTGATGTAGTACGTGTGGTCCACGGGGGCGTCGTCGGCCGGCAGGTCCAGCAGGCCGGTGCGGAAGTGGGCACGGTTGTCGTGGTTGCCCATCGCCCAGATGACTTTTGCGCCCATGGCCCTGCAGGCCGGCTCCACGATGGCCCGCAACTTGGCATAGGCCTCGGGTTCTCCCCGGTCGGCGAGGTCGCCGGTGAAAATCACGGCTTCGGGGCGGGCACCGGAAGCCCGGACTTCGTCGAAGAGTTGTTGAAGAAGGGCGTCGCTGTCGACCACACCATGCAATGGTGCCGAACCTCCCAGCAGGTGGGGGTCACTCAGATGGAGTAAAAAATGACGTGGCCGGGGGTGCTCGGCCTCGATGAGCTCCATTGCTACCTTCCTGGTTGGGTGGAAGCGGTTGCCTCCAGCGTCCCTCTCAGTAATATCTATCCAACCAGACATTCGGCCAACAATGTGCAAACTCCAGTAGGCATGTTCGAAAAGAGGCAATAACCGAGTAATCCGGCGGACACATACCTGCCCTGGTCAGGGCCGGCTGTGCCCGCCGGATTATCACTACTCGGCTTCCGTACGGTTAGCTCAGGTATCCGTTCGGATTCAGCACGTACTTCGTGGCGGCGCCGGCGTCGAACTCCGCGTAGCCCTTTGGTGCCTCCTCCAGCGAGATCGCCTTCGCGTTGACGTTCTTGGCGATGTGGACCTTGTCATGCAGGATCGCCATCATCAGCTGGCGGTTGTACTTCATCACCGGACACTGGCCGGTGGTGAAGCTCAGCGACTTGGCCCAGCCGGTACCGAGGCTGAGCGAGAGAGCGCCCTTCTTGGCAGCCTCGTCGATGCCGCCCGGGTCCCCGGTGACGTAGAGTCCCGGAATACCCAGCGCACCGCCGGCGGCCGTGATCTCCATCAGTGAGTTGAGTACCGTTGCCGGAGCTTCCTTGGCGTCGTGGCCGTGCCCCCGGGCTTCGAACCCGACGGCGTCGACACCGCAGTCGACTTCGGGTACGCCGAGGATCTGCTCGATCTGCTCGGCGGGCCCGCCCTCGGACAAGTCAACGGTCTCGCAGCCGAAGCTGCGCGCCTGCGCCAGCCGCCCGGCGTTCAGGTCGCCGACAATCACGACGGCGGCGCCCAGCAGCTGCGCGCTGGTGGCCGCGGCCAGCCCGACAGGACCGGCCCCCGCGATGTAGACCGTCGAGCCAACGCCCACGCCGGCGGTGACGGCGCCGTGGAAGCCGGTCGGGAAAATATCTGACAGCATCGTCAGGTCCATCATCTTCTCGAGGGCCTGATCCTTGTCCGGGAACTTCAGCAGGTTCCAGTCCGCGTACGGCACCAGGACATAGTTGGCCTGGCCGCCGACCCAGCCTCCCATGTCCACGTACCCGTAGGCGGCACCCGGGCGGGCGGGGTTGACGTTGAGGCAGATGCCCGTCTTCCGCTCCTTGCAGTTGCGGCAGCGGCCGCAGGCGATGTTGAAGGGGACCGAGCAGATGTCTCCCACCTTGATGAATTCGACGTCCGGTCCAACTTCCACGACTTCGCCGGTGATTTCGTGGCCCAGCACCAGGTCCGAGGGGGCTGTGGTGCGGCCCCGGACCATGTGCTGGTCGGAGCCGCAAATGTTCGTGGCAACGGTTTTCAGGATTACGCCGTGGCGCACCGGACGGCCCACGTTGGCGGGGTTGACCCCGGGGCCGTCTTTGAGTTCGAAGGTGGGGTAGTCAATGTCGATCAGTTCGACCTTGCCCGGCCCCTTGTAGGCAACGGCTTTGTTCCCTGTCATCACTTTCCTCCTGGTTTCACGGACCCCCAATATGAGCGTCCAGTTGTGATTCACGAAGCGTGCTGATGCACCGTCCCCGGGCATGTGACGGCAGTACCGCCAGCTCACACACGCGCGTCTGCGCCGTGCGTGTGCCCGGTTTTTGGAAGGTCCGGCCAGTCTAGGCGGTAAGCATACTTAGGGATAGGGGCCGTTGTCCCCTTGTGCTCTGGGAGCCGGCTCTCAGCTAAGGGCGGACTGTACCGCTTCAATAATCTCTGGCGAGTCCGGCTCCACGGTGGGGGCGAAGCGCGCCACCACGTCGCCGTCGCGGTTCACCAGGAACTTCTCAAAATTCCATTTCACCAGTCCCGGCAGAAAGCTGTTCTTGAATTGGGTGAGCTCGGCGTAGAGCGGGTGCTGGTTCTTGCCGCGGACGTCGGCTTTGGTGGTGAGCGGGAAGGTCACGCCAAAATTCCGTTCGCAGAATTCAGCGATCTCGTCGTCGGCGGCGGGTTCCTGGCCTGCGAACTGGTTGCAGGGCACACCGAGCACCTGGAAGCCCTGCCCGCGGAACTTGTTATGCAGCGCCTCCAAGCCGGCGTATTGCGGCGTGAATCCGCACTGTGAAGCAACGTTCACGACCAGCACCACCTCCCCCTTGAAGCGGCCAAAATCGGTGTCAGTGCCGTCGATGAGGGTGAGCGGAATGCTGTGGGGAGCGGTCATTGGAAGGTTCCTCGCGACGTGGGTCAGGCAGTTCGTGTCCGGAGCGGTGTTCCGGAAGTGGTCACGACTGTCATTCGATACCAACGCGTGGAGGTCTGGATTGGTGCCGTCTACAGGCCAGGGCTCGGTGACGGGTCCGTGGTCGCCGACGGTTCAGCGGTCACGGTGGGCGCGGGCGGTGCAGGTTCCGCGGTGGGCGCCGGCGGCGGAGGCGGCGGAGCCACCACAGGTGGCGCGGGCTTGACGACCGGCGGCGCGGGCTTGACGACCGGCGGCGGCGGCGCGGGCTTTACCACCGGCGGCGGCGGTGCGGGCGCCGGGGTGGTCGCCGACGGCGTAGCGGGCA
>NZ_JBVAYZ010000010.1:0-121907 GCF_055412865.1 Pseudarthrobacter ribosi | reverse complement strand
ATCCCCGGACTTCACCTCCGAAACCGGCCTCGGCATCCACACCCGCTGGATCGAAACCGACTTCGCGGACACCATCGCCGCCGACCCGCGCTTCAGCACCACCGCGCCCGACGGCGCACGCCGCACCATCACCGTCGAGCTGGACGGCCGCCGGATGGCGGTCGGCCTGCCGGCGGACCTGCTGGACGGCTGGGCCCGCTCCGGCGGGACCCTGCCCGCCGGAGTGACAGCAGCCTCAGAGTCCGACGGCGCCACGCATGCCGACGGAGACGCCGACCCTCGCGAACTCCGCGCCGGCATGGCCGGGACCGTGGTCAAGTGGCTCGTCGAGCCCGGCGCCGAGGTCTCGGCAGGGGATCCGGTGGTTGTTTTGGAGGCGATGAAGATGGAAACCCAGGTCTCCGCCCACCGCGACGGAACTGTAACCGGCCTCCGCGCCGAAGCCGGCGGAGTGGTGACGGCCCGAGCGGTGCTGGCACTCATCGGCTAGGGCGGGTTCCGCTGACGGCCGTTCCGTCGCCGTTCCGGCTGGAGCTTCTAGACGAGAAGCCTGATAGCCAACGTCCTGACAGCAACGATGGCGACTCTTCGAAGGTCTAGCCGGCTCTTCAGTCTCGATCTTTCATGAATGTGTGGACGGCCTGGTACGAACGTCCACGAGCAGCCGACACTGGACTGATTCCATTTCGAGGACCGGCAGCCCCTGCGCCATTAGCACCAGCCAGCGACTTTCCAAGTCTCCGGCTGTGGTGCTTCGAGGTGTGCATAATCCCCCGCTCAGCAACAACACCCACTAGTGCGCATGGCGCACATGGGCAGACAAGGAAGGAGAACCATGCCTCAGGGCCCAACCCCTGATTTCCTAGACAACCACCTCGAACAGGGGAGCCAGGTCAGGGAAGAATCATGCAACCCGCAGACCGGCCGGTGCATGGACCGAGCGACGATTTCCACGGCCGCACAGCGGACCTTCCCGTCGTCGTGGATGAAGGCTTGAACGAAGTTGTGACGGCGACGGTCGCGGCAACTGAGCCATTCATCGGGATACCCAGCAGCGTGTGGCGGCTGCGCAGCGATGCGTGGGAGTTCCTGGGCTACGCCACCAAGCAGTTGGCTGCTGCCGATGAACCAGAGGCTTCGGTGAACGGCCTCCCGCGTGAGATCAGGCGGCTGCTCCAACTGCTGGAGGCGATCGAGATGTATTGGGCGTTCCCTGGGCACCGGCATGTCACCCAGCTGCGCCAGCGCATCGACGCCGGGGACTACCGCAGGGCGCTTGAACTCATTGAACCCGTTATCCGCAGTTTCGCGAGATTGAGCCCCGGTGCTGAGGAGCGGGAATCCTCTTTCGAGAGGGATACCCCCGGTGCCGAGCTGCCGGCCGCGCAGGCCCCGGCGGAGGTTCGGCCGAGATTCGAGGTCCTCATCGTCGATGACATGTCCGCTACGGATCGGGACGCCCTCCAAGCCGAGATGCTCCGCCAGCGCAGGCCTGCCGATGCGTTCATCTACGAACTGACCATAGTCTCGAGCTTTGAGGACGCGCTCGTGGCGGTGTTGTTGAATCCCGACATTCAGGCCTGTGTTCTTCGGCCGGGGTTCGGATCCACCACGCGACAGCGGCTGGGCCATGACCTGCGCGACTTCCTTGCCGGATTCGCCGAAGAGGACCTTGCCCCGTTGCGGCCCATCGAGCGGATCCTTGGCCTGGCGGACAAGATCGCGCAGCTGCGGCCCGAGCTCGATCTCTACCTAGTCGCGGGCGTCTCTATCGAGCAGCTCGCCGGGTCACTGACCCGAAGGTTCAGCCGAATCTTCCGCCGGGAGGACAGCCTGGAGCTGCACCTGTCGCTGTTGCGCGGAGTGGCGGACCGTTACGACACGCCGTTCTTTACCGCCCTTCAGTACTACAGCAGAAAACCCGCGGGCGTCTTCCACGCGCTGCCAGTCTCCCGCGGCGGGTCTGTGGTGAACTCCAAATGGATCAAGGACATGGGCGAGTTCTACGGCCTCAACCTGCTCCTGGCAGAGACCTCGGCAACCTCCGGAGGTCTGGACTCGCTGCTTGACCCGCACGGGTCCATCAAGGAGGCCCAGATGCTGGCGGCCCGCGCGTTCGGGGCGCAGAAGTCGTTTTTTGTCACCAACGGCACGTCAACGGCGAACAAGATCGTCCACCAGTCGATCGTGGCCCCCGGCGATGTGGTCCTGGTCGACCGCAACTGCCATAAGTCACACCACTACGCGCTCATGCTTGCCGGCGCCCAGGTCGCGTACCTGGATGCCTACCCTCTGCACGAATACTCCTTCTACGGCGCCGTCCCGCTGGCCAGCATCAAGGCGATGCTGCTGGACTACCGCCGGGCCGGACGGCTGGCCGACGTCAAGATGATCGCGCTGACCAATTGCACCTTCGACGGCATCGTCTACGACGTCGAGCGGGTCATGGAAGAGTGCCTGTCGATCAAACCGGACCTGGTGTTCCTGTGGGACGAGGCCTGGTTCGCGTTCGCCGGCTTCCACCATGTCTATCGCCGCCGGACCGCGATGGCCGCGGCACGAAAACTGGAGGCGGCCTTCAAGGACCCCTCCTACACGCTTCGCCATGCGGCGCAGGTGAAGGAACTCTACGATCCCGACACGAACGAGCCCCTCGCCGACGAAGTGTGGATGAAGACCCGACTCGTGCCGGATCCGGCAACCGCCCGTCTGCGGGTCTACGCCACCCAATCAACGCACAAGACCCTCACCTCGCTGCGCCAGGGCTCCATGATCCACGTCTTCGACCAGGACTTCAGCCACCTCAACGAGGAAGCATTCCGCGAAGCCTATATGACGCACACCTCGACCTCACCGAACTATCAGATCCTGGCCTCACTGGACATCGGACGCCGACAGGTTGAATTCGAGGGGTTCGAACTGGTACAAAAGCAGGCCGATCTCGCCGTCAGCATCGCCCAGGCAGTGGCACGCCATCCCCTCCTGAAGAAGTATTTCCGCACCCTCACCACCCGGGACCTGATCCCGGAGGAGTATCGCGAAAGCGACAGGCCGATGCCGCTTCGGGACGGGCTCGCGGCCATGAACGAGGCCTGGCGGCGGGACGAATTCGTCGTTGACCCCAGCCGACTGACCCTATATATCGGCCTGACCGGCGTCGACGGCGACACCTTCAAACACGAATACCTCATGGACAAGTTTGGGATCCAGGTCAACAAGACCTCCAGAAACAGTGTCCTGTTCATGACCAACATCGGCACCAGCCGCAGCTCCGTCGCCTACCTCATCGAGGTTCTCGTCAAACTGGCCGAACGCTTCGAAGACGAGCAGGCCGCACTGAGCCCGCTCGGCCAACGAGCCCACGCGGCCCGCGTCGCAGCGCTCACGAGCGCACCCCCGCCGCTGCCGGACTTCAGCCATTTCGCGGACCGTTACCGACGCGACCCGCACACCCCGGACGGAAACATCCGAGCGGCCTACTTCGAAAGCTACAAGCCGGGATCATGCGAATATCTTTCCCCGGCCGAGCTGACCCGGCGGGTAGCGGCGGGCCACGAGGTGGTCTCCGCCGGATTCGTTACTCCTTACCCGCCGGGATTTCCCATCCTGGTACCGGGCCAGGTCATCACCGCCGGGATCCTGGCATTCATGTCCGCACTGGACACCCGTGAGATCCACGGATACAACCACGAGCTCGGATACCGGGTAATGACGGGGGCAGCTACAAACTGATACGGGGGCCGGACTGGTAATGACCGTTGATTGAGTACTCGGTATTCTTCGGATTTTCGGTGCCAGGTGGCGCAGCGGTGCAGCACCCGGGTGTGTTCGGGGTCGGCGACGGCGGCCAGATGCCCGGTGAGCCATCTCTCGAAGAGCAGGAGCTGCCGGTCGACGGCGGGCAGGACCCCGCACTGCATGAGTATGTCGCGCAGGTAGGCGGCGGTCCGCCAGTTCGGTAGTTGCTGGCGCGGTGCGCCTGTCGGCGAGGGTGCATCTGGGGCAGAGCCGTCCGGCGAGCAGGGGTCCTTCAACGCGGCAGCGGTCGCAGGAGAAGTCGCGGGTGATCCCCGCACAGTCCCGGCAGACCGGCATCCCTGGCGTCGCGGCCCGGCAGCAGCCGTTCGGTCCGGCAGCAGGGGCAGGATCCATGTGTGCGCGTGGCCTTGTCGAAACAGGTCCGGCAGATCGGGCCGTCCGACCAGTTCGCCGCTTTCGCGGCCTGTCGGCCGCAGCGGGCACAGATGCGTATATGCCAGCGCTCATAATTCTCGAGGGTGTCGTAGGCGGGGGTTCACGGCTCCGGGGTGATCCTGGCCCGCTTGGGCCGGATGGTGGCGGCAAGGTCCACGACCTCGGCGCCCGCGGCGGCCGTGCGGCGCGGTGTCACGGCCTCCGCCTGGGTGGCGATCAGCTCCGCGGGGGGTCACTCGCATAATGTCGCAGAGCGCGGCGAGACCCCTATTAGGGGAGGGCATGTCCAGCGGCGGGGGTGTCTGGCGGGGCATGTTCCCCGGTCTCGTGCTCACCCAGGCCGCGGGCGGCGAGGGCGTCGCCGGTCTGCCGGGCGAAGGCCACGGTGGTGATGAAAACCGGGAGGATCAGGGCCCGGGGGTTGCGCTCCAGCCCGCGGGCCCGGGCGGAATCGCGGACATCGCCGTAGGCGCCGGCGATGAACGGGATGCTGCGCAGCATGATGGCGATGGTCAGCGCGAAGCGCTCCGGATCCGCACCGAAGCGCTGGAACGGCTTCGCCAGGGAAGCCACCCCATCCAGCAGCCGCTGCACCGGAGTGGTGGCCGTGAGGATCGACGCCGCCACAATACAGACCAGCACATTGAGCACAATCCGCGCCGCGGTCGGGCCGCCGATCTGCCACCACTGGAACAGCCCGATCGCCGCCAGGACCGGCAGCACCGGCCGCACTGCCCGGAACAGCCGCGTTACACCCGCCCCGCTGAGCAGGAACAGGGCGCACATCACGGCCAGGGCGGCGGCGGCCACGGCCCAGTCCACGATCAGGAAGGAAGCCATGCCGCAGCCGACGACCAGCAGGAACTTCAGCCACAGCGGCGCACGGTGCAGCAGGGAGTTGCCCGGTACGTAGTTGGCCAGCAGGAATCCGTGGCCGCTCACGGCTGCACCGGATGCTGCCGCGCCAGGTCCGGATTCTCACGGCGCAAATTCTCCAGCTCCGGCCGTCCCGGCCGCACCGTGTCAGCCGCTGCGCCGGAAGCCGGGAGCCCCGCAGCGCACAGCGCGCGGTAATGCGCGACGGCGTCGGCCGGCCCGCCGTCGAACACCACCGCGCCGGCGTCGACCACAAGGACCCGGTCGAGGTCCAGCGCGAGCTCAAGGTCGTGCGTGGAAAGGATGACCTGCTGGTCCAGGCCGGCCAGGGTCCGGCGCAGCAGCTCCCGGTTGCGCAGGTCCAGCAGGGTGGACGGCTCGTCCAGGACCAGCACCTCCGGGTCGACGGCGAGGACCGCGGCGAGGGCCAGGAGCTGGCGCTCCCCGCCGGAGAGCTCGTAGATGCTCTGGTCGGCCAGCGGCAGCAGCCCGAAGCGGTCCAGGGTTGCTTCCGCCTGGCGGCTGCGTGCGCGGGCGTTCCGGACCGAGCGGCGGAGGGACAGTTCCACGTCCTCCCGCCCGGTCGGCATGACCAGCTGGGACAGGGGGTCGGTGAAGACGAAGCCGACGCGCCGTCGCACCTCCCGTACCGACCGCACCGTGTCCCACTTGTCCACCGTCACGGTCCCGCTGCTGGGCAGCACGAGTCCGTTGAGGAGCCGCAGCAGGGTGGACTTGCCGGAGCCGTTGGCGCCGATGATGCCGATCCGCTGCTCGGTGAGCCGCAGGGTCAGCTCCGCCAGCAGGGTTTTCGGGGCGGGGCGGCCGTCAACCGCCACCCGCACGGCAACCCGGTCCAGCGCGATGATGCTCACGGCCGGTGATCCACCGTGGCGTGGGGAGCCGGTGTGCCGGCCGGGGCACCGGCCCCTGTCCGGACGCGGCGGATCAGCAGATCCGGAAATGCCTTGTGCAGGGCGAGCGCAATGGTCACGGCCAGTACGTTTTTGATCACATCTCCCGGGTAGAAGACCAGGTCCGCGAGGAATGCCTTTGAGAAGTCCAGCTTCGCGTTGACCATCATGCCGAGGATGCCGAGGCCATGGACGAAGATGATGCTGCTCACCATCACGGCCGCGAAAAGCAGGACCGCGCGCAGCCTGCCGGGGTGGCCCGCCGTGCGGCGCAGCACGAGCACGGTCAGCCAGCCCGCCGCTGTCGCGGCCAAAATGAAGCCGATGATGTAGCCCGCCGAGGGACCGGCCAGGACCCCGAGCCCGCTGCGTCCGCCGCTGAAGATCGGCAGCCCGACGAGACCGAGGAGTACGTAGAGCCCGACGGCGGCGAACGCCCTGCCTGGGCCCAGGGCCAGGCCGGTGAGCATCACCGCGAGTGTCTGCACCGTGATGGGGACGCCCATCCCGGCCACCGGAATGGCGGCAATCAGGGCGGAGCCGGCCACCAGCGCGGCGAAGACCGCGATCAGTCCGAGGTCGGTGGCGTTCCAGCGGTTCCGCTGCCGGGCGGGGGTGGCGGCTGCGCTGCCGGTGCTCTGCGTCATGGGGAGTTCCTATCGGGAGTGAATCGGTTCTGCGTCTGATTCTGACTTTACGAGCATGCCGGGCCGGGTTTTTTGTAGGAGCTCCACTAACCGGGGCCCCGGTAGCTGGAGGGCCGCACCAATGGCCCCCGGCGGCGCCCGGGCAGCGCCCGGCCGGCACCGCCGTCGTCCGGGGTTTCCGGCGGCCGGCGGGGGACTTGTCAACGGGCGGAGGCTGGGCCGGTAGACTGAGGGAGGCCGTTCTCTCGGCCACACTGCCCCGGCCCCCTCCAGATACCACCGTTGTGCCGCGGCGTTCCCTGTTGTGAAAGGCCTTAGCTGCATTGATTACCGTCCAGGATCTCGAACTGCGCGCCGGCGCCCGCCTCCTTATGGACCAGGTGAGCTTCCGGATCGACAAGGGAGACAAGATCGGCCTTGTGGGCCGTAACGGTGCAGGCAAGACCACACTGACCCGGGTGCTCGCGGGCGAAGGCCTGCCCGCCGGCGGAAAAGTCACCCGCAGCGGCGAGATCGGCTACCTGCCGCAGGACCCCCGGACCCCGGACATGGAGCAGCTGGCCCGCGACCGGATCCTGTCCGCCCGCGGCCTGGACATCGCCGTCGGCAAACTCCGGCAGTCCCATGAGGACATGGCCAGCGACGACGCCGAGGTCCAGCGCAAGGCAATGAACCGATACGACCGGCTCGAGTCCGAGTTCCTAGCTGCCGGCGGCTACGCTGCCGAGGCCGAGGCCGCAGCGATCTGCTCCAACCTCGCCCTCCCGGACCGGCTGCTGAACCAGCCGCTCAAGACCCTTTCCGGCGGCCAGCGCCGCCGTGTGGAGCTCGCCCGCATCCTGTATTCGGACGCCGAAACGATGCTCCTGGATGAGCCCACGAACCACCTCGACGCCGACTCCATCACCTGGCTGCGCGAGTTCCTGAAGAACCACCAGGGCGGCCTGATCGTGATCAGTCACGACACGGAACTGCTCGAGGCCACCGTGAACAAGGTGTTCCTGCTGGATCCCAACCGTGCGCAGATCGACTTCTACAACATGGACTGGAAGCGCTACCTCCAGCAGCGCGAAACGGACGAGCGTGCCCGCAAGCGGGAGCGCGCCAACGCGGAGAAGAAGGCCCAGGTCCTGTTTGACCAGGCCAACAAGATGCGCGCCAAGGCCACCAAGGCCGTCGCCGCGCAGAACATGGCCAAGCGTGCCGAGCGCCTGCTGGGCGGCCTTGAAGCCGTCCGCGCGACCGACCGCGTAGCAGCCCTGCGCTTCCCGGATCCGTCGCCGTGCGGCAAGACCCCGCTCACCGCGGACGGCCTCAGCAAGTCCTTCGGTTCGCTGGAGATCTTCACCGACGTTGACCTCGCGATCGACCGCGGCTCCAAGGTGGTCATCCTGGGCCTCAACGGCGCCGGCAAGACCACCCTGCTGCGGATGCTCGCCGGCGTTGACAAGCCGGACACGGGCCAGGTCGTTGCGGGCCACGGCCTGAAGGTGGGCTACTACGCCCAGGAGCACGAAACGCTGGACGTGGAGCGGACCGTGCTGCAGAACATGCGCTCCTCCGCCCCGGACATGAACGACGCGGAAGTCCGCAACATCCTGGGCTCGTTCCTGTTCTCCGGCGACGACGTCGACAAGCCCGCCGGTGTGCTGTCCGGCGGCGAGAAAACCCGCCTGGCCCTGGCCACCATCGTCGCCTCCAGTGCGAACGTGCTGCTCCTCGATGAGCCCACCAACAACCTCGACCCCGCCAGCCGCGCCGAAATCCTCGGCGCCCTGAGCAACTACACCGGCGCCGTAGTGCTGGTGAGCCACGATGAAGGTGCCGTTGAGGCGCTGAACCCCGAGCGCGTTGTGCTGCTGCCCGACGGCATCGAGGACCACTGGAACGAAGACTACCTGGACCTCATTACCCTCGCGTAGGCGCCCTCGCGCCTACGCGTGGGCGCCCTGATCTAGCGGACGGGCATTTCCTCGGCCTCGGTGATTCTCTGCAGCTCGTCGTAGCTGATGGAGAACATCGAGTGGTGGTCTCCCGCTCCTGCCCAGAGGACTGCGTGGATTTTCAGCGACTCGTCCAGCAGCGTCTTGATTTTCTCCGGATGCCCGACCGGGGCCACGCCGCCCACTTCCTGGCCGGTGTGGTGCAGGACGAACTCGGGGGAGGCCCGGCGGATTCTTCCGGTGCCCAGCTGCGCCGCGACTTTCCCGACGTCAACCCTGGCCGCGCCGCTGGCCAGGATCAGCAGCGGGGCCCCCTCAAGGTCGAACACGAGGCTGTTGGTAATTGCAGCGACCTCGCAGCCCAGCGCCGAAGCCGCCGCGGCCGCCGTCGGGACTGTCGAATCGAACACCGTGATTGTGTCCCCGGCGCCTAGAGCGATCAGCGCCCGCTTCACCCGGGCCACGGGCTCCGGGACCACGTTTGCCACGCCTCAGAACCCCTGGGCGTCCAGGATGGCGTCTTCCTCTTCCTCCGCGGTCGCGTTCTTCCGCTTGCGGGGGGCAGGACGACGGCGGGCCACCGGGCCGCTGGAGTGCATCAAGACGGCGTCGGTTTCGTCGGACTGGGCTTCGGCGTCCTCGGCGTCGATGGCGGCGTTTCGCGCCTGCTGGCGGGCCGCGTAGCCGAAGCCGATAAACATCAGCACACCGAAGGCGAACCACTGCAGCGAGTAGGACAGGTGGGTGCCCTCTTCGGTGGAGGGCTTGGGGAACGGGAAGGGCATGTCCGCCGCTGCCGGGGTCTCCGAGGCCAGCTGCCCGTAGGCGCCCGTCAGCAGCGGGTAGCCCAGCTCCGCGGAGTAGGCGGTGAGATCGATCGATGCCAGCTGCCCGTCCGGGGCGCCGCGCTGGAGCTCGGGCTCGGCGGGTTTGAGCCGGGCGACGACGGTTACGGTCCCCTGCGGGGGTGCAGGAACCACGTCGGGGCTGCCGGGATTGTTGTTGCCGATCGGCAGCCAGCCGCGGTCAATCACGACGGTCTCGCCGGTAATTGACCTAAAGGGGACGACGACTTCGTAGCCGGGCTGGCCGTTAAGCGGGCGGTTGCGGACGATGCGCTGCCCGGCGACGTCGTAACTGCCCTTCAGCTCCACCTGGGTCCACTCGCGTTCCGCCGCCAGCGAGGTGAACTGGTCCCTGACCTCGGCGAACGGCACGGGCGTGGCGGAGTAGTTCGAGGTGACCCGGTTGATCTCGGCGAGCGTCTCGGCGCGGCGGTCCATCTGCCAGCGGCCCAGCCCGACGCAGGCCGCGGCAAAAATCGCGGCCAGCAACAGATACCCCAGCCACTTGCTGGAGAAGAGAAATCGGTACATTCAGCTTGCCCTGCCTGCCGGGTTCAGTGCCACGGTGTCCTTCCAGAGCCCGCGGGTCTGCAGATAATCCTCGAGCCAGGCCCGGTGCT
This sequence comes from Pseudarthrobacter ribosi, assembly GCF_055412865.1. Lineage (NCBI taxonomy): Bacteria > Bacillati > Actinomycetota > Actinomycetes > Micrococcales > Micrococcaceae > Pseudarthrobacter > Pseudarthrobacter ribosi. Next base: position 111,868 of record NZ_JBVAYZ010000010.1, on the reverse strand, counting down.
CTCCGCAGGCGAGCCAGATCTTGCGCCGTTCGGGGGTATGGATCTTCGGGTTGTTCCAGAGCAGCTGCCACTCGGCTCCGGCCCGGCAGGCCTTACGCGAGCACACCGCTTCGGTGGTGCCCGGCGTCGGGCTCCCGCTCCCGCTCCCGGCAAGGTCAAACAGGTTCATGAAGCAGCCCGCCCGTGGTCGCCTTCATCGTCAGCAAGTCCGTCCTCTTCTTCGATCAGTTCGCCCTGCAACAGGGTCATGGCAGCATCTTCAGACGCGTCGGTCGCCGGGGCTGCGGAGGCTCCCGGCGCATCCAGTTCGGCCATCGGAACATAGTCCAGCAGGGAGTCACTATGAACCTCCGCCGTGTCGCCGCCGTTCGCGATGATCACAGCAATCCACGGCAGAAACACGGCCCCGATGACCGGGAGGATCTTGAACCAGCCGTCCACGACGAAAATCAGGATCAGGCACACCATGCGGATACCCATCGCCACGGCGTACTTGATCATCCGCTGGCGCATCTCTTCGGAGTGCGCGGCGGCGGCGTCCGTGATGCTGTGAACCTCGGCATCACCGGACGGTACGTCCGGGCTCCCGGGCACAGGTACACCGGGTCCGTTTTTCAGTGTCACGGCTGTCAGATCACGCTCCCAAAGGCTTACTCCAATTCTCTCACCAACGGGAGAGCCGCCCAAACGCGGCCGGCGCCGGGCGCTAAGATCGGAGGCAGGAAAATCCCGTCCCCACCGCGGCACCGCCCCGCCGCAGAATTCCGGAGCCCCACCATGTCTGAAACAGCAACCACCGGCCGCAGTGTCCTGATCACCGGGGGAAACCGCGGCATCGGCCTCGCCATCGCCGAGGCCTTCCTCGCCAACGGCGACAGGGTGGCCGTCACCTACCGCAGCGAGTCCTCGCTCCCGGCAGGCATCCTCGGCGTCAAGGCCGACGTCACCGATGAGGCCTCCGTGGACGCCGCGTTCACCGAAGTGGAAGCCGCCCATGGCCCCGTCGAGGTGCTGGTCGCCAACGCCGGCATCACCAAGGACACCCTGCTGATGCGCATGAGCGAGGACGATTTCACCTCGGTCATCGACACCAACCTCACGGGCGCCTTCCGCGTGATCAAGCGCGCCTCCAGGGGCATGATCCGGGCACGCAAGGGCCGCGTGGTCCTTATCTCCTCCGTCTCGGGCCTCTACGGCGCGCCCGGCCAGATCAACTACTCGGCATCCAAGGCCGGCCTCGTCGGCATTGCCCGCTCGCTAACCCGCGAGTTGGGCGCCCGCGGCATCACCGCGAACGTCGTGGCACCCGGCTTCATCAACACGGACATGACGGCGGAACTGGCCGAAGCAACCCAGAAGGACTACCTCTCCAAGGTTCCCGCCGGCCGCTTCGCCGAGGCCTCCGAGGTCGCCAACGTGGTCCGCTGGATCGCCAGCGACGAGGCCGCCTACATCTCCGGCGCCGTCATCCCGGTCGACGGTGGCCTCGGCATGGGCCACTAGCCCAGGCTCCCAAAGCTGCCGACGACGGCGGGAGCCGGAGCCGCGCGCTGTCCGTGCACCCGGCGGGGCGTGCCGGCCACGGTAGGACTTTCAGCCCTTAGCGCGGACCCTGCCGGCGTGTGTAATGGGTCTACAGCCCCTGACCACACCTCGGCAGGGGCATGGAAGCAGGAGGACAATCGTGGCTGAACTGAACAAGTGGGTCCCGTCGGACGTGCTGGATCCGATCAAGCGTTTCCTTGACGGGGACCTGACCATGACACCGTCCATCAAGGTCGAACAGTTTGTGGACGGCACCACCCTGGTGGTGCGGGCGGAGGTTCCCGGGATTGATCCCGACAGGGACGTCGACGTCTCCGTGAGCGAGGGTATGCTGCACATCCGGGCAGAGCGTGAGGAGAAGACCGAGCACAAGAGCAAGGACGGCTACCGCTCGGAATTCCGCTACGGCTCCTTCTCGCGCAGTGTTGCGCTGCCGCCAGGTGCCAGGGAAGAGGACATCACCGCCACCTACAAGGACGGCGTGCTTGAAGTGCGGGCACCGGCCCCCGTGGCAGCCCCCGACGCGACGGCCAAGAAGATCCGGATCGACCACATGTAGCAGTCGGCGCGGCCGGGCGGCGGACCACATCGGTCCGCCCGCCCCCGGTGTGCCACTAGGTGCCCTGCCCAGGCCCCAGCTGCCGCCACGCGCCTGAGGCCGTCGGCCCCGGCGTCAGCCCGCCGCCGCACGGGCCTCCCGCAGCCAGCCGGCAACCTCGGCGTCGAGCTCGCGCTCGTCATGCAGCTCCAGGTGGTGCATCCACACCCCGGGCGACGGGTTGACAATCTCCTTGAACCTGGCGGAATCGATGCGCCGGGGGAGCGCGATCGACAGCACGGCAGGCACCCCGGAATCCACGTACCGCCCCGGCCACCACAGGTACGCAAAACCGCGTTTCTCCCGGAAGGCCACCTGGCTTTTTGTTGCGCGGACCGCCGGCGGGGCGGGCACGGCCAGCAGCCTTCCGACGGCATGGAACAGCTCCAGGCCCCGGGGGGAGCCGCTGAAGACCTGCTCCGGGGTGGAGTCCTCACTCACGCCCCGCGGCACCGGGCCCCCTGATGCCCGGCCTTCTGCCCGGCCTTCCGGCACACACACCGCGCGGACGTTCCATGCCCGCGATCGTACGCCCGCGGACCGGGCGGGAACTAGCCGGCCGCGGCTTCTTTGTGGAACCCGGACAACGGAAAACAACGGCACCGCTGGCATGATGGATTGCAGACTCACCGTTTTTGGACGTTTGGAACAAAGGAGCTCGTATGGGACTGCTGGACAACAAGACTGCTATCGTGACCGGTTCGTCGCGGGGCATCGGCGCTGAAGTCGCCAAGATCCTCGCCGCCGAGGGTGCCGCCGTCGTCGTGAACTACCGCCAGAAGGCGCCCCGCGCCAACAAGGTTGTTACGGAGATCGAGGCGGCCGGCGGCCGAGCCGCCGCCGTCGGCGCCGACCTCACCACCCAGGAAGGCGTCCAGGCCCTGGCCAGCGCCGCGATGGAGAACTTCGGCTCGTTGGATGTCCTGGTCCTCAACGCCTCCGGCGGGATGGAATCCGGCATGGAGGAGGGCTACGCGCTCAAGCTCAACCGTGACGCGCAGGTGAACATGCTCAACGCTGCCGTGCCGCTGATGCCCGAGGGGTCCCGGGTGGTCTTCGTGACGAGCCACCAGGCGCACTTCATCAACACCGTGCCCACCATGGAGAACTACGAGCCCGTGGCCCGCAGCAAGCGTGCCGGCGAGGACGCACTGCGCGAACTCGTTCCGAACCTGGCCGAGAAGGGCATCTCCCTCGTGGTCGTCTCCGGCGACATGATCGAGGGCACCGTCACGGCCACCCTGCTGGACCGCTCCAACCCGGGCGCCATCGAGGCCCGCCGCGCCGAGGCCGGGAAGCTGTATTCGGTCACGGAGTTCGCCGCCGAGGTCGCCAAGATGGTCACCGCCGACGTCGAATCCGGCCACACCGAGTACGTCGGCGGGTCCGACTACTTCGACAAGAGCAGCAACTAACAGGCATCCGCGCGGGGCGCAGTACCAGGGCGTCGCGACGCGCTCATAGCGCAGTAGAACGGTGAAGGCCGGGGCAACCGCCCCGGCCTTCACCGCTGTTCCCGGTTGCCGGGAAAGGACTCAGACGCCGGCGATGTGCCGCACGGCGTCGAGATAGGGGATGTTCACGACGGCATCCGCAACCGCACGGACGGCCGGTTTGGCGTTGAACGCCACGCCGATTCCCGCAGCGCCCAGCATGTCCAGGTCGTTGGCGCCATCGCCCACAGCAATCGTGTGCTCCATCGGGATGCCTTCCCTGGCTGCCCATTCACGCAGATACTTTTCCTTCGCCGCCCGGTCAATCACTTCACCGATGACCTTTCCGGTCAGCGCACCGTCGAGGATTTCGAGTTCGTTGGCGATCCAGTATTCGAGTCCAAGGCCCTCCGCGATCGGCTGCAGGATCTGGTTGAAGCCGCCGGAGATCACCGCCACCACATGGCCCGCGGCGTGGAAGGCGGCCACGAGTTCCGCCGCACCGAGGCTCAGTTTCACCTCGGCGCGGACGGCATCGACGACGGCGGCCGGGAGGCCGGCGAGCACCGCCACCCTCGCGTGCAGGCTTTGCGCGAAGTCGAGTTCGCCGCGCATGGCGGCCTCGGTGACGGCGTGGACTTCCTCGCGTTTGCCGGCATGGGCGGCGAGGAGTTCAACTACTTCCTGCTGGATAAGGGTGGAATCCACGTCCATGATGAGGAACTTCCGCTGCGCGCGCCGGAGGGCGGCGGGGACGATCGCCGTGTCCACTCCGGCCGGGCCGTGATCTGCCGCTGCCCGGCGCAGTTCCGCCAACGCCGTCCCCCCGTGCTCCGTCCCGGCGGCCAGGTCAACGCTGCCGTCCGCCGCATAGACCTCGAAGCGGGCATCTCCGGTGCGGGTTTCCGCGTCCAGCGTTACTCCCGCCGCTGTGAGCAGCGAACGGAGCCGCTGCACCTCGGAATGGGTCAGTTTGGGGGCATAGCTCACGGCGGTCACGAACAGGTTCATGGCTGCAATCCTAGCGATCGGGCCGATGCGGGCCCGAATTCGTTGCGGTCCGGTGACGCCGGGGCAGGCGGGCGGCCGGCACGCTGCGCGGGCTTGACGCCGTCCCGGCGTTCCGGTTATCAGTCGTCCGCTGTTTTGTCCTAGTGTCTACTTCTATGAGTGATGTTCTTGAAATGGCCGCCGTCAGTGTTGTACGTGGGGCAAAGACCCTGCTGGACAAGGTCGACTGGCAGGTCAAGGAAGGCGAGCGTTGGGTGATTCTGGGCCCCAACGGCGCCGGCAAGACCACTTTGCTTCAGCTCGCGGCCGCCCGGATCCATCCCACCAGCGGCATGGCCGGCGTCCTGGAGGAGATCCTCGGCGCCGTCGACGTCTTTGAACTCCGGCCCCGGATCGGCCTGTCCTCGGCTGCGCTAGCCAACCAGATCCCGGAGCACGAGAAGGTCCTCAACGTCGTCGTAACGGCCGCCTACGGTGTTACCGGTCGGTGGCGCGAAGGTTATGAGAGGGACGACGAGCGCCGCGCCTTCGCCCTGCTTAATGAGTGGGGCATGGGACCGCTGCTGAACCGGCCGTTCGCCTCGCTGTCCGAGGGGGAGCGCAAGCGCGTCCAGATCGCCCGTGCCCTGATGACGGATCCCGAGCTCCTGCTCCTGGACGAACCCGCTGCCGGACTCGACCTGGCCGGCCGCGAGGACCTCGTGCACCGGCTCAGTGAACTCGCCCGCGACGACGCGGCCCCGGCCATCGTCCTGGTCACCCACCACCTCGAAGAGGTCCCCCCGGGCTTCACCCACGCCATGCTGCTGCGCGACGGCGGCGTGGTTGCCCAGGGCGCGATCGAAGGCGTCCTCACGGCCGAAAACCTGAGCCTGACGTTCGGGCTGCCGCTGGACGTCAGCGTCGCCGCCGGCCGGTACACGGCCACCGCGCGACGCTGACCGGGCCGCTGACCTGGCGTGGAGTTCCTCAATAGTGTCCTCATTTTCTTCGCCGGGCTTTGGGCCGGCACCATCAACAGTGTGGTCGGTTCCGGCACCCTGGTGACCTTCCCGGTGCTGATCGCCCTCGGCTACGCACCGGTCACGGCCTCCATCAGCAACGCCATGGGCCTGGTTGCCGGGAACGCCGCCGGCGCCTGGGGCTACCGCAAGGAGCTGAAGGGACGCGGCAGGCAACTGCTCAGGCTGCTGCCCGCCTCGCTGCTGGGCGGCATCTCCGGCGCCTACCTGCTGCTGCACCTGCCAGAGAAGGTCTTTTATTACGCCGCCCCCGTCCTGATCGTGCTGGCGCTGCTGATGGTCGCCTTCCAGCCCCGGCTGCAGCAGTGGGTCCGGGACCGCGAACAAAATCCCGAACACGCCATCCGGGACCGCCGCCACGGCGTGATCCTCGTGGTCCTCGTGTACTTCGCTGGCGTGTACGGCGGCTACTTCGTCGCGGCGCAGGGCATCCTGCTGGTCGGGATCCTGGGCATCTTCATGACCGGGACCATCCAGAACGCCAACGCCATGAAGAACATCCTCGTCCTTGCCGTCAACGTGGTGGCGGCAGCCTCCTACCTGCTGTTCGCCTTCGGCCGGATCGACTGGGCCGTCGTGGGCTTGATCGCCGTGAGCTCACTGATCGGCGGCGTGATCGGCTCCAAGGTGGGCCGCCGGCTGTCCCCGGTGGTGCTGCGCGGCGTCATCTTCGTCCTGGGCCTCGTCGCGCTGGGGTTCATGATCGCCAACCTGTTCAAGTGACCCGATCCTGTGACCGCACCGCCTCCCGCTGAAACGACCCGCCCGTGACCTTCCACCGCCTTGAATCCGCAGATGACCCCCGGGTCTCGGACTACACGCAGCTGACCGACGTGCACCTGCGCAAGCTCCGGGAACCCGCCGAGGGCATGTACATCGCCGAGTCCTCCCGGGTGCTCCGCCGGGCCCTCGCAGCGGGCCACACGCCACGGTCCTTCTTCCTCGCCGAGAAATGGCTCGCGGACCTCTCGGACATCTTTGCGCAGTACCCGGACGTCCCCGTGTACATCGGTTCCGCCGCGCTCCTCGAGGAGATCACCGGCTTCCACCTCCACCGCGGCGCGATGGCGGCCATGCGGCGCCCGGAACCCGTGCCGCTGCCCGAGCTTCTCGCCGGCGCCCGCCGGGTCGCCGTGCTGGAGGACATCGTGGACCACACCAACGTCGGCGCGATCTTCCGCTCCGCCGCGGCCCTGGGCATCGACGCCGTCCTCGTCTCGCCGCGCTGCGGGGACCCGCTCTACCGCCGCAGCGTCCGGGTCAGCATGGGGACGGTGTTCCAGGTGCCCTGGGCCCGGCTGACGGACTGGCCGGGGGACCTGCAGGTGCTTCGCGGGCAGGGCTTCACCGTGGCCGCCCTGGAGCTCACGGACGACGCCGTCGACCTCGACGCGCTGGCGGCGCGCCGGCCGGAGAAACTCGCACTGGTGCTGGGCACCGAGGGTGCCGGGATGAGCGCGGACACCCTCGCCGCCGTCGACCTCGCCGTGAAGATCCCGATGCGCGCGGGCGTTGACTCGCTCAACGTCGCGGCGGCGTCCGCCGTCGCCTTCTGGGAGTTGCGCCCGAGGGGCTGAACCGCTGCCCTGAACCGCTGCAGGGGACAGCGCCGCTGGTCACGCCGCGAAGGCGCTGACTTTCCGCTATGATTGATAGCTGGCCGTCCGGTGCATTCCGCCGGCCATCCCATTCATACCTGGCAACTGGCAAAATCCAGTTGTGCGAACAAAGGTCCAATTATGAAGTCTAATACTCACCCGAAGTACGAAGCTGTTGTTTTCAACGACCTGGCTTCCGGCGTCAAGTTCCTGACCAAGTCCACCGTGTCTTCTAAGAAGACCATCGAGTGGGAAGACGGAAACACGTACCCGATTATTGACGTCGAAATCTCCTCCGAGTCCCACCCGTTCTACACGGGCAAGCAGCGCATCATGGACTCTGCAGGCCGCGTCGAGCGCTTCAACGCTCGCTTCAAGGGCTTCGGCGGCAAGAAGTAACTACTTCTCTCCAAGGTCTTTTGGAAAAGCCCGCACCGGTGACGGTGCGGGCTTTTTGCGTCCGCCGCCGGTGCGCGTGGCAGGATTAACGCCATGACAACCCAACACCCGGTTCCCGGTTCCGGCAGCGCCGACGACGGCGGGGCCCGCCGCCACGGGGAGTACAAAGTTCCCGGCGGCAAACTCGTCGTGGCCGATTTCGACGTCGCCGACGGCGTCCTCACCAACGTCTCGCTCAGCGGCGACTTCTTCCTGGAGCCGGACGAGGCGCTGCTGGAGATCAACCGGGCGCTCACCGGCCTCCCGGCGGATGCAGGGGCGGCAGACATCTCCGCCGCGGTGGCAGCGGCCCTGCCGGCCGACGCCGTGCTGTTCGGCTTTTCCGCCGACGCCGTGGCCGTCACCGTCCGCCGCGGCCTCGCGAAGGCCACCGGCTGGGCGGACCACCACTGGAACATCATCGCGCCGTCCGTGCTGCCCACCCACCTTAACGTCGCGCTGGACGAGGTCCTGGCCGAAGAGGTCGGCGCCGGACGCCGCAACCCGACGCTGCGGTTCTGGGACTGGGAGGAACCGTCCGTGGTGATCGGCAGCTTCCAGTCCGTCCGCAACGAACTGGACCCCGCCGGCGTCGAACGCCACGGCATCAGTGTGGTCCGCCGGATCAGCGGCGGGGGAGCGATGTTCATGGAGGCCGGCAACTGCATCACCTACTCGCTGTACCTCCCGCAGACCCTGGTGGACGGCCTCAGCTTCGCCGACTCGTACGGTTTCCTGGACGCGTGGGTGATGGCAGCCCTCGAGAAGATGGGGATCAGTGCCTTCTATGTGCCGCTCAATGACATCGCCACCGAACACGGTAAGATCGGCGGCGCCGCGCAGAAGCGGCTCGCCAACGGCGGCATGCTGCACCACGTCACCATGAGCTATGACATCGACGCAGACAAGATGGTCGAGGTCCTGCGGATCGGCAAGGAAAAGCTCTCCGACAAGGGCACCAGGAGCGCCAAGAAGCGGGTGGACCCGCTCCGGCGCCAGACCGGCCTCGCCCGCACCGAGATCGTCGCGGCCATGATGGGGGTCTTCGCCGAACGCTACGCCGCGACCCCCTCGGAGCTCACCGAGGCCGAGCTTGCCACCGCGCAGCACCGGGTCGAGGCCAAGTTCGGCACGCCGGAGTGGCTGCACCGCGTCCCCTAAGCCCCCGCCACCTTCGTCGATTGCTCCGTAACTGCCGTTTAGAGCCCCCAAAAGGGCGGTTACGGAGCAGTCGATGCAGGGTTCGCGGCCAGGGTCTGCGCCGTGAGGGAACGGTGCAGGTGGCTGCGCTGTTCGATAATGATGCGGCGCAGCGCCCGCGGGGCGTCCGCGTGTTCAGCCAGCCAGTTGTCCGTCCGGACGATGACAGGGTGTGTGTCTGGAGTGCCGCCGTCCAGGTCCTGCCCCGCGGGGTAGAGCCCTCGGACGATCCGGCTGCCGATTTCGATACTGCGCCCGGCCCAGACCTCCTCCAGGCACTCGAAGTACCGGTCAATGAAGCCGCGCAGCAGCGGTGCCGGGCCGGTGTTGAAACCGGCGATGGTCGCGCTGAGCAGCTGGTTGGAGAGTGAGGTGCCGTGCACCGCTTCGGTCCAGGCCGCCTCCTTCACGGCAGCCTCGGGGCGGGCCGCGAGGGCGGTGGCGTGTCCCGATTTTCCGGCGGCGGTGTTGTCGCGGGCCAGCTCCCCGTCGAGCTGCGTAACGGTGGCCTCCCCGTTGGCGGCCAGGGCGTGCCAGAAGTTCCAGCGCAGCTCCGCATCCACGGCCAGTCCCTCAAGGACCGTGCTGCCGGCCAGGACGCCGCGGACCAGGTCCAGCCGGCTGCCGTCATAGCGGCTGGCGGCGGCGACCGTGCGCACCCACGCCAGCTGGTGGTCGGAACCCGGCGCGGCCCGCCGGAGCTCATCTGCCGCGAGGGACAGGAAACCGTGGCGGACAGCGGCCCGCTCGGCCACGGGGACGTACCGTTCGATCGCCGTGGCCGCGTTGCCCAGGACAGTGAGCAGCACGCCGATGCCGGATTCCGCGGACCCGAAGCGCTTGACGGCGTCCACGTACAAGGACGACGGGGTAACGGCGTCCCGGGCCGAGTCCCAGAGGGCGGTCCAGCACAGGGCCCGGGCCATCGGATCGCTGAGCGCGCTCAGGGACGCCCGGACGGTGGCTTCGGAGCGCGGGTCCAGCCGGACCTTGGCGTAGCTGAGGTCCTCGTCGTTGACCAGCAGCAGGGCCGGCCGCGCCTTCCCGGACAGGGCCGTCACCTCGGTCCGGGCCCCGCTGACGTCGGTCTCGATACTGTCGGTGCGGACCAGGGCGCCGGCGTCGTCCATTCCGTACAGGCCGATCCGCAGCCGGTGCGGCCGCGGCTCCTGCCGGCCCGTCGTCGGGTCCTCGGCGTCCTGGATGATGGTGACCGCGGCGAGGACGCCGTCGTGCTCCTCGATCTCGCTGGTGAGGGTGGAGATGCCGGAGGTTTGCAGCCACTGGCGGGCCCAGTCCGAGAGGTCCCGGCCGGAGGCGGCGCTGAGCGCGGCCAGCAGCTCCGCCAGGGTGGTGTTGCCGTAGGCGTGGTCCTTGAAGTACTGGCGCGAGCCGGCCACGAAGGCCTCGAACCCCACGTAGGCGACCAGCTGTTTGAGGACCGAGGCGCCCTTGGCGTAGGTGATGCCGTCGAAGTTCTGCTTGGCAGCCTCGAGGTCGGGAATGTCGGCGACGATCGGGTGGGTGGTCGGCAGCTGGTCCTGGACGTAGGCCCAGGCCTTGCGGTTGTTGGCGAAGTTCACCCAGGCGGTGGCCCAGTCCGTGGTGCGGTCCACGCCGAGGGTTCCCATGTAGTCCGCGAAGGATTCCTTGAGCCACAGATCGTCCCACCACTGCATGGTGACGAGGTCGCCGAACCACATGTGCGCCATCTCGTGCAGGAGGGTGTTGGCGCGGGCCTGGTACTGCGAATCGGCGGCCCGGGAGGTGAAGACGTAGCTTTCCGTGAAGGTCACCAGCCCGGGGTTTTCCATGGCGCCGAGGTTGTATTCGGGCACGAAGGCCTGCTCGTATTTCCCCCACGGGTACGGGAAGTCGAAGAGTTCGTTGAAGAAGCCCAGGCCGTTCCTGGTGAGGGTGAAGAGGGCCTCGGGGTCGAAGGACGGCGCCATCGAGGCGCGACAGTAGAGGGCCAGCGGCACGTCCAGCCGGGTGCCGTCGTCGAGCGTCCTGCTCCAGGAGTCCTCGGCCTTGAAGTACGGGCCGGCCAGCACCGTGGTGATGTACGTGGACATCGCCTTCGTCGGGGCGAAGTCCCAGCGGCTCGTGTCCGGGTCGCTGGTGAGGCGCGTGCGCTGCGTTTCGATGCCGTTTGAGGACACCTGCCACGCCGAGGGTGCCATGACGTGGAAGGTGAATTCCGCCTTGAGGTCAGGCTGTTCGAAATTGGCGAAGACCCGGCGGGCGTCGGCGGGCTCGTACTGGGTGTAGAGGTAGCACTGGCCGTCGGCCGGATCGAAGAAGCGGTGCATGCCCTCGCCGGAGGTGCTGTAGAGCGCCGTGCCCGTGACGGTGACCTGGTTGTCCGCCTGCAGGTTGTCCAGCCGGATCCGGGAGCCGTCCACGACGTCGGCGACCGCGAGTCCCTTGCCGTTGAGGAAGACGCTGTGCACCTCGCTGCCGATGAAGTCCAGGAAGGTCGAGGCCCCGGGTTCGCCCGCGGAGAAGGTGATCACACTGCGGCTCGTGTAGCCGGCGACGTCCGGATCCGCAGCCTGCCGGACGTCCAGGGAGACGTCGTAGCTGTGGGTGGTGATCAGGGCTGAGCGGGTTGCGGCTTCATCGCGGCGCAGGTTCTGGTTCGACACCCCGCTATCTAATCATGAGGAACGCGGCGCCCAGCCCCAGCCCGGCGATCAGCAGCCAGGACGCCAGCGCGGCCAGCAGGGCCCGCGCTCCGGTGTGCAGCAACTCGCCCACCCGCACCGCCGACCCGAGGCCAAAGAGCGCCATTCCCAGCAGCACGTCCTGGAGGACCGCGGCGGCGTCGAGGATGCCGGGGGAGAGCCAGCCCGTGGTGCGCAGGGCTGCCAGCGCGACGAAGCCGAGCACGAACAGCGGGACGATGGGCGGCCGCTTCAGTCCGGTGCCGGCGTCAGCGGTGCTGCGGTGGTGCAGCCCGGCGGCGGCGACCATGGGGGCCAGCAGGATCACCCGGGTGAGCTTGACGACGACGGCGACGGCGAGCGCCGACCCCCCGGCGGTCTGCGCGGTGGCCACCACCTGGCCCACGTCGTGCACGGACGCCCCGGCCCAGGCGCCGAAGACTGCGGGGCTGAGGCCCAGCGGCCGGATCAGCAGCGGCAGCACTCCGATGGCGAGGGTGCCACACAGGGTCACGAGGGCCACCGGGAGCACGGTGTCGTGCTGCCGGATCCGGCGGGCCGCGGCCATCGCCCCGATCGCGGAGGCCCCGCAGATGGAAAAGCCGGTGGCGATCAACAGCGCTACCGGCGGCGGCAGGCGGAACAGCCGGCTGATGCCGTAGGTTCCGGCGAAGGCGGCCAGGACCACGCCCGTGATCAGCAGCAGCGCGGCCCAGCCGAGTCCGAGCACATCGACGAGGCTGACCTTCAGGCCCAGGACCACGATCCCGGCGCGCATCAGATGCTTGCCGGCGAAGTCCAGGCCCGGCCGGCCCCGGCCCGCGGTCCATCCGGACAACCCCGGGACATTCGCGGCGAGGAGCCCGAACGCCACGGCCAGCGTCATGGCCGGGAGCACCGGCACCATGCTGTGGACGGCGAGGGCAAGCACGACGGCGGCGGCCGCGGACAACAGTCCGGGAAGCAGCCGCGGCAACGGATTAGCCCGGAGCAGCGGTGTGAGCGTAAACGGTGGCACGTGTCTACCTTGACGCAACCGCCGGGAAAAACTGTCACCGCCACGGCGGCCGCCGCCGGGAGCGCGCCGAAATGATTTCGCAACAAAAAGGTGATTGTCTAGTGACATGTCTGACCTATTCCAGGATTACTCAGTGGCCGCCGAACGCTCCGGTGCCTACGACGAGATGTTTACCCCCGAGCAACAGCCACGGCAGTCCTACGGGCAGGTCGCCGAAGCCCTGCGTGAACTCTCGCTGGCTGATGTCACCGCCCGCGCCGATTCGATGGCCCGGACCTTCCTGGACCGCGGTGTCACGTTCGACTTCGCCGGGGAGGAGCGTCCCTTCCCGCTGGACATCGTGCCCCGGGTCATCCCGGCCGATGAGTGGACCGTGCTGGAGAAGGGCGTGGCGCAGCGCGTCCGGGCCCTGGAGGCGTTCCTCAATGACGTCTACGACAAGATGACCGTGGTGGCCGACGGCGTTATCCCGCGCCAGCTCGTCACAACGAGCGCCCACTTCCACCGCCAGGTGCACGGCTTCGAGCCCGCTGGCGGGGTCCGCGTCCACATCTCCGGCATCGACGTTGTCCGCGACGCCGCCGGGACGTTCCGGGTCCTGGAGGACAACGTCCGTGTCCCCTCCGGTGTCAGCTACGTCCTGGAGAACCGCCGCGCGATGGCCAAGGGCCTGCCCGAGGCCTTCGGCCAGCAGCTCATCCGGCCGGTCGAGGAGTATCCCCGCCGGCTGCTGTCCGCCCTGCGCAAGACCGCACCGACCGGCGTCGACGACCCCACCGTGGTCGTCCTGACCCCCGGCGTCTTCAACAGCGCCTACTTCGAGCACACGCTGCTCGCCGGCCTGATGGGCGTGGAACTCGTCGAAGGACGCGACCTGATCTGCCGCGGCAACCGCGTCTACATGCGCACCACCGCCGGTGAACAGCGCGTGGACGTGATTTACAAACGCATCGACGACGAGTTCCTGGATCCGCTGCAGTTCCGCGCCGACTCCATGCTCGGCTGCCCGGGCCTGGTCAACGCGGCCCGCGCCGGCGGCGTCACCATTGCTAACGCCGTGGGCAACGGCGTCGCCGACGACAAGCTGGTCTACAGCTACGTCCCGGACCTGATCCGCTACTACCTCAATGAAGAACCCGTGATCGCCAACGTGGACACCTTCCGGCTCGAAGAAAAAGCAGCCCGGGAAGAAGTCCTGGACCGCCTGGACGAACTGGTGGTCAAGCCCGTGGATGGTTCCGGCGGCAAGGGCCTGGTGATCGGCCCGGACGCGACCAAGGACGAGCTGGAGGCCCTGCGCAAGCGCGTCATCGCGGACCCCCGCGGCTGGATCGCGCAGCCGGTGCTGCAGCTGTCCACGGTTCCCACGCTCAGCGGCGACAGGTTCGGCCCGCGGCACGTGGACCTGCGCCCCTTCGCCGTCAACGACGGCGACGACGTCTGGGTCCTGCCCGGCGGCCTGACCCGGGTGGCGCTCAAGGAAGGCTCCCTGATCGTCAACTCCAGCCAGGGCGGCGGCTCCAAGGACACCTGGGTGCTTGCGGATTCCCCGGAGGTTCCGGTGGAGGCCCTGCCGCGCCCGGCCATCACGGTCCGCGAACGGGTCTCGGTCTGGCCCGTCGAGAGCAACTGGCGCGACAGCCAGAAGGAGCAGCAGCAGTGACCCGCGGCGCCGTGTCGATCATTGCTCCGCTGACCTATTCTTTTCAGATTTCCGATGCGCTGGAGGTAACCGCGAATGCTTAGCCGTATCGCCGAGTCATTGTTTTGGATCGGCCGCTACGTGGAACGGGCTGACGGCACTGCCCGGATCCTCGACGTCCACCTTGAACGGCTCAACCACCTGCCCATGGAGGAACAGCGCAGCGTGGCGCAGGAACTCCTCGCCGTTATGGGCGCCCGGGCGCAGAGCGAGGATTTCGGCCTCCCCGAACTCCTGAATGCCCTGGCGTACGACAAGCAGAGCGCCACGTCCATTGCCGGTTCCCTGGGCGCCGCGCGGGAGAACGCCCGGCGCGCCCGGGAAACCGTGTCGTCCGGGCTCTGGGAGAGCCTGAACACCACCTACTACGGGCTCAACCAGCACCGCAAGGACGTTGTCGGCACCTACCGCTTCTGCAACTGGGTGCTGGAACGCACGGCTATGGTCAGCGGCCTCGCGGACACCACGGTGAGCCACGACGAGAGCTGGCAGTTCCTCGTGCTGGGCCGCTCGCTGGAACGCGCCGACATGACCGCGCGGATGCTCTCCACCCGGGACGTCCTCTCCGCGGGCATGTCGTGGGTGAACATGCTCCGCTGCGCCGGCGCCTACGAGTCCTTCCTGCGGACCCGCCGCGCGGCCTTCGGCGACCAGCACGCCGCCGAGTTCCTGCTGCTGGACCGGTTGTTCCCGCGGTCCATCGTCTATGCGCTGCGCGACGCCGACGAGTGCCTCGCCATGCTGGACCCGTCGGCCCAGCGCGTCGGTTTTATCAACGACGCCCGCCGGATCGTGGGCCAGGCCCGCACCTTCCTTGAGTTCCACCGCACCGATGACCTCATGTCAGAACTGCCGGAGCACATGGAGCGCGTGCAGAAGGCCGTCTCGCAGGCCTCGGACGCCATTTCCCGTAAGTACTTCAATCAGGCAGACGAACTGGCCTGGGTGGGAGAAGTTTCATGACCCGGCTGAGCATCATCCACAAGACGGCGTACAAGTACAACAAACGCGTCACCCTTTCCTACAACGAGGCCCGCATGACCCCGCTGACGGATCCCCAGCAGGTGGTGCTGGAGTCCTCCCTGAAGGTCTCGCCGTCCCAGGCCGCCCTGAGCAGCTACCGCGACTACTGGGGCACCCGCGTCACGGCCTTTGACATGCAGATGCCGCACGAGCACCTTGAGGTCCTGTCCACCACCACCGTCGAGGTGCACCGCTCGGAAAGGATCCCGGCGGAGGCTGACATCGTCGGCTGGGACGTCCTGGACGTCCCGGAGACCCTGAACAAATTCAGCGACTGGATCCCGCAGTCGCAGCTCACCGGGCCGGGCGCCGAAGTGCTCGGGATCATTCCCGGCGTCGTCGAGGGCCGCAACCCGCACGAGGCCGCGCTGGCGGTCTTTGACTGGATGCGCGGCGAAATGACCTACATGAAGGGCTCCACCGGCGTCACCACGAGCGCCGAGCAGGCCTGGAACCAGCGCCAGGGCGTCTGCCAGGACCTGGCGCACCTGGCCATCGGCGCGCTGCGCAGCCGGGGCATCCCCGCCCGCTACGTGTCCGGCTACCTGCACCCGCGGTCGACGGCGGAACTCGGCGAGACGGTCGCCGGGCAGTCCCATGCCTGGCTGGAATGGTGGGACGGCGAATGGCGCAGCTGGGACCCCACCAACCACAAGCCGGCCGGAGACTTCCACGTGACCGTGGCGAGAGGCCGTGACTACCGCGACGTGCCCCCGCTCAAGGGCATCCTGTCCGGCGGCGGCGGCTCCGCCCTCAGCGTGAGCGTGGAGATCACCCGCCTGGCCTGATTCCCCGATGCGCTATCACTTCCCGCTGTTCTGGGGCCCCAGAACAGCGGGAAGTGATAGCGCATCGACGGTTAACCGGGGGCTATTCGAGTCCGGAGCGGGTGGCGTCGTCCAGCGGTGTCCACCAGGTCAGCGGCGGGGCAACCTTGAACCGGCGACCCGTCACGGTGTCCGGGGTGATCCTGACGAAGTGCTCCTTCTTGCCGGCCTGCCACGGGAACAGCAGCAGCCCCACGGTGTCCAGGAGCTCCTCCTGGTTCTGCACCGGTGCGGCCTGCCCCTTGATCACCACACTCCAGGCGATGCCGCGCTCGGCGTCCACGCCGTCGGCCTCCACCGCCACTGGGGTGTCTGCCGTGGCCGCCTGGAGTTTAGTGCCGTCCGCCGTGCGGAACACCAGGGTACCGTGGTCCACCTTGTAATTAATCGGGAAAATGTCGGGATGGTCGTCCGCCCAGACCGCGAGCCTGCCGACGGAGACGCCGCGTAACAGACGCCAACATTCGTGGTGGTCGAGGTTCTCAACTTCAGGTGCCTGCTGGTTTTCTCCCGGCTTCGGATCAGTACTCATCCGGCGAGCCTACGTCAGGCACGCCACCGCGGGGTAGGGGATAAGGTCACAATCGGAAGCAACATCGTCCGACGTTTAGGGCCTTTGCCCCCGCTTCGGGGTATTCTGGCATCACTATCGTCAGCGCGGACGATCGTTGTGTTTGTTGTATCGAATTGGGGCCATGAGCATGTATTCAATGGGGGAACGACCGGACCAGACCGCCACTGAGCCACAACCCATGATCGACGGGGTCCTCAGGGGCTTCGTTTCCAGGGCCGAGGAATTGCTCCAGTCCCAGGAACGGATGGCCGGGCTGCTGGAGGCAGTCGTCGCCGTTGCCGAGGACCTCAGCCTCGATGCCGTGCTGGAACGCGTGGTGCAATCCGCTTGCCGCTTGCTTCATGCCCGTTACGGCGCCTTGGGGGTCATCGGGGACGACCACGCGCTCAGCCACTTCATCACGATCGGCATCGACCAGGAAATGGCCCACCGGATCGGGCCGCTGCCCACCGGCCACGGAGTCCTGGGCCTCCTGATTTCCGATCCCCGCTCCCTGCGGCTTCATGACCTGCACAAGCATCCGGAGTCCTACGGCTTCCCGGCGAACCATCCCCCCATGAAGTCTTTCCTCGGCGTCCCCGTGCGGGTCAGGGACGTCGTCTTCGGGAACCTCTACCTGACGGAAAAGGAAGACGGCAGCGACTTCACCGCCGAGGACGAGGGCCTGGCCGTGGCCCTGGCGGCCGCCGCGGGCGTCGCCATTGAGAATGCCCGTCTCTACGACGACGCCCGGCGCCGGGCCCGCTGGCTGGAAGCCTGCATGGACGTCTCCGGGCTGATGCTCAGCAGCGACCGCGACTACACCTCCGGCGGGCTGGATCCCATCGCAAGCCGGGCCTTGCAGGAATCCGGGTCGCAGCTGGCTTTGCTCGTGGCGCCCGCCACCGACGGGCGCGGCCATATCGTCGCCGGCGCCGCCGGCAAGCTCAGTCCGCAGTTCTCCGGCCGTACGCTGAGGCTCGATTCGCCGATGCTGGAAAGTGTCCTGGACGGCGGCGAGCCCGTGGTGCTTGAGAACGCCTCCGCCCTCTTCGGCGAGATCGACGGCGGGATCACCGGCCCGCTGCTGGCGGTGGCCCTGAGCACGCAGGGAGCGCACCACGGGCTCCTGCTGCTGATCCGGGACCCGAACGCGCTACGCTACGCCCGCACGGACATCGAGATGGGGGCCGTCTTCGGTTCCCATGTCGCACTCGCCCTGGAACTCGCCCGCGTTCACCGGCTCCGCGAGGAGCTGCTGGTCTTCACCGACCGGGACCGGATCGCCCGGGACCTTCACGACCTCGTGATCCAGCGGCTGTTCGCGGCGGGCCTCAGCGTCCAGAGCCTGACCCGTTTTACCAAGGATGAGCTTGCCACCGAGCGGATCCGCAACATCACCAACGAGCTTGACGAGGCGATCCGGAGCCTGCGGGACACCATCTACTCGCTCAAGAGCAGCAGCGGCGAAACGGAACTGCTCAGCGGACGGATCCGGCGGGTAACGCGCAGCTCGGCGAAGTCCATGCCGTTTACGCCGCGCCTGATCATCACCGGACCGGTGGACGCCGTCACGCCGGATAAGGCGGACAATGTCGTGGCCGTGGTCTCAGAGGGGCTCAGCAATGCCATCAGGCATTCCGGCGCGGACACCATTTCCGTGTCGGTGGGTGTGGTCAAGGGCCGCGTGACGGTCGTCATCACGGACAACGGAGCCGGCTTCGCCGAACCCGAAAAACGCCGGGGACTCGCCAACCTGGAGGACCGCGCCCGGATGCTGGAGGGCGAATGCACCATCACCAGCGCGCCGGACGCCGGCACGAGCCTTGAGTGGTCGGTGCCGCTGTAAGCCGCAGGGCACCGGCGGCGCGGCCTTCACGACATCAGCTGGCTGACCCTGCGGTTAGCGGACGCTGCGGCTAGCGGACACTTTGCGGGCGGCTGGTCTCGGCATGGCTTGCGGGCGGCACCGGTGAGGACGGCCCGGCGATGAAAACAGCGGCCTGGGTCCGGCGTTCGAAGCCCAGCTTGGCCAGCAGGGACGAAACGTAGTTCTTGACTGTCTTCTCGGCGAGGAACATTTCCGCAGCGATCTGGCGGTTCGTGAGCCCGCCGCCCACCAGTTCCAGCACCCGGCGCTCCTGCGGCGTGAGGGAGGACGTCCTGGGGTCCACCTCTTCGGCCTCGACAAGGCTGTCAACGATGCCGGCGGCGACCCCTTCCGCGAAGAGCGACTCGCCGGCGGCCGCCCGGCGTAGTGCCCCGATCAGGTCGGTGCCGCCGATTTCCTTGAGCACGTAGCCGCTTGCGCCCGCCAGCACGGCGCCGCGCAGGGCCTGCTCGTCATCGAAGCTAGTCAGGATGATGCAGTTCAGCGACGGGTCAACCGAGCGCACGTCCCGGCAGACCTCAATCCCGGTCCCGTCCGGCAGCCGGGCATCCAGAACACTGACGTCGGGATGGAGGGCGGGTATACGGCGGGCCGCCTCGACGGCGGAACCCGAACTCCCGACCACCAGGAAGCCCTCACCTTCGAGGAGCTCCTGCAGTCCGCGCCGGACGAGCTCGTGGTCATCCAGGATGAAGACACGGATGACGGCCGGCGCCCCGTCGGGTGCAGTGAGACCTGCGTCTGCCCAGGCAATCATGATTCTCCTGTCCGGCGGCTTGCGCTGCCATGAATGGTGAGGTGCTCCCCAGCCTGCTTTTCGCAGACGGCGCCTGCGGGTCGTGCCTGTTGAATCCATTGTCGCTGACCCAGGTGCCGCCGTCGCCGATATTGCGGCCCGGTCCCCGTTGTTACTTTGTCCCTTTGTTACATTGTCCACTCCGGGAGCCTGTTCCGTGCCTGCGACTGCAATTCTTCTCCGAGCAACGGGCTCCGGCAAGGGTCATTGGTCCCGCCGGGGCGCGCCGGCGGACTGTCCCCGATGACTTTCGGCCCTAGCCGCTTCCGCGGCCGGCACGGCACTATAGGCTGGACGCGACAGCCGTAAGACGAAGGGATCTGCCATGACCGAAGCCCGGGACATCCGGAACATTGTGGTGGGGGTTGATGGTTCCGATGCGTCGGTGGAGGCGCTTCGCCAGGCCCAAAGCCTGGCCGTGCCGCTCTCGGCGACCCTGGTGGCGATGGCCAGCTGGGACGTCCCTCCGGTGTACGACGACTACGTCGCAATGGGAATCGATGACTTCGATGTCCGTGCAGGGGAGATCCTGCAGGAGACCGTAGAGAAGGCCTTCGGGGCCGAAACGCCAGCCAACGTCGAGTCCCGCCTCGTCCAGGGACACCCCCGGTACACCCTGATCGAAGCCAGCCGGGACGCCGACATGATGGTGGTGGGACGCCGCGGACACGGAGGATTCGGTGGAATGCTGATCGGGTCCGTGAGCTCGGCCCTGGTGGCCCACGCCCATTGCCCCGTCCTGGTCGTTCATTCCCCGGCAGCCAACGCAGCCAAGTAGCGGTTCGAACGCGGCTCTATTCGAACGATGCCCGGCGGGGATCCGAAAGCCGGGTGCTCCACAGGTCCGGGTTGTTGACCGTAAACCGGCGCCCCGTCAGTGCCTTGGGGGCGAGCCGCACGTAGTAGCCCTTGTCGCCCGGCTGCCACGGTTCGAGCAGCAGGGCGTCGACGGCGGCTTTTTCCTCCAGGCTTTCGATCAACTCGGCCTCGCCACGGGCAACCACACTCCACGCCTGCTTTTCGTGGGCATCGTAGCCGTCGATTTCGAAGGCGATGGGTTTGCCGGTGATAGCCGCCCACAGTTTGGTGCCCCCGGCGGTGCGGAACACGATCGAGCGGCGCTCGAGCGCGAAGTTCACCGGAAAGATCTCCGGATGCTCGTCCACGATCAGGGCGATCCTCCCCACGACCTCGGTGTCCAGCATCACCCAGCACTGGTCGATGGACAGTCCGAAATCGGGCGCAGGGGTCGTCTCTGTGTTCATGTGGACCCACGTTACGTACTGTGCCGGGCACCCATTAGGGCCATTAGGCCTGTAGCCCCCGCCGGCCGGTACTGATAAGGCCGGTGCCTACCAGGGGCTCGGCTTGTAGTCCTTCAGGAAGACGCCGAACTGGTCCTCGCCCGACTCGCCCATGACGATCGGGTCGTACACCCGGGCGGCCCCGTCAACGAGGTCCAGGGGGGCGTGGAAGCCCTCCTCCATCAGCCGGACCTTGGTGTAGTGCGGGCGCTCATCCGTGATCCAGCCGGTGTCCACGGCGGTCATCAGGATGCCGTCTTCGTCCAGCATCTCCTGGGCGCTGGTCCGGGTCATCATGTTCAGCGCCGCTTTGGCCATATTGGTGTGCGGGTGGCCGGGGCCCTTGTAGGCGCGGGAGAACTGGCCTTCCATGGCGCTGACGTTCACGATGTACTTGCGCCGCGCGTCGGAGCGCTTCATCGCCCTGCGGAGCCGGCTGACGAGCAGGAACGGCGCGGTGACGTTGCACAGCTGGACTTCGAGCATTTCGAGGGGATCCACCTCGTCCACCACCTGGGTCCAGCTGTTGATGCTGGCCTGGTCGGGGACCAGACCACCGGCGTCAATGGCGGTGCCGGAGGCAATGCGCTCCAGTGAGGCGGAGCCGGTGGACAGCGCCAGCGAGGTGATGGCGTCCCCGGCCAGCACCGGGTGCTCCAGGACGGTACTGGCCAGGGCCAGCGGGTGCTTGTCGTGGGCGTGGCCAAAGGTCACGAGTTCCGGGCCGCCGTTGGCCGCCTGGAGAGCCGCGGGGAGCGGCTCGTCCTCGGCGTCGACCAGCGGCTTGTAGGCGTTGCCGGAGCGGCGCACGGTCTGGGCGGCGTTGTTGATGATGATGTCGAGCGGGCCGGCGGCGTCGAGGGAGTCGGTCAGTGCCATCACCTGCGAGGGGTCGCGCAGATCAATGCCGACGATCCGCAGCCGGTGCAGCCACTCGCCGCTGTCTTCCATCGCGGCGAAGCGCCGCGCGGCGTCCTTGGGGAAGCGGGTGGTGATAGTGGTGTGGGCGCCGTCGCGGAGCAGCCGCAGTGCGATGTACATGCCGATCTTGGCCCGGCCGCCGGTCAGGAGGGCGCGGCGTCCGCTCAGGTCCGTCCGGGCGTCGCGTTTGCTGTGGCTGAAAACGGCGCATTCCGGGCACAGCTGGTGGTAGAAGGCGTCCACCTGGGTGAAGTGCTGCTTGCAAATATAGCAGGGTCTGGACTTGATCAGGTGCCCGGCGATGCTCCCCGTCGTGGAGGGGGCGAGCTTGTTGCCGCGGGTTTCGTCGTCGATCCGGTCCGGGGCGGCCGTCGCCGTCTGGGCGATCACGGCGCGGTCGGCTTCAGCGATCAGGTCCCGCTTGCTGACCCGGCGGTGGCGCTTGACGGCTTTGAACATTTTACCGGTGGCACGGCGAACCGAAACGTAGTCCGGGTGCTCCTCGTCGTAGACGTGGATGCTGTTCAGGACCTTCAGGCAGGCCTGGATTTCCTCGGGGGTCAGATCGGAGGGCAGATCGGGGGAGCTCATTGCCCCAATTTTACAGCCTGCGGGGAGTCCGGCCCGACGCCGGGTCCGGACTCCCGCTGCAGTAGTTCAGTCAGGGTGCGTTGCCGGCCCGCGGAGCAGTGACGCCGACGGCGGCCGCCTGGACTTCCGCCACCTTATCCACTGACTCCCGCAGCGCGGGCCAGTGCTCCGTGGCGGCCTTGACCGCGTCCGGCACCAGAATCAGGTTGGCGGCCGACAGGGCGCGTTCCTCCTCGCCGGGCTCCGGGACGAGCT
Organism: Pseudarthrobacter ribosi; assembly: GCF_055412865.1. Lineage (NCBI taxonomy): Bacteria > Bacillati > Actinomycetota > Actinomycetes > Micrococcales > Micrococcaceae > Pseudarthrobacter > Pseudarthrobacter ribosi. The sequence continues at coordinate 89,476 of NZ_JBVAYZ010000010.1, read as the reverse complement.
GGCCCTTGGACAGGACGGTGATGCCCGAGTCGGTGACCTTGAAGCCGCGGGCCCGGTCCAGTTCGGCGTCGAGCCCGATCGCCGCTCCCGCCGGGACCCGGACGTTCTTATCGATGATGGCCCGCTTCACGACGGCGCCCTCACCAATGTTGACCTTGTCCATCAGCACGGAGTCGAGCACCCGGCTGGATGTGCCGACATAGACGTCGTTGGACAGCACGGAGCCTTCCACGATGCCGCCGGAGATCACGGTGCCGCTGGCAACGATCGAATCCAGCGCCGTGCCGACCGTGTTTTTCTGGCCGCGGACGAACTTGGCCGGCGGGGAGATGCTCTGCCGGGTGTAGATCGGCCATTCCGAGTTGTAGAGGTTGAAGACCGGCACGGGCGAGATGAGGTCCATGTGCGCGTCGTAGAACGAGTCGATGGTGCCGACGTCGCGCCAGTACGTGCGGTCGCGTTCGGTGGAGCCGGGGATCTGGTTCAGGGTGAAGTCGTAAACCCCGGCCTCGCCCCTGTCGACGAAGTAAGGAATGATGTCCCCGCCCATGTCGTGCTTGGTGTCCAGGCGTTCGGCGTCGACATGCAGGGCCTCGACGAGGGCGTCGGCGTCGAAGACGTAGTTGCCCATGGACGCGAGGAACTGGGTGGGGTCGGCGGCCAGCCCCGGGGTCGAGGACGGCTTCTCGACGAAGGCGGCGATCCTGTCCGGGTTGTCCTGGTCCACTTCGATCACACCGAACTGGTCGGCCATGTGGAGCGGCTGGCGGACGGCCGCGACGCTCGCCTTGGCGCCGCTGGCGACGTGCTGGTCCACCATCTGGGCGAAGTCCATCCGGTAGACGTGGTCTGCGCCCACGACGACGACGATGTCCGGGTTGGCGTCATGGATGAGGTTCAGGGACTGGTAGATGGCGTTGGCGCTGCCCAGGAACCAGCTCTTGCCCACGCGCTGCTGCGCGGGGACCGAGGCGATGTAATTGCCCAGCTGCGTGGACATCCGCCAGGTTTCGGAAATATGGCGGTCCAGGCTGTGCGACTTGTACTGCGTCAGGACGACGATCTGCAGATAGCGGGAATTGACCAGGTTCGACAATGCAAAGTCGATGAGCCGGTAACTTCCAGCGAACGGAACGCCGGGTTTAGCCCGGTCCGCTGTCAATGGCATGAGCCGGTTTCCCTCGCCACCTGCGAGGACGATGGCCAGAACTTTTTTATTCGGCATGGTGATCGCTCCTGAACGCCTTTGTACTTCCCCAAAACAGTCCGGCACGCCCGAACGTCTTCACACTAGATCAGTTCCACCGTAACGACTACCTTGGGGTTTGTGCGTATAGACATTGTGACCAAAGAATTCCCGCCCGAAATCTATGGCGGCGCCGGGGTCCACGTGGCCGAACTCAGCAGGGTGCTCGCCCAGCACGTGGATCTGCAGGTGCGCGCCTTCGGCGCGCCCCGTGAACCCGGGTATCACGGGGCGACGGTGACGTCGTATTCCGTGCCCGAGGACCTGGGCTCCGTCAATGCCGCCATCCAGACCCTCGGGGTGGACCTGCGGATCGTTCCGGACATCGCCGGCGCGGACCTGGTCCACTCCCACACCTGGTACGCCAACATGGCCGGGCACATCGCCTCGCTGCTGCACGGCATCCCGCATGTGCTCAGCGCCCACAGCCTGGAGCCGCTGCGCCCGTGGAAGGCCGAGCAGCTTGGCGGCGGGTATGCGGTGTCGTCCTGGGTGGAAAAGACCGCCTACGAGTCCGCCGCCGCGATCATCGCCGTGTCGGAGGGGATGCGGCAGGACATCCTGCGCAGCTACCCGGACGTCGACCCGGCCAAGGTCAAGGTGGTGCACAACGGGATCGATGTAAGCCAGTGGAACCGGGATGAGGATGATGACATCATCCGCGGCCTCGGCATTGATCCGGAGCGGCCCAGCGTTGTCTTCGTGGGCCGGAACACCCGGCAGAAGGGCGTACCGTATCTGCTGCGGGCCGCCGCCAAGCTCCCGGCCGACGTTCAGCTGGTCCTCTGCCTGGGTGCCGCGGACACCCCGGAACTGGCGGCCGAGACGGCACGCCTGATCGAGGAGCTGCAGAGCCAGCGCAGTGGAGTCATCCTGATCGAGCGGATGCTGCCCCGCAACGAGGTCATCCAGGTGCTCAGCCACGCGACCGCGTTCGCGTGCCCGTCCATCTACGAGCCGCTGGGCATCGTGAACCTCGAGGCGATGGCCTGCGGCGCCGCCGTTGTGGCCAGCGCCACCGGCGGAATCCCCGAAGTGGTCCAGCACGGCGAGACCGGACTGCTGGTTCCGATCGAGCAGGTCACGGACGGCACGGGCATCCCGCTGGACGCGGAGAAATTCGTCACCGACTTCGCCGATGCCCTCATCGAGGTCGTCTCCGATCCCGCCCGGGCACGCGCCATGGGACAGGCCGGCCGGCGCCGCGCCGAGGAGCATTTCTCGTGGGAATCCATCACCGAAACCACCCTCGAGGTCTACCGCTCGGTGCTTCCCCAGGGTTCCTGACGCCCTGCACCCGACGAACAGAGGACGACGGCGCCGCCCCGGCTCAGGGGCGGCGCCGTCGTCGTATTACAGCCGGGTCAGGCGCCCGAGGCCCTGGTCCCGTGGCTCTTGCGGGCCAGCAGGATCTTCTCGTCCACCGGGGCATCGCCACTGGCGCGCTGCGTGCGGAAGTACTCCCGGGCCTCGTCCTGGCGGAGCCGCTCGGCGCCCGTGGCGATCTCGGCGCGGAGGTGTTCGGGGCCGAACCCGAAGGCGTCGACCAGGTCCAGGGCGTGCGGGCGGATTTTCACGAGCAGCCGGTTGATGTAGTCGCCCACGGTCCGTGCGCGCTGCATGGAGAGCCGGCCGTTCATCAGGTACCAGGACAGGTTGTCCTCGATCAGGGACAGTCCGAAGAGGTCGCGCAGCCAGGTCAGGACCTTCCGGGTGCCGGGGTCCGTGACCGTGCCCAGCGCTTCGGTGAAGGCCTCCCACTGCAGCAGCTCCGCGTGCGCCTGGGCAGCCTCGATGAGTTCGTTCTGGTGGCTGTTGAACAGGGCCGCGCCCTGCTGCTGCGGCAGCTTGCTGGCGCCCTTGAGTGCCGACCCGACCTCGGCGACCATGGTCTGCACCCGGTCCGTCAGCAGCGCGCGCTGGCTGGCTTCGTCCTTGATCGCGATGGCGGCCTTCTGCACGGACCCGGTATCGGCCATGAACTGAGCGACGCCGCGCAGCCCGGTCCGGTGGATGGCGGCGCCGGTGGCCTGGCCGACCACGTAGCGGGCCAGCACGCCGAAGTTCACCGTTCGGAATTCCTTGGCGTAATCGGCCAGCAGCCGCTTGGCGACGAGCTGAAGCAGGACCGTGTTGTCACCCTCGAAGGTGGCGTACACGTCCAGGTCGGCGCGCAGCGAGGCAAAGCGGTTCTCAATTAGGAAGCCGGCGCCGCCGCAGGCTTCGCGGCATTCCTGCAAAGTGTCGAGCGCGTGCCAGGTGCTGAGCGGCTTGAGCGCCGCCGCGAGGGTTTCCAGGTCCTGCCGGTCTTCGTCCGTGTCAGCCCGGCCGGAGAACACGTCGTCGAACTTCTGCAGCAGCTGTTCACTGGCGAACCCGGCAGCGTAGGTGGTGGCGAGGCGGGTGAACAACCGGCGCTGGTGCCGCTGGTAGTCCAGCAGCACTTCCTCCTCGGTCTGCGAGGAGGCGTTGAACTGGCGGCGTTCGGTGGCGTACTGGATTGCCGTCTTCAGGGCGAGCTTCGACGCGGTGACGGCGGCCCCGTCCAGCGAGACGCGGCCCTGCACCAGGGTGCCGAGCATGGTGAAAAAGCGGCGGCCCGGGCTGGCGATGGGGGAGCTGTAGCTGCCGTCGGCGTCGACGTTGCCGTAGCGGTTGAGCAGGTTGGTGCGCGGGATCCTGACGTGCGTGAAGTGCAGCCGGCCGTTGTCGATGCCGTTCAGTCCGCCCTTGACGCCGTCGTCCTCGCCGCCGATGCCCGGCAGGAATTGCTTCGTGTCGGGGTCGCGGAGGTCCATGTAGAAGGCGTGGACGCCGTGGTTGACGCCCTGCGTCACCAGCTGGGCGAAGACGACGGCGGCGACGCCGTCCACGGCGGCGTTGCCGATGTAGTCCTTCCACGCTGCCCGGAACGGCGTGTGCACGACGAATTCCTCGGTGGCGGGGTCGTAGGTGGCGGTGGTGGCGATGCTGGCGACGTCCGAGCCGTGCCCGGTCTCCGTCATCGCAAAACAGCCGGGAATGTCCAGGTTCATGATGCCGGGCAGCCACTTCTGGTGGTGCTGCCCGGTGCCGAGGTGGTTCACGGCGGAGCCGAACAGTCCCCACTGGACGCCCGCCTTGATCTGCAGCGAGGGGTCGGCGATGACGAGTTCCTGGAACCCGGCCACGTTGCCGCCGTGCTCGTCGGCCCCTCCGACGGAGGCGGGGAAGGCGCGGTGCACGGCGCCGTTGTCGACCAGGATCTTGAGCTGGCCGAAGGCGCGGCGGCGGTGCTCGGTGTGGGTCAGCCCCTCGGTCTTGTGCAGTTCCGGCTTGCCTGCGAGGGCCCGTGCGGCGCGGCGGGTGTCGGCCCACTTTCCGAGCAGCAGCTCGCCCAGCGCGGCGACGTCGACGGCGGGCGCCGCGGCAGCCGGCGCGCCGGGCGCGGCCACCGGGCGGGGGGATGTCGGCATCCTGGCAGGGGTCGCGGCGGTGCCCGCGGGGCGGTCGGCTAGTTCGGTCATGTCGATTCCTTCGTTGGTTCTGACAAGGTCGGTGCTGAGGTCGGTGCTGAAGTCGGTGGTGCCGTGCGCAGCTCGGGGGCGATGCCGAGGCACAGCCAGTCGGTGATCTGGCGGGCCATGGCCGCCTGGTCGGGTTTGGCGGGGGACGCCGGACTGGCCAGCCACTGTTCGCCGGCGTTCCGGACGAGTCCGATGGCCGCGTTCGGCCAGTAGCCGATGACTGCCTCGCGCCCGGCCGACTCGCCAAGGTGGCTGCGCATGGGCCGGGCGATCATATCGCTGATCGCCGCGAAGAAATGGCTTAGGGCACCGGCGGTGGCGATGGTGCCGCCCGTGGCGTCGCCGGGAGTGTAGCGCGTGACGAAGGTGTACACGTTGGGGCTGGTTTCCGCCATCTGCAGGTACGCGGACACCATCGCGAGCAGCCCCTCGCGGGGTGTCTGGGCGCTCTGGGCGGCTTCCTGGATGCGGCGCTGCATCTGGCTCAGCACGACTTCGCCCACGGCCTGCTGGAGCCCGGCTTTGTCGCCGAAGTAGCGGTAGAACACGGACTTGGAGGTACCCGCCGCGGCGGCGATGTCTTCCATGGACGCGTCACTGCCCAGCCGGTGCACGGCCTTGCGGGCTGATTTGATCAGCTCCCGGCGGCGCTCTTCACGGTGCGACTGCCAGCGCGAGGCGCGGCCGTCCACGCCGCCGGCGCCGGCAGGGGCGGAGCCGGCCGCGCCGCCGCCGGGAAGGTCAGTCTGGGGGATGTTCACGATACCCAGCGTATCAGGTACGCTGGGTATCGGTAACCGCTTTGATCAAAGGAGACAGCCCATGTCCGTCAACGGACAGTCCGCACCCGGACCAGAGGAATCAACCGCCCCGGCGACGCCCGGGGACGTCACGGCAGCCGCCTCCCCTTCCGCGGGGAGCCCCGCAGCAAACGCAGCAGAACCGGAAGGGCGGACAGGGCCGCGGCTGCGCCAGGCGGTCATCGTTGGCGGCAACCGCATTCCCTTTGCCCGGACCGGAGGCGCCTACACCAAGTCCTCCAACCAGGACATGCTGACCGCGGCCCTGGACGGGCTCATCGCCCGGTTCGGGCTGCAGGACGAGCGCATCGGCGAGGTTGCCGCGGGGGCGGTGCTCAAGCACTCCCGTGACTTCAACCTGACGCGTGAAGCCGTGCTGGGCTCCGCGCTGTCCGCCGAGACCCCCGCCTACGACGTGCAGCAGGCCTGCGCGACCGGGCTGGAAACGGTTCTCGGCCTCGCCAACAAGATCAAACTCGGCCAGATCGACTCGGCGATCGCCGGCGGCGTCGATTCCGCCTCGGACGCGCCCATCGCCGTGAGCGAGGGCCTGCGCGAAGTGCTCCTTGACCTGAACCGGGCCAGGACGCTGCCGCAGCGGCTGCAGGTCCTGAGCCGCCTCCGGCCCAAGGACCTCGCCCCGGACGCCCCCAACACGGGCGAACCGCGCACCGGCCTGTCCATGGGGGAACACCAGGCGCTCACCACGGCGCAGTGGAAGGTCACCCGGGAGGCGCAGGATGAACTGGCCTTCAACAGCCACCGCAACCTCGCCGCGGCCTACGACGCCGGCTTCTTCGATGACCTGCTCACCCCCTACCGCGGCCTCACCCGGGACTCGAACCTGCGGGCCGACACCAGCCTCGAGAAGCTCGCCGCCCTCAAGCCCGTCTTCGGCAAGAACCTGGGCTCCGCGGCCACCATGACGGCGGGAAACTCCACCCCGCTCACCGACGGCGCCTCCACCGTGCTGCTCGCGTCCGAGGACTGGGCGGACGCCCATGATCTGCCGAAGCTGGCCACCGTCGTCGACGGCGAGGCGGCCGCGGTCGACTTCGTTCACGGCAAGGATGGCCTGCTGATGGCTCCGGCCTTCGCCGTGCCGCGGCTGCTGGCCCGCAACGGGCTCGGCCTCGACGACATCGACTTCTTCGAAATCCATGAGGCGTTCGCCGGGACGGTGCTCAGCACCCTGGCCGCGTGGGAGGACGAGGCATTCGGCCGCACGCGGCTGGGCCTGGACGGGGCCTTCGGCAGCATCGACCGGTCCAGGCTCAACATCAACGGGTCCTCCCTTGCGGCCGGCCACCCCTTCGCGGCCACCGGCGGCCGGATCGTCGCCTCGCTCGCGAAGATGCTGCACGCCAGGGGCCGCGTAGACGGCCGCCCGGCCCGCGGGCTCATCTCCATCTGCGCCGCCGGCGGCCAGGGCGTCGTCGCTATTCTTGAAGCACTCTAGGGGGATCCGATGACCGACAAATACACCGAATTCGTGAGCCACGGCCCGGGCAGGGATATTGCCCGGAAACTCGGGCTGCCCCAGCCTGTGGTGCTGCGCCGCCACCAGCCGGGACAGCCGCTCGTGAGCGGGCCCGTCCTGGTCCAGGGAGGCGGCAGCGGCGCCGACGCGCTGGCCTCGACGCTCCTGTCCTGGGACCTCGATGTGCGCCGCCATGCGGTGCCCAAGGAGAAGCTCGGCGCGATCATCCTCGTACTGGACGAACTGGGCCGTCCGGAAGACCTGGAAAAGCCGGTGCTCACTGCAGCCACCTCCCTCCGGGACCTGGCAGCCAATGCCCGCGTCATCACCGTCTCCCGCGCGGCGGCGGACGCTGCAAATCCAGCCACCGCCGACCCGGCCGCCGCGGCGGCACGCCAGGGTGTGGACGGGCTCCTCCGCTCGCTGGCCAAGGAGCTCCGTGCCGGCACGACCGCCAACGGCATCCTGCTCTCCGGCGGCGCCGGCACCACCAGCCCCAGCACCCTCGGCGCGCTCCGCTTCTTCCTCTCCGGCCGGTCCGCGTTCGTCGACGGGCAGTTCCTCACGGTCGGCTCCGCCGAAGGGCAGCTGCCGGCCGACGCCGAGAAGCCGCTGGCGGGGAAGGTCGCCGTCGTGACCGGGGCCGCGCGCGGAATCGGCGCGGCGATTGCGCGCACCCTCTACCGCGACGGCGCCACGCTTGTCGTCGTCGACATCCCGGCCGCCGGTGACCACCTGGCCGCCGTGGCCAACGAGGTGCACGGCACGGCCCTGCAGCTGGACATCAGCCGCGAGGACGCCGGGCAGCGGATCATTGACCACGCCGTGGAACGTCACGGGCAGCTGGACATCGTGATCCACAACGCCGGCATCACCCGGGACAAGCTGCTCGCCAACATGGACCAGGGCCGCTGGAACTCGGTGATCGCGGTCAACATCGCCGCGCAGCTGCGGATCAACGAGGCCCTGCTGGCATCTGAGAAATTCCGGAGCTCCCCGCGGATCGTCTCCGTCGCCTCAACCAGCGGCATCGCCGGCAACCGCGGCCAGACCAACTATGCCGCCTCCAAGGGCGGGGTGATGGGCATGGTCCGGGCCACGGCTCCGCTGCTCGGCACGCACGGCGGCTCCATCAACGCCGTCGCCCCGGGCTTCATCGAGACGGAGATGACCGCGAAGATCCCCTTCGCCACCCGCGAGATCGCACGCCGGCTGAATTCCCTGCAGCAGGGCGGCCAGCCGGGCGACGTCGCCGAGGCCGTCGCGTTCCTGGCCAGCGACGCCGCCGGGGGCATCTCCGGCGAGGTACTGCGCGTCTGCGGGCAGAACCTGGTGGGGGCATGACCCTTTCGCAGCCCGTCATCCTGGGGGAGATGCCGTCGCTGTCCAAGCTCTACGTCAACGCGGCGGCCACCGCCGCCCGCCGGCGGGTGCTCGGCACCCAGGCGGGCGACGGACTCCCGGCGGCACGGCACGAGGTCCGCGGCGTCAAGGCGTCGGTGGAAAATCTCACGGCGTACCAGCACCTGATCGGCGAGACCGCAAGCGATGTGCTGCCGGCCGGCTTCATCCATGCGCTGACATTCCCGCTGGCCATGAGCGTGATGAACCGGGATGACTTTCCGCTGCCACTGCTGGGAATGATCCACCTGGACAACAAGGTGGTGCAGTCCGCGCCCCTCCGGTTCACCGAAGCGCTGGACATCCAGGCGTGGGCGGAGAACCTGCGCGGGCACCGGGCCGGCACCGCGCTGGATCTCGTCGCGGAGGTGCGCCGGGCGGGAGAGGACACCGTGAGCTGGCGCGGCGTCTCCAGTTACCTGGCCAAGGGCGTGTTCCTGCCCGGAATCGACAAGCCCACGGCCGCTTCGGCCGCGGCGGATTTCTCTGCGCCGGATCCGACCGCGTTGTGGCAGTTGGGCGTCGACACGGGGCGGGCCTACGCCGCCGTGTCCGGCGACTTCAACCCGATCCACCTGAGCGTGCTCTCGGCCAAGGCCCTGGGTCTGCGACGGTCGATTGCGCACGGCATGTACCTGGCGTCGAGGGCCCTGGCGGACGTGGGGGCCGCAAAGGGCGATGCCTTCAGCTGGAATGTGGCCTTCGAGGCGCCGGTGTTCCTGCCGGCCCGCGTGGCGCTGGGCATCAGCACGGGCCAGGACACTGACGGGGGGTGGAGACGCTCGGACTATGTGGCCTGGAACTCCCGGTCTGGGCGCAAGCACTTCAGCGGATCGGTTACCGCGCTTTAAGCCCGGTCCGCGGAGGCCTTCACCACGCGCAGCATCCGGTGCAGGCTCATCAGGATCGATTCCACGGCGCTGGGGGCGTCGGTTGCCGTTTCCTTGGCGCCGACGCGTGCCGTCAGGGCCCTGACGACGGCGTCGGCTTCTTCGCTCAGCTCCGACTGCCGGTCCGGGCTCTCCTTCTCGACCGATTCCAGGACGTTGCCGACGGCGGCCATGGCGTCGGCGAGCGGAGCGGCGTATTCATCCGGCACCACAAAGGGGGTGTCCTTCGCCCAGATGACGTCCGAGAGCACCTGCGTCACGTCCTGGACGTGGAAGGTCACGTGTTCCAGGTCCCGGAGGTTGCGGTAGTCCAGCTCGATGTCCCGCGGATGGAGCCGGCGCCGAGGGTTGGCTCGCCGGCTGGCGTCCGCCTTCTCCACGGCCAGCCGCACGGAGCGCGCGGATGCTTCGAGGGCGCCGGACCGCTTGGACCAGTCCTCATGTTCCGGCGGCCAGCTCTCCTTCAGCGCCTTGGCCATGTCCCAGAGTTGCTGGGCGAGCGCGAGGCGCAGTTCGGCGATGCTAAGCTCGGCGGCGCGGAAGTGCAGCGGCGGGAACACCAGAAGATTCACGAGGATGCCCACCGTGACCCCGGCCCCCATCTGGAGGAGGTAGCCGAAGGAGAACTGGTCGGGGTTGTGGCCGCCGACCAGCAGGACCAGGAGCGCCGCCGTCGGGATCCAGTCCCGGCCCGCGCCGATCTTCGGGAGTCCGGCCAGGACGACGCCGAAAGCCATCACGACACCGACGGTCAGCGGCGTCGGGCTGCCGAGAATGAACAGCACAAAGGCCAGCCCAACCCCGATGGCCAGCCCCGCGAGGGTCTGCACACCCTGCTTCATGGACCCGGCGACGTTCTCGTACATCGCCACCAGGGCGCCCAGCGGCGCGTAGTAGGGGTACTCGGCCGCGGAGCCGGGCATAAACGGGGCGATCGCGAAGGCAATGCCCGCGGCCAGTCCTGCCTTCAGGGCCAGCTGCAGCCGCGGCCACAGCACCGCCGCGCGGACGTTGCCGGCCACCATCCGCCAGAGCCGCCGGGGCAGGGAGGGGCCGGTGTGCGTGGCCTCGTCTGTAGTTATCACCCGGCTCACCCTAGGGCGGGGACGTTGCTGCGACAACTGGACGAACCACCGCCGCTGGCGCCGCTTAGTCCGCGCCGTGCCCGGGAGCGACTTCCTCCCCGGCCCGGACCGGGCCCGGCGGCGTTCCCCGGCCGAAGGGGCGACCGCCCAGGGCGTCGCGGCCGTGGGCGGTCAGCCAGTTGCCCAGCTCCGGACCCGCCGGAACGATCCCGGTGGGGTTGATGTCCTCGTGGACGATGTAATAGTGCTGCTTGATCTGCACGAAGTCGGTGGTGTCCCCGAACCCCGGGGTCTGGAACAGGTCGCGGGCGTAGGCCCACAGTGCCGGCATCTCGGTGAGTTTCTGCCGGTTGCACTTGAAATGCCCGTGGTAGACGGCGTCGAACCGCGCCAGCGTGGTGAAGAGCCGGACGTCGGCCTCGGTAATCGTGTCCCCCACGAGGTACCGCTGTCCGGTAAGGCGCTCCTCCAGCCAGTCCAGCGCGGTCCAGAGCCGGCTGTAGGCGGCATCATAGGCTTCCTGGGTGCCGGCGAAGCCGCAGCGGTACACGCCGTTGTTCACCTCGGTGAAAACTCTCTTGTTGACCACGTCGATCTCCCCGCGCAGTGCCTCCGGGTAGAGGTCCGGGGCGCCGGGGCGGTGGTACGCGGTCCACTCAGTCGCGAAGTCGAGGGTGATCTGCGGGAAGTTGTTGGTCACCACCTGGCCGCTGGCGACGTCGACGATGGCCGGCACGGTGATGCCGCGGGGATAGTCCGGGAACCGGCGGAAGTAGGACTCCTGGATCCGTTCCACGCCGAGCACCGGATCCTTGCCGTCCGGGTCCAGGTCAAAGGTCCAGGAGCGTGCATCATGGGTGGGGCCGGGCTGGCCGAGGGATATGGCGTCCTCGAGGCCGAGCAGCCGCCGCACGATCACGGTCCGGTTGGCCCAGGGGCAGGCGCGGGCCGCGACCAGCCGGTAGCGTCCCGGCTCCACCGGCCAGCCCGGCTCACCGTTCCGGCCGGGGGCGCCGTCGCGGGTGATCCGGTCCTCGATGTAGTTGGTGTCGCGGTTGAACTCCGCGCCTCCGGTGACGTAGGCGCCCTTGGTGCTGAATCCCGGGTTGTCCGTGTGTGTTGTGCTCATGGTCCCAGCCTATGCCGGGGTGCCGCCTTGTTCCGGCACGGGAAGCGACGGCAGCGTTGCGAACACCTGCGACATCGGCTGCCAGGCCACCCACCAGGCGGCGCCGACGACGGCGGCGAACAGCACGATCCAGACGGCGGCGGGGATGCGGGTGGCCCGGGAGAGCAGGTACGCGTCCGACGTCGCCAGCCGGTCCCGCCGCTTCAGGTGCACGTTGGCGAGCTTTCCGAGGTCCCGGACGGCGGCGACGAGGAGTGCCAGGCCCAGCGCGATCATGACATGGCCGTTGAATTCGGGCGGAACGAACAGCACGAGCAGTGCAGCGGCCAGGACCGCGGCGGCGGTGATCAGCAGCCCGATGCCGTTGCGGATGAACAGGACGGAGGCCAGCAGGATGAGGGTGCCGAGTGACATCGCCGCCGGTCCCCAGCCGTTGAAGCCGCTCCAGACCATCGCGGCGCCGACGACGGCCGGCACCGGATACCCCCAGAACGTGGACCAGACGGCGGCCAGGGGTCTGCGGCTGAACGTGGTGGTGGTGCCCGAGTGGTCCAGGCGCAGGTGGATGCCGCCGAGGCGCTGCCCGGTCATGAGCGCCGCGAAGGCGTGGCCGAGTTCGTGGGTCACGGTGGCCAGCAGCCCGAAGTACCGCCAGGACACCCGCGGCAGGGAGAGGGCGACGGCCAGGAGGATGACCAGACCCAGTTCAGTGCCGGTGACGTGCGGGACGGGGGAGTGGGTGAATCCGGCGACAATGCGGTTCCACCAGGTCTCGGCAGCGTCGGTCATGTTCTTCTCCGGCCCGGTGATCCCGCGGCGCCCGCCGGTCCGGCACTGTGCCGGATGCAGTACGGGGTCCAGGGCCGGGCGTCCAGCCGGCCCTCCGCGATGGGTTCCCGGCACACGGCGCAGCTGCCGTACGTGCCGGCGTCGATCCGTGCCAGGGCCGCCTCGATCTGCGCGAGGCCCTGGCGGCTCTGCTCCAGCAGGGCCGAGGCCTGGGAGAGCTCGAACGCGATCGTCGCACCCTCGGGATCGTGTTCGTCGTCGACATTGGAATCCCGCCGGGCGGCATTCACCGAGGAGATGTCCCGGCGAAGCGCGGGGAGGAGCACAAGTTTCCGGCGGCGCTCCTCCTGGAGGAGGATCCGGAACCGTTCGACGTCGACCATAGGCTGCAAGGCTAGCGCGGACGCTGCGGACGAGTCTAAAGCAGGCGTCGAAGTCCGCGGCAGGCCGGCTGCACCTGGCTGGGCCGAAAGGCCCGGTGCCCGGGAGGGTCTCCGCCGTACAGTGGGGAAGAGAGCGGGCATGCCCGTATCAGCGGACGTAGGAGACGCCATGGACCAGCCAGCGGCCAGCACCGCCAACAAGAACGCCGATGAGGACGCCGAGGCCCTGGCCGCGGTGGAGCAGCACCATGCGGGCATGCTCAAGCGCCTCAGCGCGCTGACGGCGACCCTGGTCCGCGCCGTCCGGACGGGTGACGCCGTGGCGGAGCACGACGCCCATGAAGTGCTGGTGGAGTGGTGCGAGACCGATCTCGTCCCGCATGCGCTCGCCGAGGAGGGGCCGCTGTACAGCGTGCCCCGGAACCTGCCGCAGGGAAAACTGCTCGTGGAGGGGATGCTGGCCGAGCACCAGGTGATCGTCGGACTGATCGAGGAACTGCGGGGGTCCACCGGGGTGGACGCCGCCGTGGCAGCCGGCTCCATCCGGAACATCTTCGCCCTGCACCTGGAGAAGGAGAACCAGCTCCTGATGCCGCTAATCGTGGCCTCCCCGGAGCTGTCCCTGGCGCGCGCCGTCGAGGGCCTGCACGAACTGGTCGGCGAAACCCACCTCCACCGACACAGCACGGGGCAGGGGGGCAGCGTCTAGAGGTGCCCCATGGCTGATGGAATGAACCACAACAACGGGCCCGGCGCAGCCACACTGCTACGGGAACTAGCTGCCGCCCACGGCGTTGGGACCTCCTACTGGGGCTGGGACGGCGTCGAACGCTCCGTCGAGGAGAGCACCCTGCGCGGCGTCCTGGCCGCGCTGGGCGTCCCGGCGGGGGAACCGGACGAAATGGAACGGTCGCTGGCTGAGGCCCGCCGGGCACCGTGGCGGCGCCTGTTGCCGGCGGTCGCCGTCGCCCGTGAAGGGCTGGAACTCCCCGTCAATGTCCACGTCCCGCACGGAAGCGCTGTCAGCGTCTGGATCGTCACCGAAGACGGCGACCGGTACGAGGCAACGCAGCGGGAGAATTGGGACGCGCCGGTCGACGTCGAGGGCGTCCTCACCGGCCGGGCGGTCTTCGCGGTCCCGGACCACGTGCCCCTCGGGTGGCACACGCTGCTGGCGGACAACGAGGGAACGGTGGCCCAGTGCCCGCTCATCGTCACACCGCAGAGGCTCCGCACGACCGAGGCGCTCGCCGGCCGGCGGAACTGGGGCCTGACCGCGCAGCTCTATTCCGTGCGGTCCTCCCGTTCCTGGGGGATCGGCGACTTCTCCGACCTCGCCGATCTCGCCGCCATGACCGGGCAAGAGGGGGCCGGTTTCCTGCTGGTCAACCCGCTGCACGCCGCCGAGCCCCGTCCGCCGGTCGAGGACTCGCCCTACCTGCCCACGACACGGCGTTACTTCAACCCGCTTTACCTCAGGGTGGAGGAGATCCCCGAATACGGCTACCTTGACCCGGCCGGCCGGGCCGAGGTGGAGCGGCTGGCCAATCAACAGCACGCCGCGAACCACGCCACCGGGCTGCTGGACCGGAACTCCAGCTACGGGGCCAAACTGGCTGCCCTGGAGCTGCTCTACGGCGTCCCGCGCGACCCCGCCCGCACCGTCGCGTTCGCTGACTTCTGTGCCGGGGAGGGGCGGGGACTGGACGACTTCGCCCTGTGGTGCGCCCTGGCTGAGAAGCTGGCCCCGGACGACCCCCAGTGGGCGGCGGAAGCCTCCTCGCCGGGCACCGCCTACTGCAAGGAGCAGCGTGCCCTGCTGGCGGGCCGGATCGAATTCCACCGCTGGCTGCAGTGGCTCTGCGACCAGCAGCTCGAAGCCGCCCAGCGCTCGGCCCGGCTGTCGGGCATGGAAATCGGCGTCATCCACGATCTGGCGGTCGGCGTGAAGCCCGGCGGCGCCGACGACTGGTCGCTTGCCGGGGTGCTGGCCCGGGACGTCACGGTCGGCGCCCCACCGGACATGTTCAACCAGCAGGGGCAGAACTGGACCCAGCCGCCCTGGCACCCCGGCCGGCTCGCCGAATCAGGCTACGCCGCCTACCGGGACATGCTCCGGACCGTGCTGCGTCATGCCGGCGGAATTCGGGTGGACCACATTCTGGGCCTGTTCCGGCTGTGGTGGATCCCGGAAGGGGCCGGGCCGGAGCACGGCACCTACGTCTACTACGACCACGAGGCGCTGATCGGCATCCTTGCCCTGGAGGCGCAGCGTGCCGGAGCGATCGTAATCGGCGAGGACCTGGGCGTGTTTGAGCCGTGGGTCCGGGACTACCTGGCCGAACGCGGCATCTTCGGCACGTCGATCCTCTGGTTCGAGCACGACGCCGACGGCCCGATCCCGCCGGAACGGTACCGCCAGCAATGCCTGACCAGCGTCAACACCCACGACCTGCCCCCGACGGCCGGCTACCTGGCCGGCGAACACGTCACCCTCCGCGAATCCCTGGGCCTGCTGCAGCGTCCGGTGGACGAGGAGCGCGCCGAGGCCGCCGCCGAGCAGCAGGCGGTGCTCGGGCTCCTGCAGGAACGCGGCCTCCTGCCGGAACACCAGGACGTGCAGGCCACCGTCGAGGCGCTCTACGCTTTCACCACGCTGACGCCCTCGTCCCTGCTGGGCGTCGCACTCGTTGACGCGGTGGGGGAGACCCGGACGCAGAACCAGCCCGGGACCAGCACGCAGTACCCCAACTGGCGCATACCGCTGGCCGGTCCGCGCGGACCCGTCCTGTTGGATGCGCTGCAGGCCGATCCCGGCTTCCGTTCGCTCGTCGCTACCATCCGGTCCGCGCTGCCTCCGGACGCCTAGGAGCGGCGGGGTCGCAGCGCGGAGCCTTGCCGGGAGGATGTGCGCAGCATTGTGCGGTGAGCCCTATCGATGACCTGAACCAGCGCCTCGCAGCAGAGCCGACAATTTGTGGCTGCGCTTCATGGTGCTGCTTCAGGGCGCGTTCTGCGAGGCCGCCGGCGTTATCGCCTAGGACCTGCGCTGCGTCCCGGCGGCAAGGTCCTTGACCCAGTCCGGCGTGGCCACGCCGAGGCGCCGGTCGGTGACGAGGCGGAGCCTGGCGGCTGCGATCCGCACGCCGGGGTCGCGGGAGGCGGCACGGTGTCCGGGAACGGCGGTTTCCGACGGCGGGACGACGGTCTGGCGGTCCGGGGCGCGGTCCAGCGGATCTTTCCAGGCCACCGTGATGATCTCCAGTTCCTCCGGGCTGGCCAGTCCACTGTCGGCGAGGACAGCCATGACCCCCAGTCCCAGTTCGGCCCGGCGCGGGTCAGCGGAGAGGGAGCTGTCCAGGGCCCACTGGGTACGGTTCCACCATTCGCTCCGGTTGTCCGCCTCCCGCTGCTGGGCCAGCGCGGCCGTGTCAGCGGCGGCGCGCTGCCTCAGGGTCCGCAGGCTGACGGCGGCACCGATGACCGCAGCGACCAGCACAGCCAGCGGACCCAGGGCCGCGAGGACCTGCCACCACTCGGCGGGGCCGGTCTGGACGAAGACGTCAATTGGAGCTGGGGAGGGCGTCACGGCACCAGCTTAGGCCCGGTCGCTGGGGCCAACGGGGAGGGCATCGGCAGCGGATGTCGGCGTCGGGCCTTTGGGCACACGAAGGGGATATAGACAACAACCGTCTGGAACGTCCTGGGCGAAAGCGGCGCTTCCAAGGCACTGACCCGCGACGACGGAAAGACGTTACGTTTCGCGGCGAGAACCGGCGACTGAGGCACGGACGTCGCCGTCATGCCCGCTCTTCTTTTTGCCGAACGGCAGTACTTTTAGCAGCGGGCCCACGATCGCCATGACAACGAGGCCCCAGGCGAGTCCAAGGACGGCAGAGCACAAGGTGTTCATGAGCCAGGCCAAAAAGCCGCCCACCGCCGGGATCCCGGCGAAGGGAGCCTCGAGGACATGGACTAAGTCATACGGCACGTGCCAGCCGAGGTCGTGTGCTCCCTGCAGCATGATGTGACCACCGACCCAAAGCATGGCAATCGTCCCGACGAGGGTTATCGCGGCCAGCACCGAGGGCATCCCCTTGACGAGCAGCTTGCCGAAGCGTTGGGTGCCTTCGGAGTCTTTCGTGGTCAGGTGCAGGCCGAAGTCGTCCATCTTGACGATGAGGGCGACGGCACCGTAAACGACTACCGTGATCACGAGAGCCACGATGACCAGGATGAGCGCCCGGACCCACAAGGACTCATCGGTCACCTCGTTCAACGAGATGACCATGATTTCGCACGACAGGATGAAGTCGGTGGTGATGGCACCCTTGGTGACCTTAGCCTCCGCCTCCGGGCCCCGTTCGACCGCCGGCGCCTTTTCGTCCGCGTGGTGGCCGCGAAACTTGTGCCAAACCTTCTCGGCACCCTCGTAGCAGAGGTAGGTGCCGCCCAGCATGAGGATGAACGGGATGAGCCCTGGAACGAATGCACTGACGAGCAGCAGTGCCGGCAGGATGATCAACAGCTTGTTCCGGAGCGATCCCCAGAAGATCCGCTTGATCATCGGCAGTTCACGGGACGGGTCCGCTCCCGACACGTACTGCGGGGTGACGGCGGCGTCGTCGATCACGACGCCGGCGGCCTTGGCCCCCGCTTTGGCAGCCCCGGCAGCGACGTCGTCCACCGAGGCGGCCGCTATGCGGACCAGGGCTGCGACGTCATCCAGCAGAGCGACGAGACCGCCGCTCACAAACCGCTCCCGCACAGATCGAGGGCGGGCTGCAGGGCAGGTAGGTCTCGGGTAAGGCGCGTGATCGGCATGCTCTGATTATACGGTGGCTGGCAGACCGTCGCCGGGGAGTGTCGTGCGTTCGCGGGGACGGCGCCGGCGGAATCGGCCAGCACGGGAACCGTGACCGCTGAGCTACGTCGAGCCGCCCTCTTCAAGGGTTCTGCGGGCCTTTTGCCCTCCTCACGGGAGAGCCCGCGGGGCCACGGCTGCGCCGGCCGATAGGATCCGGTTATGAAGATCACCCACGATTTTGTCGGCGGACCGCTGAATGGCCAGCATAAAGACCTCGATGAATCTGAGCTGCCGCTGATCGTGACCGGGGGGACGTACCGTCGCAGCGGTCCGGACGGCGGACCGGCCATCGCATTGTTTTGGCCCGACGCTGACATCAAACATGGCCCGGGCGACCCGATCGCCAAAGGTGAACCGTTCGCGATGGATCTCCACGAGGAAGGGGACTGCCCCGCCATGCAGGTCGACAGCAGCGGTGCATTCGTCTCCGTCTGCGTCTTGGATGAGGGCCACGGCGGCCCGCATGTGGCCTCAGACGGCGAGGTCATCGTCCAGGTCTGGAGCTGACTAGGGCACCGCATTCAATCGGGATGCCACCAAACCACTGTGCGGAGGTCGGGCCGGCGGGTGCCGCTTTTCAGCATCCGCGTGGGTGAAACGGGGCTCGCGTGGGCGGGGACAGAAAAAAACCCCTAGAATCCTTGGATTCTAGGGGTTTTCCCTTGTGCGCGGAGGGGGACTTGAACCCCCACCCCCTTTCGAGGACTAGCACCTCAAGCTAGCGCGTCTGCCATTCCGCCACCCGCGCAGGTGGTATTCGGTGTACCTTTTCGCCTTTCAGCGTTTCGGTTTTCTCCGAAGCAGCGAGAAAGACTCTAGCATGAACTTTCCTGAAACAAATAATCGGGGCCTGAACGGGCATGTGGGTAGGCTGAAGCCAGTAACAGAGCCGCCGCCACGAGGAGTGAAACATGACTGATATCAGGCCCGAGGACGAAGTCGTCAGGATCTGCCAGGAACTGATCCGTATCGACACGTCCAACTACGGCGACGGTTCGGGCCCGGGGGAGCGGGCGGCCGCCGAGTACACCGCGGGACTGATGACCGAAGTGGGGCTGGATGCCGAAATTTTCGAGGCCGCACCGGGCCGGGCCAGCGTGGTGACCAGACTGGCCGGGGAGGACCCCTCCGCCAGCGCACTCGTGGTCCACGGGCACCTGGACGTCGTTCCGGCACTCCGTGAGCAGTGGTCGGTGGATCCCTTCGGCGCGGAACTCGAGGACGGCATGATCTGGGGCCGCGGCGCCGTGGACATGAAGGACATGGACGCCATGATCCTCTCCGTTCTGCGGAATTTTGCCCGCACGGGACGCAAGCCCAAGCGGGACCTGATCTTCGCGTTCTTCGCCGATGAGGAAGCGGGCGGCACCTACGGCGCCCGCTACGCCATCGAGAAGCGGCCCGAACTCTTCGACGGCGCCACCGAGGCCATCTCCGAGGTCGGCGGCTTCTCCGCCACCATCGGCGGCCAGCGCACCTACCTGCTTCAGACCGCAGAAAAGGGCCTGTCCTGGCTGCGCCTCGTCGCCCACGGCCGCGCCGGCCACGGCTCCCAGATCAACACCGACAACGCCGTCACGCGGCTGGCCAGCGCGGTGTCCAGGATCGGGGAGTACCGCTGGCCGGTGGAGCTGACGCCCACCACGCGGCAGTTCCTGGACGGCGTGACGGAACTCACGGGCGTGGAGTTTGATCCCGATGATCCGGACAAGATCCTCAAGGAGCTCGGCACCGTGGCCCGCTTCGTCGGTGCCACCCTGCAGAACACCACTAACCCGACCCTGCTTAAGGGCGGGTACAAGCACAACGTGATCCCGGAATCAGCGGAGGCACTCGTCGACTGCCGGACCCTGCCCGGCCAGGAGGAGCACGTCCTCGAAATCGTCCGCGAACTCGCCGGCAAGGGCGTGGATGTGAGTTACGTCCACAACGATGTCTCGCTGGAGGTTCCGTTCGCCGGGAACCTCGTGGACTCCATGATCGACGCGCTGCACGCCGAGGACCCGGGAGCGAAAGTCCTGCCCTACACGCTGTCCGGCGGCACGGACAACAAGTCCCTGAGCCGCCTGGGCATCACCGGGTACGGCTTCGCGCCGCTCCAGCTTCCGGACGAACTGGACTTCACCGGGATGTTCCACGGCGTGGACGAACGCGTTCCCACCGACTCCCTGAAGTTCGGCGCCCGGGTACTGGATACCCTGCTCACCAACTACTGAAGCCGGAAAGCCCCCGCCCCATGAGCCCCGACCCTGCCCTGCCCGACGTCCTGCCCGATGCCCTGCTGGAACGGATCCGCGGGCGCGCCGCCGGCTACGACCGCGACAACGCCTTCTTCCACGAGGACCTGACCGAGCTGGCGGCGGCCGGCTACCTGAAAATCTTCGTTCCGGCGTCCGACGGCGGCCAGGGGCTCGGGCTCCAGGCCGCGGCGCAGCTGCAGCGGCGGCTGGCGACGGCGGCACCTGCCACCGCGCTGGCGGTCAACATGCATCTGGTCTGGACCGGCGTCGCGCACGTCCTGGCTGCCCGGGGCGACTCGTCACTTGATTTTGTCCTGCGGGAGGCCGGGCAGGGTGAGATCTTCGCGTTCGGGAACTCGGAGGCGGGGAACGACTCGGTGCTCTTCGACTCCCGCACCACGGCCGTTCCGCAGGCCGGCGGCGGCTATGCCTTCACCGGCCGCAAGATCTTCACGAGCCTCTCGCCGGCGTGGACCCGGCTCGGGATCTTCGGGAAGGACGCCTCGGCCGCGGGCGGCGAAGGGCAGCTGGTCCACGGCTTCCTCACCCGGGAGACTCCCGGGTACGAGATCCTGGCCGACTGGGACACCCTGGGCATGCGGGCCAGCCAGTCGAACACCACGGTCCTGGACGGCGCGGTGGTGCCGGCGGAGCGGATCTTCCGCCGGCTGCCCGTCGGCCCGAACGCGGACCCACTGATCTTCGCCATCTTCGCCTGCTTCGAGACGCTACTGGCCGCGGTCTACACCGGCATCGGCGAACGGGCCCTCGCCCTGGGCGTTGAGGCTGTAAAGCGGCGGACATCCTTCAAGAACGGCGGGCGCAGTTATGCCCAGGATCCCGACATCCGCTGGAAAGTGGCCGACGCGGCCATGGCGATGGACGCGCTGTACCCCCAACTCTCGAGCGTCGCCGCCGACGTCGACGCGCTGGCCGATCACGGCAGCCAGTGGTTCCCGAAACTCGTCGGGCTCAAAGTCAGTGCGACGGAGACCGCCCGCACCGTCGTGGACCTGGCCATCAGGGTATCCGGGGGATCGAGCTATTACCGCGGTTCCGAGCTGGAGCGCCTGTACCGTGACGTGCTCGCGGGAATGTTCCACCCCTCCGACGACGAATCGGCGCACAACACAGTGGCCAACGCGTGGCTGGGACCGCTCGAGACGCCCTAGACGGTCCGCTGGACCTGGGTGACCCGGCGGCGGAGCCAGAAGCGGCGGCCGCCGCCCAAATACAGCACGCTGCGCTCCAGTTCCCACTTGCCGTACTCGGAGTGTTCCACCAGGAGGCGGCGCGCTTCCGGCAGGGAATCTTCAGGACTTACCGTCAGTACGAGGTACTCGTACTGCCTCACATAGTCCCGTTCCCGCCGGACTGAACTGCTGAGAAAATGTTCCTTCATTGCTCTCCATTTTCTTCCTTTTCCGGCTAACGTGAAGTCATGAGCATCGATCCGCGTGTCGCGCTTGAAGCCCTGACGGCTGCCCTGGAAGAACACCTCGCCGCTGCGTCAGCACGCCGGGGACCCGGGGACCCCGCGGTCGAGGCAGCGTTTTTTGCTGTTGCTGATGCCTTTGAAGTCTACGACGACTCCCTCTATGAAGCGTACGGCGAAGTGACGGGACTTGGGGTCCTGGATGACGACGCCGATGACGACGAGGAAGAAGACGTCGACGACGAGGAAGACCTCGAAATCCTGCAGTGACCTAGTCCGGCCGGTTGCCACTCAGGCGGGGCTGGACACGTCCTCAAGGGCCTGGGCGATCTGCGGCGGAAGCGGTGCCAGCGTTGCATCCAGGATCTCCTTGAGCTGCACCGGCGTGCGGGGACCCACAATCGCCGTCGCCACGCCGTGCTGGGAGAGCAGCCAGCTCAGTGAGACGTCGAGGGCTGTCCGGCCCAGCCCCTTCGCCGCCATCGCCACGGCCTCCACCACACTGGATGCGGACCCCTCAAGGTACGGCTCCACATAGCCGGCCAGCCGCGCCTGGGCCGCCCGTGAATCCGCGGGAATGTGCCCGCGGTACTTACCGCTCAGCACCCCGCGCCCCACCGGCCCCCAGGCCATCAGGCCCAGGCCGGCGTCCTCGATGGCGGGAATGAGTTCAGCTTCGGGGGAGCGGTGCAGCAGGGAGTACTCCGACTGGTTCGCGACCAGCGGGAAACCCGCGACGGCTGCGGCCTTGGCCGTCTGCCAGCCGTTGAAGTTGGAGACTCCCGCATACCGGGCACGGCCCGAGCGGACCGCGAATTCGAGCGCGGACAGGGTCTCCTCCAGCGGGACGTTGGCGTCCCAGGCCTGGGCGAACCAGAGGTCCACGTAGTCGGTGCCCAGCCGGGCCAGGCTTGCGTCCAGGCCGGAGAGCATCCCGTTCCGGGACGTGTCGACGCCGCGTCGGCCGTCCGACACCGACAGTCCGGCTTTCGTGGAGATGACCACTTCGGAGCGGGCAACAACGTCGCCCAGCATTCCGCCCAGCATCGCCTCGGCCTGGCCGTCGCTGTAGGACGCGGCCGTGTCGATCAGGGTTCCGCCGCCGTCCACAAAAGTGCGGAGCAGCGCCGAGGCATCCTGCTCATCGGTTTCCCGGGCCCAGGACATCGTGCCGAGGGAAAGGGAGGACACGCGTAACCCACTGTTGCCGACATAACGCTGCTGCATGTCAGCAAGCTTACGGGGGTTCGGACGCCTTCATGACGTAGGGTCTATCTACGTGAACTGGTTTGAAGCGGCCTTTTTGGGCCTTGTGCAGGGACTGACAGAATTCCTCCCGATTTCCTCAAGCGCCCATCTGCGGATCGTTGGCTCCTTCCTTCCCAACGCTGCCGACCCCGGGGCCGCCTTTACGGCAATCACCCAACTGGGCACGGAAACCGCCGTCATCGTCTACTTCTGGCGCGACATTGTGCGGATTGTCAAGGCGTGGGCCGGATCGCTGACCGGCAAAGTCTCGCGGCAGCAGCCGGACGCCAGGATGGGCTGGCTGGTGATCCTGGGTAGCCTGCCCATCATCGTCCTCGGCCTGCTGTTCCAGGACCAGATCGAGTCCGTGCTCCGCAGCCTATGGGTCGTCGCCACCATGCTGATTGTCTTCGGCATGATCCTCGCGGTCGCTGACGCATGCGGACGCCAGGAACGTGAGCTGACCCAGCTGACCTATAAACACGGCATCCTGTACGGACTGGCCCAGGCCATGGCCCTGATCCCCGGGGTCTCCCGCTCCGGCGGCACGATCACCGCTGGCCTGCTGATGGGCTACACGCGCGAAGCAGCGGCCCGCTATTCCTTCCTGCTGGCAATCCCGGCCGTGTTCGGCAGCGGTTTGTACCAGCTCTACAAGGTGGTCTCCGCCGACGGCATCACCGGCCCCTACAGCCTCCCCGAAACTGCCCTGGCCACGGCCGTCGCCTTCGTGGTGGGCTACATCATCATCGGCTGGTTCCTGAAGTACGTCTCGACCCACGGCTACCGCCTCTTCGTCTGGTACCGGATTCTCCTGGGCCTGGCCCTGTACCTGCTGCTCGGTTTCAACGTCATCAGTGCCTAGCACTAGGCTTGTGCTGTGAAGTCTTGGATCTCCCGCCCCGTTCCCCAGCTCCCGGGCAGCATGCCTGCCCTGCGCCTCTTCGACACCGTTAGGGGCAGCGTCGCCACCCTCGGGGCAGCAGGCGAACAGTCGATGTATGTCTGCGGAATCACCCCGTATGACGCCACCCATATGGGCCACGCGGCCAGCTACGTCGCGTTCGACCTGCTCAACCGCGCCTGGCGGGACGGCCGCCAGCAGGTCTCCTACGTCCAGAACGTCACCGACATCGACGACCCCTTGCTGGAACGGGCGACCGCGACCGGCGTGGACTGGCGCGATCTCGCCGCCAGCCAGATCGAGCTCTTCCAGACAGACATGGAAGCCCTCAACGTGCTGGCGCCGGACCACTACGTGGGTGCGGTGGAAGTCATTCCGCTGATCGTTCCCGCGATCGAAGGCCTGGTGGAGCGGGGTCTGGCCTACCGGGTGGCCGGCACCGCCGGCGAGCCGGACGGGGACGTCTATTACGACGTCGAAGCGGCCGGCAAGCACTCCGCCGAGGCCACGGACGCGTGGACCCTCGGTGCCGTCTCCGGGCTGTCCGAGGCGGAGATGCTCGAACTTTTTGCCGAACGCGGCGGCGACCCCGGCCGCGCCGGCAAACGCCAGGCCCTGGACCCCCTCCTTTGGCGGGTCGCCCGCCCCGGCGAACCGAGCTGGCCCGGCGACGGGCTGGGCGAGGGACGGCCCGGCTGGCACATCGAATGCACCGTCATCGCCCAGAAGTACCTGCCCGCCCCGTTCACCGTGCAGGGCGGCGGCTCGGACCTGATCTTCCCGCACCACGAAATGGGCGCCGGGCATGCCTATTCCCTGACCGGTGTGCCGCTGGCTCAACACTTCGCGCACGCCGGCATGGTCGGGCTTGACGGCGAGAAAATGAGCAAGTCCAAGGGGAACCTGGTCCTGGTCTCCAAACTCCGCGCCGCCGGCGAGGACCCGGCCGCGATCCGGCTGGCCATCCTGGCCCATCACTACCGCAGCGACTGGTCCTGGACCGAGGCCGGCTTCGCCCAGGCCAAGGGACGGCTCCGCACCTGGCGGGCCGCCCTGGACGCGGCGCCCGCAGGCTCGGCCGCCGGGCTGGTGTCCCGGCTGCGCGCCGAACTCTCGAACGATTTGAACGCCCCCGGGGCTGTCGCCGCCACGGATGAGTGGGCAGCGGCGGCCCTCCAGGCAGCCCAGAACGGATCCGCCCCGGACGCCGCCCTGGTCTCCGACGCCGTCAACGCCCTGCTGGGCGTCGAGCTCTAGGGCTTGTCCTTGCCGCGGCGTTTGAGGTAGCGCTCGAATTCCCGGGCGATCGACTCACCGCTGGCCTCCGGAAGGTCTGCGGTGTCCTTCGCTTCCTCCAGCTGGCGCACATACGCCGCGATCTCGGGGTCCTCGGTGGCCAGTTCGTCAACGCCGCGTTCCCAGGCGTCGGACTCCTCGACGAGGTCCTGGGTGTCGAGCGGGACCTGGAGCAGCTCCTCGATCCGGTTCAGCAGCGCCAGCTGTGCCTTGGGGGAGGGCGCCTGGGCCACGTAGTGCGGCACGGCGGCCCAGAGTGAGACCGTGGGCAGCCCGGCCAGCAGCGCCACCTCGGCGAGGACGCCCACGATCCCCACGGGACCCTCGTACTGCGAGGCCTCGAGGTCCATCCGCTCGCGCAGCGCCGGGTCATCCGTCGACGTGCTCACCGGGATCGGCCGGCTGTGCGGCACATCGGCGAGCAGGGCACCGACCAGGATGACGTCGTCCACATGGAGTGCCTCGGCGTGAACCAGCAGTTCGGCGGTGTAGGCCCGCCACTTGTACGACGGCTCGGTGCCCTGGACGAAGATGACGTCCACGTTGGAGTCGGGAACGCTGGCTTTGAAAATCCGGGTGGAGGGCCATTTGATCTTCCGCTCACCCGAGGACGTGCGGCGGATCGTGGGCCGGGTGAACTGGAAGTCGTAGTACTCGTCGGCGTCGACCGAACCGACCTTCTTGCCGCCCCAGAGCTTGTTGAGGTAGCGCAGCGCATCGCTCGCAGCCTCCCCGGCGTCGTTCCAGCCTTCAAAGGCGGCGAGCATCACCGTGATGCGCCGGCCCTCGGGCACGGGCTGCAGCAGCCGTTCCGGCTCGGGCACGTCGCCCGTTTCCGCGGGGTCTACCTCGAAGCTATTCATCCCTTCACCCTACGTCCAAGGACCCGGCCCCCGCAGGGAATGAAGCGCCGGAAAACGGCGGTCCGCGGCCGATATTCGCCGTAGGCGTAGTATCAGGCCCCTCACAGGGCCGCCCCGTAGACTGGAAAGCATGCAATCCTCAGCTCCCCAGCCCCTGCTCAAAGCCGCGCTCTGGGACATGGATGGCACCATCGTCGACACCGAGCCGTACTGGATCGAGGCCGAACACGCCCTGGTTTCCGCGCACGGCGGGCAGTGGTCCCATGAGAAGGCCATGCAGCTGGTGGGCCAGTCGCTGGTCTTCTCCGCGGGCATCCTGCAGGATGCCGGGGTGGCGCTGGAGCGCCGGGAGATCATCGACATCCTGACGGCCCACGTCATCAGCCAGGTCCGCACCTGCGTGCCGTGGCGGCCCGGTGCCCGCGAACTGCTGGAGGAGCTTCACACCGCGGGGATCCGCTGCGCCCTGGTGACCATGTCGGAGGCCCCGCTGGCCCGGGAGATTGTGGCCAGCCTGCCCAGGCCCTACTTCGAAGTCCTCGTCACCGGAGACACCGTCACGCGGGGCAAGCCACACCCGGAGGCCTATCTCAAGGCGGTCGGGCTGCTGCAGGAACAGGACCCGGAACTGGGCCTGCAGCACTGCGTCGCGCTTGAGGACTCCGGTCCGGGCGTCGCGGCCGCCGTCGCCTCCGGCGTGCTGACGGTCGCCATCCCGCATATTGTGCCGTTGCCGGATGATCCGCGCCACGCCATGTGGGACACCCTGGCCGGGCGTACCGTGGCCGACCTCGAACAGCTCGTCGCCCTGCGCCACGAGTTCCCGGACGCTACCTTCGGCCTGGCCGGCGGCAACGGCGGCGTCCCCGGCGGCCTGCCGGAACACGGTGCGGCAACGGTGCCGGTCCATGACTGACACCGACACCCGCGGCCGCGGCGGGCAGGATCCGCAGAAGCAGGGCCGCAAAGAGGGAATCCCGCTGGGGCGGATCGCCGGCATCCCGGTGATCCTCGCCTATTCGTGGTTCATCATTGCCGCGTTCACCGTGATCGTCTACGGACCGGTGCTGCAGGCAAACAACCCCTACCTCGGCATCGGCGCCTACTTCGTGGCGTTCGCCTACGCTCTCCTGCTGCTGATTTCCGTCCTGGTCCACGAGCTCGCACACGCGCTGACCGCGAAGATCTACCGCTGGCCCAGCGAAAAAATCGTCCTCAACCTCTGGGGCGGCCACACCCAGTTTGAGAGCTTCACGGCGTCCCCCGGGCGTTCCGTCCTCGTTGCGATGGCGGGTCCGGCGGCCAACTTTGTCCTCGCCGCCGGCGGCTGGCTCCTGCTGACGGCCGGCGACCTCACCGGCGTCGCGGGGATCCTGGCCAACATCTTCGTCTGGGCCAACCTGCTGATCGGTATCTTCAACGTCCTGCCGGGGCTGCCGCTGGACGGCGGCCGGCTCGTTGAATCCGCCGTCTGGAAACTGACCGGCAGCCAGGAAAAGGGCACCGTGGCCGCCGGCTGGGGCGGGCGGATCATCGTGATCGGCCTTGTGGCCTGGTTCGTGGTCCTGCCCGTACTCAGCGGCGACCGGCCGGACATCTCCCTGATGCTCATCACAGTCCTTGTCGGCAGCTTCCTGTGGATGGGCGCCACCGCCTCCATTGAGCAGGCCCGGCTGCGGAGCCGGCTGCCGCTCGTGGCAGCCGGCGCGCTGGCCGAACCGGCAGTGGGCCTCCCGGAAGGCGCGTCCGTGGCCGACGTGCTCGCGCTGGCCCCGGATCCCGCCACGGGGGCGGGTCCCGCCGTCGTGCTCTACCGCCCGGACGGGCGGCCGGCTGCCGTCGTGGACGCCGGGGCCGTCGCCTCGGTCTCCGCGGCCGCCGCCGGCACAACGCCCCTCACGGCCGTGTCCTACGCCCTCGGGGAGGGTGCCTGGGTGCCGGAGTGGTCCAAAGGACAGGAACTGATCCAGTACCTGGCCCAACTCGACGGCCTGGAATACGCCGTCGTCGACCGCGACGGAACCGTGATCGGCCTGCTGCGCCAGGCCGCGGTCCTGGGCGCCCTGAGGGGCAAGAATCCCGGGTCCGGCAAGCGGATGTTCGGGCAAAGCCGGTAGAGTTACCTGCCGGTCGTGTATTTCCGGCCTGGGCGCACGGCCCTGGGCGCGAGCAGCCGGACCGCCGGCGATTTCCGCGGCCACACAGCTTTACAGGAGCGAGGAACATTTTCATGAGCAGCGACACCGCCGCCAGCATCAGCCCCGACGACGCCGTAACTGCCGACGGCGTTGCCGTTAGTCCGGCCACCAGCGCAGCCGCCCCGGCGGCCATCCCGGCAGCAGGTGCTGCCGCCGCACCCGTCGGCGCAGCCCGCCGCCGCGGACCGTTCCGGGAGGGCGAGCGGGTGCAGCTCACCGACGAGCGCGGCCGCATGAACACGATCAGCCTCGAAGTCGGCGGGGCGTTCCACACGCACCGCGGCTTCCTGAACCACGACGAGATCATTGGCAAGCCGGACGGCTCCGTGGTGGTCAACAACGTCGGCCAGCAGTACCAGACGCTGCGCCCCCTGCTCTCTGACTTCGTCCTCTCGATGCCCCGCGGCGCAGCCGTTGTCTACCCCAAGGACGCCGGCCAGATCGTCACCATGGCGGATATCTTCCCCGGCGCACGCGTCGTGGAAGCCGGCGTTGGCTCCGGCGCCCTGTCTATCTCGCTGCTCCGCGCGGTCGGCGACAACGGCTACCTGCACTCCTTCGAGCGCCGGGAAGAATTCGCTGACATCGCCCGCGGCAACGTCGAGACGATCTTCGGCGGCCCGCATCCGGCCTGGCAGATTTCCATCGGGGATTTCCAGGAGGAAGTGGTCCGCACCGAGGAGCCGGGCTCCGTGGACCGCGTGGTCCTGGACATGCTGGCGCCTTGGGAATGCCTCGATGCGGTTGCCACCGTCCTGGCCACCGGCGGCGTGTGGATCAACTATGTCGCCACCGTGACGCAGCTGTCCCGGACCGCGGAGGCGATCCGCGCCGACGGCCGCTTCACCGAGCCCGACGCCTGGGAATCCATGGTCCGCGGCTGGCACCTTGAGGGCCTGGCGGTCCGTCCGGACCACCGGATGGTCGCGCATACCGGCTTCCTGCTCGTGACCCGGCGGCTGGCCGACGGCGTCACGGGCATTTCCGTGAAGCGCCGCCCGTCCAAGACCGACTTCAACGCGGAGGACGTCAACGCCTGGACGCCCGGTGCCGTGGGTGAGCGCGCGGTTTCGGACAAGAAGTTGCGCCGGGCGGCCCGCGACGCCATTGCCGGAACCAACGTCAAGGACGATTCTGATATTACGAAGTAGTCCGCATTTCGGAAGTCTTCAGCGGGGTCCGGCTTCTTGGGGCTAATGTCTTAATAGAAGCGTAGGAAGGGGCTGATGCACGATGGAGACTCCGAACACCGATCCGGGCCAGACGCCGGCAGAGGACGCAGCATTCGCGGGTCAGGCGCACGCCGCCAGCGAACTGTCCGTGGCCGAGCGGCAGGTCAATATCCTCCGGGACAAGCTCCGGCATATTGACCGCCAGCTCGCCGCCGCGACGCAGAACAACTCCAAGCTCGTGGGCATGCTGGAAACCGCGAAAGCGGAAATCCTCCGGCTCAAGAACGCCCTCGACCAGGAGGGCCAGCCGCCGTACAGCTTCGGCACCGTGCTGCAGCTGAACCCGAAACGTCATGCCTCGGCCGGCAACGGCGGGCAGGCCGCCACCGAGGAATCGGTCGACATTTTCAATGCCGGCCGGAAGATGCGCGTCGGGATCAGCCCGCTGGTCAACATGAACCAGCTGGCGGTCGGCCAGGAGGTCCTCCTCAACGAGGCGCTGATGGTCGTCGCCGGGCTGGGCTACGAACGGGCCGGTGAGCTTGTCACGCTGAAGGAGATGCTGGGCACGGACCGTGCCCTGGTGGTCGGCCGGGCGGACGAGGAACGCGTGATCCGGCTCTCCGGCGCCCTGCTCGCGCAGAAGCTCCGGGTCGGCGACGCCCTCTCAATCGATTCGCGCACCGGCTACGCCCTTGAAAAGGTCCCGCGCTCCGAGGTGGAGAACCTCGTCCTCGAGGAGGTGCCGGACATCACCTACCAGGACATCGGCGGCCTGGGGCCGCAGATCGAGCAGATCCGCGACGCCGTGGAGCTGCCGTTCCTGCATCCGGACCTGTACCGCGAGCACGGCCTCAAGGCCCCCAAGGGCATCCTGCTCTACGGCCCGCCAGGCTGCGGCAAGACGCTCATCGCCAAGGCGGTCGCCAACTCCCTCGCCGCCCGGGCCGCCGAACGCACCGGCAAAACGGACATGAAGAGCTACTTCCTGAACATCAAGGGACCGGAGCTGCTGGACAAGTACGTCGGCGAGACCGAACGGCACATCCGGCTGATCTTCGCCCGCGCCCGGGAGAAGGCCTCCGAGGGCAGCCCGGTGGTGGTGTTCTTCGACGAAATGGACTCCCTGTTCCGCACCCGCGGCACCGGCATCTCCTCCGACGTCGAAACGACCATCGTCCCGCAGCTGCTCAGCGAGATCGACGGCGTGGAGCGGCTCGACAACGTGATCGTGATCGGCGCCTCCAACCGTGAGGACATGATCGACCCGGCGATCCTGCGGCCGGGCCGCCTGGACGTCAAGGTCAAAATCCACCGCCCCGATGCGGAGGCCGCGGCGGACATCTTCAACAAATACATCACCGCCGACCTTCCCTTCCACGAGTCCGATCTCGCCGAGCACCACGGCGATGTCCAGGCCACCGTGGATGCGATGGTACAGCGCACAGTCGAGGCCATGTACTCCACCGACAAGTCCAACGAATACCTTGAGGTCACCTACGCCAACGGCGACACCGAAATGCTCTACTTCAAGGACTTCAACTCCGGCGCGGTGGTGCAGAACGTCGTGGACCGGGCCAAGAAGTACGCCATCAAGGACCTGCTCACCGTCGGCCAGAAAGGCATCCGGATCGACCACCTGCTGCGCGCGGTCGTCGACGAGTTCCGCGAGCACGAGGATATGCCGAACACCACCAACCCGGACGACTGGGCACGGATCTCGGGCAAGAAGGGCGAGCGCATCACGTACATCCGCACCATCGTCCAGGGCAAGGCTGGGCAGGAACCCGGCAAGTCCATTGAGACGATGCCGAGCACGGGCCAGTACCTGTGACGTCGGCTGCTGTACCGGGCAAGCCGGCCGGCGTGTCGGGCGGGCTGCCGGTCGGCGGCGCCATGCGGGTGATGGGCTCGGAAACCGAGTACGGCATCCACGCCCCGTCCGCGCCGGGCGCCAACGCCACGATGATGTCCGCCCGCGTGATCCAGGCCTACGCCCAGGTGACCCGGCAGCGCGCCGCCGGCGGGGCCGAGACGCGCTGGGACTACACCGACGAGGAACCCCTGCATGACGCCCGCGGCTGGACGCTGGAGCGCAGCCAGGCCGAACCGGACCAGCTGACCGACCAGCCGCCCGTCCTCGACGCCGAGGCGGTCGCCCTGGCATATGGCCGGCAGGAGCTGGAAGCCGACGGCGAGGATGAGTCCGGCACGCTGCTGATGAACATGGTGCTCGGCAACGGTGCCCGGCTGTACGTCGACCATGCCCACCCCGAGTACTCCAGCCCGGAGGTCACCAGCCCGCGCGACGTCGTCGCCTGGGATGCCGCCGGTGACCTCGTGGCCCTCGCCGCGGTGCGGCGGCTGGCCGCGGATCCCGAGCTGCCCCCGGTCAATCTGTACAAGAACAACACCGACAACAAGTCGGTCTCCTACGGCTCCCACGAGAACTACCTCATGCCCCGTGCGGTGCCGTTCGGCGACATCGTCCGCGGCCTGACCCCGTTCTTCGTCACCCGCCAGATTTTCTGCGGCGCGGGCCGGGTCGGCATGAAACAGGACGGGTCCCGCCCCGGCTACCAGATCAGCCAGCGGGCGGACTTCTTCGAGACCGAGGTCGGCCTCGAAACCACAATCCGCCGCCCCATCATCAACACCCGCGATGAACCGCACGCGACCGCGGACAAGTACCGGCGGCTGCACGTGATCATCGGCGACGCCAACCTCAGCCAGACCGCCAATTACCTGAAATTCGGCACGACGGCCCTGGTCCTGAGCCTGATCGAGGCCGGCCTGGCCCCGAAGCTCGAAGTCCATGAGCCGGTCGCCGCGCTGCAGGCCGTCAGCCATGACACCTCGCTCACCGCCACCCTGCGGCTGCTCGACGGGCGCCGGATCACCGCCCTGGACCTGCAGTGGATCTATTTCGAAGCCGCCGCGAAGCATGCCCAGGACACCGGCGTCGCCGATGCCGTGGACGGGGACGGCCACACCCACGAGGTGCTGGAACGCTGGTCGGCGACCCTGACCGAGCTGGGCAACGACCGGGCTGCGGCCGCGTCCTCCGTGGAATGGCTGGCGAAACTTTCGCTGCTGGAGGGCTACCGGGACCGCGACGGACTGGAATGGGGCCACGCGCGGCTGGGTCTGGTGGACCTCCAGTGGGCGGACATCCGGCCCGAAAAGGGGCTCTACTACCGCCTGCTGGCACGGGACCGGATGCGGCGGATCGTCGACGACGGCGTGATCCAGCGGGCGGTCACAGAGCCGCCGTCGGACACCCGGGCCTATTTCCGGGGACGCTGCGTCAGCCGCTTCGGGGCCGACGTTGTCGGCGCCAGCTGGGACTCCGTGATCTTCGATGTGCCAGGCCGCGGCAGGCTGCAGCGGGTCCCCACCCGGGAACCGCTGCGCGGAACCGAGGCCCTCACCGGAGGCCTCTTCGGACGGCACCGGGAAGCCGGACCGTTCCTGTCCGAGCTGCTCGGACTCCCTCCCGGTTCCTAGTGGCAAAGAGTCCCGCAGGGGCTCCGGGCGTGGCAATATGGCTTACATGAAGTCCCTTGCAAAGCAGGGACGGACAGAAGGAGAGAACAATGGCAGGCCAGGAGCAGCAGCAGCCGCAGTCGCGGGACACCGAGGTCGACGAGGACGTCCCCGCCGCCCCGCCGGCTCCCGCGGAGGCCCAGGCGTCAGCCGCCACCCAGGGCGTCGACGATCTGCTCGATGAGATTGACGGTGTGCTGGAGTCCAACGCCGAGGAGTTCGTCCGGGCGTTTGTCCAAAAAGGCGGCCAGTAGCGCACCGCCCGGACCGCGGCGGCCCAGGGGGTTTGCGCCGGCACAGGGCCGGAAGTCGTTGATTCACTACGTTGAGGGAGTGCACCAGTGCAGGAAACCACCGCCAACCAGGTAGCAGCCAACGCCACGTCCTCCTTCACCGAACATCTGCAGCGCCAGCGCCCCGATTTACTGCCTTTCGGCCAACTGCCGTTCGGCCATCAGCCGTCCGGCCAGCAGTTCCCGGCGGGGAACGCCGCCACACCCCTGCAGGCGCCGCACGGGACCACCATTGTTGCGCTGACCTACGCCGGAGGGGTGCTGATGGCGGGCGACCGCCGCGCCACGATGGGCAACGTCATCGCCAGCCGGCACATCGAGAAGGTGTTCCCCGCGGACCAGTATTCCGTGCTCGGCATCGCCGGCACCGCCGGGATCGCCCTCGACATCACCCGGCTCTTCCAGGTCGAACTCGAACACTACGAGAAGATCGAAGGGACCCTCCTGAGCCTCGACGGCAAAGCCAACCGGCTCGGGGCGATGGTCCGCAGCAACCTGCCCATGGCGATGCAGGGCCTCGCCGTCGTCCCGCTGTTCGCCGGTTTCGACCGTCCCGCGGGCCTGGGCCGGCTCTTCTCCTATGACGTCACCGGCGGCCGGTACGAGGAGCAGGAACACCACAGCGTCGGTTCCGGCTCGATGTTCGCGCGCGGCGCGCTCAAGAAACTCTGGCGGCCCAACCTTCCCGAGCCGGACGCCGTCTCCGTCGCCGTCGAAGCGCTCTACGACGCCGCCGACGACGACTCCGCCACCGGCGGCCCCGACCCCGTCAGGCAGCTGTGGCCGGTGGTGTACGTCGTCAACCGAACGGGTGCCGTCCGGGTGCCGGATCGCGAGCTCGCGGCAATGGCCGGCGCCATCATCGAGTCCCGGGCCGTGGCCCAGCGGGAGGCCTGAGATGACCCAGCAGTTTTACGTATCGCCCGAACAACTGATGAAGGACCGCGCGGATTTCGCGCGGAAGGGCATCGCCCGCGGGCGCTCCGTGGTGGTCATCAGCTGCCGCGACGGGATTGCCCTCGTGGCCGAAAACCCCTCGCCGTCCCTGCATAAGATCGGCGAGATCTACGACAAGATCGCGTTCGCCGCCGTGGGCAAATACAACGAATTCGAGAGCCTCCGGCAGGCCGGAGTCCGGTACGCGGATGTCCGCGGCTACTCCTACGACCGGGAGGACGTCACGGCCCGGGGCCTGGCCAGCGTCTACGCGCAGAGTCTCGGGGCGGTGTTCACCGCGGAACAAAAACCCTTCGAAGTCGAACTGGCCGTGTCCGAGGTGGGGTCCTCCCCGGAAGAGGACCACCTCTACCGGCTGACCTTTGACGGGTCGATCGCCGACGAGAAGGGCTTCATCGTGATGGGCGGCCAGGCGGACAAGGTCTCCGAGGCCGTCGCAGCGGGCTGGCAGGGCGCACTGGACTTCGCCGGCGCCATCAGGCTTGCGCTGACCGGCCTCGTTTCGGACAAGGAAACCACCACGCTGCCGCCGTCGGCCGTGGAGGTGGCGGTGCTGGACCGCGGCTCGGAAAGCAGCCGCGGCACCCGCAGGGCGTTCCGCCGGCTTGAGGACGCAGATATCACGGCATTGCTGGCTGAGGAGAACTGAGATGGACAAGCGCATTTTCGGCATTGAGACCGAGTTCGGGATTTCCTATTCGAGCCCGGAGTCACGCCCGCTGGCCCCCGAAGAGGTGGCCCGCTACCTGTTCCGCAAGGTGGTCAGCTGGGGGAGGTCCTCCAATGTCTTCCTGACCAACGGCTCCAGGCTCTACCTCGACGTCGGGTCCCATCCGGAGTACGCCACCGCGGAATGCGACGACCTCGCCCAGCTGATCGCGCACGACCGGGCCGGGGAACTCATCCTGGACGACCTCGTGGACGAGGCGCAGGAACGCCTCGCGGCGGAAGGCTTCAACGGCACCGTGTACCTGTTCAAGAACAACACCGACTCCGCCGGGAACTCCTACGGCAGCCACGAAAACTACCTCATCCCGCGGCGCGGGGAATTCTCCCGGCTGGCCGAAATCCTGATTCCGTTCCTCGTGACCCGGCAGCTGATCGCGGGCGCCGGGAAGATCCTCAAGACCCCGCACGGTGCCACGTTCGCGTTCTCCCAGCGGGCCGACCACATCTGGGAGGGCGTCTCCTCCGCCACCACCAGGTCCCGCCCGATCATCAACACCCGCGATGAGCCGCACGCGGACGCCGAGTTCTACCGCCGGCTGCACGTGATCGTGGGCGACTCCAACATGTCCGAAACCACGGCGCTGCTCAAGGTCGGAACCGTGGACCTGATCCTGCGGATGATCGAAGCCGGGGTCATCATGCGGGACATGCGGATGGAGAACCCGATCCGCAGCATCCGGGAAATCTCCCATGACCTCAGCGGCCGCGCGCTGGTCCGGCTTGCCAACGGCCGGCAGCTCACCGCCCTGGAAATCCAGCGCGAATACCTGGGCAAGGTCACGGCCTTCGTCGCGGAACAGGGAGCCCATAACCCCCACGTACCGCTGATCCTGGACCTCTGGGAACGCACCCTCGATGCGATCGAGAGCGGCGACACCAGCAAGATCGACACGGAAGTGGACTGGGCGATCAAGAAGAAGCTCATGGACAGGTACCGCTCACGGCACAA
Organism: Pseudarthrobacter ribosi; assembly: GCF_055412865.1. Lineage (NCBI taxonomy): Bacteria > Bacillati > Actinomycetota > Actinomycetes > Micrococcales > Micrococcaceae > Pseudarthrobacter > Pseudarthrobacter ribosi. Next base: position 54,070 of record NZ_JBVAYZ010000010.1, on the reverse strand, counting down.
CCTGGGCCTGGACGCGCCCCGGATTGCGCAGCTGGACCTGACCTACCACGACATCTCCCGAACCCGCGGACTCTACTACCTGCTCCAGTCCCGCGGTGCCGTGCGCCGCGTGGTCGATGACACCGCGGTCAAGGACGCGGTGGACGCCCCGCCCCAGACCACCCGCGCCAAGCTCCGCGGCGACTTCGTCCGGCGGGCGCAGGAACTGGGCCGCGACTACACCGTGGACTGGGTGCACCTGAAACTCAACGACCGCGCCCACCAGACCCTGTTGTGCAAGGACCCGTTCCGCAGTGTGGACGAGCGGGTGGATGCCCTGCTGAACTCTATGGGCTGACACCCAGCTTTCCACGTTATTCTGGAGGGGTGCCGTTCGCGGCCAACGCTTGCTTTGCCGCTGGCACTTGCCCGGCGAGGCGTCCATCCTGCCCCGACGAAAGTTCTTAAGTGCACCGACTACTAGCAATTCTTCTTCCCGGACTGCTGCTGCTGACCGCCTGCGGCGGCGGCGAACCAGCCGCCCCGGAACCCACCAGCCAGTCCGCCGGCGAGACCGCCAAGCTGGACTCCCTCAAGCTGACGGAGAACGGCGACAAGAAGGCACCAGGTGTTGACTTCACCAAACCCCTTGAGGTCAAGGAACCCACCGTCAAGGTGGTCAAGGAAGGTGACGGCGACCGGGTCAAGGCCAACCAGGTCGCCTCAATCTCCATCGTTGCCCTGAGCGGCAAGGACGGCTCCACCCTGGAGGACACCTTCCCGGGGGAGCCGGAGGAACTCGAACTTACCGACGACCTCAAGACCGAAAGCCCTGTCATCTACAACGCCTTCGTGGGCGCTAAGATCGGCACCCACCTCGCCCTCGCCGTTCCCGGCGCGGCAGCCGCTGAAGGCGCTGAGGCGCAGCCCACCCAGCTCCTCGTCGTCAAGGTGCTCTCCACCAAGGACGCACCCAAGGTCCTGGACAAGCCCGAGGGCGAAACGGTCACCCCGCCGGCCGGCCTGCCGACCGTCAAGGACAATGACAAGGGCATCCCGGAGATCTCCGTCGAAGGCGTCGCCGCCCCGACCGCCCTCGTCTCCCAGGACCTCATCAAGGGCACCGGCCCCGAGGTCAAGGAAACCGACACCCTCACCGTGAACTACGTCGGCGCCAAGCTGACAGACGGAACGGTCTTCGACTCCAGCTTCGACCGCGGCGAGAAGGCCACCTTCCCGCTCACCGGCGTTATCAAGGGCTGGACCCAGGGCCTGTCCGGCAAGACGGTCGGCTCCCGTGTACTCCTGGTCATCCCCAAGGACCTCGCGTACCCCGAGGCCACTGCTGAAAGTGGCCAGCCTGAAGGCGACCTCGTCTTCGTCGTCGACATCCTCGGTGTCAAGTAACCACCACACCCGCACCACCACCCAAGCCACGCTAGAAGGAGCAACCATGTCATTTGGACAGCGCAACATTGACCGCCAGAAGCCGGAAATTGACTTCCCGGAGGGCGCCGTGCCGACCGAACTGGTCATCACCGACCTCATCGAGGGCGACGGCGCCGAAGCCAAGGCCGGCGACACCGTCTCCACCCACTACGTCGGCGTGGCCTGGTCCACCGGCGAAGAGTTCGACGCCTCCTGGGGCCGCGGCGCACCGCTCGACTTCCGCGTCGGCGTCGGCCAGGTCATCCAGGGCTGGGACCAGGGCCTGTTGGGCATGAAGGTCGGCGGCCGCCGCCGGCTCGAAATCCCCTCCGAGCTGGCCTACGGCCCGCGCGGCGCCGGCGGCGCGATCGGCCCGAACGAGGCCCTGATCTTCGTCGTCGACCTCGTCGCCGTCCGCTAGTCCCCACCGGCTCCCTGCCCTCGCAAGCTCGGGCCGGGGCCCTCGCCGGCGTGGGCCCACTCAGCGGAACCACCGGCGGCCGTCCTGACCGGACGCCGACCTGCTTCACGAAGCGCGGTAACAATCGGGAAAGTTCTTCCGGCTGTTGCCGCGCTTTTGTCAGTTTCGGGCGGGGACTTTAGTACCCTTGCGGGGTGTCAGCCTCCCGTACCGAACGCCTCCTGAACCTGCTCATCGCCCTGCTCAACACCACCTACGGCCTGCGCCGCAGTGAACTGCGCGACAAGGTCTACCACGACACCAGCAGCACCGACGTCGCCTTCGGCCGGATGTTCGAACGCGACAAGGGCGAGCTCCGGCGCTTCGGCTTCGACGTCGAGACCGTCACGGACAAGGGCTGGGGTTCGGATGATCCGGCCACCACCCGCTACCGGATCGGCAAGGACTCCAACCGGCTTCCGGACGTCAACCTCACCCCGGCAGAGTGCACCGTGCTCATGCTCGCGGCCCAGCTCTGGGAGCATGCCGCCCTGGGCTCCGCCGCGCTCAACGCGGTGCGCAAGCTGCAGGCCTCCGGCGGCCTGGTCGACGCCGAGCTCCCCGCCGGGGTCCAGCCGCGGATCCGACCCGCGGGACAGGCGTTCGAGGACCTCGTCGCGGCCATGCACGCCCAGCATCCCGTCAGCTTCCGCTACCTCGCCGGCAGCACCGGCAAGGAAGAGGAGCGGCTCGTGGAACCCTGGGGACTCGGCAGCCGCTTCGGCCAGTGGTACCTCGTAGCCCACGACAGGGCCCGGGGGGACAAGCGCTTCTTCCGCCTCTCCCGCGTCACGTCCGCCGTGACCGTCCTGGAGAAGGAAAGTTTCACCCCGCCGGCGGACTTCAACGTGCGCGCCGAACTGGCCGGGCTCGCGGAGCTTCCGGTCCGGACGGCCGAGGTCGATGTCCAGCCCGGCAGGGTGCACGGACTCCGCAAACGCGCCCTCCCCGGCCCCGTGGCCGACACCGGCGCCGGGTTGCCCGCCACGGGCCGGGACCGCCTCAGCATGCCGTTCCGGGACGTCGAGACGTTCGCCGAGGAACTCGCCTCCTACGGGCCCCTGGCGGTCGCGGTGTCCCCGCCCGAACTTGTCAGCTCTGTGCGGCGGCGCCTGGCCGCCGCGGCCGACTTCGCCGCGGCGCCCGTCCCGCCGATCGCTTTCCCGGCGGCCGCTCTCCCGTCAGACTCTTCCCTTGCGGCCGCTTTCGCTCCGGCAAAACCGCGCCACGGCCGCAAACGCACCTCCGAGGACCAACTGACCCGGATGCTCCAGCTGGTGCCGTTCCTGGTGCACAACCAGGGCCTGCACATCAGCGACGTGGCGCAGAAATTCGGGATCACCCGCAAGGAACTGGAAGCGGACCTGCGGATCCTGATCTGCTCCGGCCTGCCCGAGGGCTACCCGGACGACCTGCTGGACATCCAGTGGGACGACGACCACGTGACCATCTCCGAGCACCTCGACCTGAACCGGCCCGTCCGCTTCACCGTGGAGGAGGCCTGCGCCCTGCTGACGGGGCTGGAGACGCTCAACGGCCTGCCGGAGCTGGCCGAGGGCGGCGCCCTGGAATCCGTCACGCTCAAGCTCATGGCAGCGGCGGGGGAGGAAGGCCTCAAAGCGGCCGCCCTGTCCGGCCCGGAAGTGGGGCCCGAGAACTCCGCAGCGCTGGAAACGGCGCGCGAAGCCATCCGGACCGGCGCCCAGCTGCGGCTGCGCTATTTCTCGCCGCTGCGGGACACGGTTTCTGAACGCAACATCGATCCGCTGCGGCTCTACTCGCTGGATAACACCTGGTACCTCGAGGCGTACTGCCATTCCGCGCAGGGGCTGCGCAACTTCCGGCTGGACCGGATCGAAGCCCTGGAAAGCACCGGCCTGCCCGTCTCGGAGACGGCAGCCCCGGGCAGCAGTTTCCCCGTCAAACTCTTCACCCCGAACGACGACGACACGGTGGTGGTGGTTGAACTGACCCGCCGCGGCATCGGCCTGGCCGATGAGTACTACGCGGAGCGGACGGCGGAACTTCCCGGCGGCGGGCTGCTCGCCGAAATCCGCTTCGGCAGCACCGGCTGGTTGCCGATGTTCGTGGCCCAGCACGGCGGGACGGCCCGGATCCTCCAGCCCGAAGATCTGGCGGAGGCGTCCCGGGAGTGGCTGGCCGCCGGCCTGGCCAATTATGAAGACTAACCGGTGCGGCGGCTAGACTACTCAGCATGCCTTGGTGGTCCTGGATCGTAATCTGGATAGCGCTCGTCGCGCTGTCACTGTTGTTCTTTGTTGTGCTCGGCGCCCGGTTGTTCCGGAAGTTCATGGTCACGGCCAAGGAACTCGGCGATGCGGGGGAGCGGTTCTCCACCTTCCCGGCCGCGGCCGCCCCGTCCCTCGACGGTGCCGGCGCCGGCGGCCCGGGCGCGGCCAGCCAAAGCGCGGAACCGCTGATCGAACCCGGATCCGCCGTTTTCGCCTCCCCCATACAGCTGGGGCATGACTACCGGGCGGACAAGATGGCCCGCCAGGAAGCCCGCCGCCGGCGCCGCGTCCAGCGCAGGCGGGACCGCGGGCAGCCCCAGCGGCTGCACGACATCGAATTGACTTAGACGTAGGATGTATTCAAACGAAAGGACTTCCTGTCATGAGGCTTGAAGGCTGGCATCTCATCATCATAATCGTTCTGGCACTGGTGCTTTTCGCTGCGCCCAAGCTGCCCGGCATGGCCCGGAGCCTTGGCCAGTCGATGCGCATCTTCAAGTCGGAAGTCCGGGAGATGAAGAAGGACGGCGCCACGGACACCACAGACGGCTCTGAGCCCGTCGAAGGCCGGGTCGTGAACCACCCGAAGTCCGCCGGCACGGAAACCCGCACCGGAGACGGAACCGACGTTCCGCCGCCGAACCGCGCCTAACACCGCGTGGCAGTAACCATGGGCCGCCGGTCGAACCCCGAGGGGAGGATGGCCCTCCTCGATCACCTGAAAGAACTGCGGAACCGACTCTTCAAGTCCGCGATCGCCGTCGTCCTGGGGACCGTCGTCGGGTTCCTCGTCTACCAGCCCATGCTTGCGGCGCTGATCAAACCGATCGCCGATCTCAATGAACACGAGGGCCGGCAGGCGACGCTGAACTTTGACGGCGTGGCCAGCTCGTTTGACCTCATGATCCAGGTCTCCGTCTTCCTGGGCCTGATCGTCGCGAGCCCGGTCTGGCTGTACCAGCTGTGGGCATTCATCGTCCCCGGCCTGCACAAGAAGGAACGCAGGATGGCGCTGTCCTTCGTGGCGGCCGCCGTACCGCTGTTTGTGGGCGGCGTCCTGCTGGCCTGGCTGGTGCTTCCGAACGCGGTCCGGGTACTGACCGACTTCACCCCCTCCGGCGGCTCCAACTTCATCAGCGCCCAGGTGTACCTGGCGTTTGTGCTGCGGCTCCTGCTCGCCTTCGGCATCGCGTTCCTGCTCCCGGTGGTCCTCGTCGGGCTGAACCTGGCAGGAATCATCAAGGGCAAGCAGCTCGTCAAGAGCTGGCGCATCACCGTGTTCCTGGTCTGCCTCTTCGCCGCCATGGCCGCGCCCGGAGCCGACGCAATGAGCATGTTCTACCTTGCCGGGCCGATGCTGCTCCTGTTCTTCGCTGCCATCGGACTGTGCCTGCTCAACGACCGCCGGCGGGAACGGCGCGCCGTCAAACGGGCTGAGGAGACAGAGGCCACCGCGGACCGGGCGACTCCCAGTTCCGAGCTGGAAAATCTCTAGCCCTTGGCGCACTAGGCTGGAACCATGTCTTCAATACCCGGGCCGGACTCGCCGTCTGAACGCTACCGTGCCAGCGTCGAGCGGGCCGCAGAAGCGAAAACCTATCTGGGTGGCTTCATCCGTTCGCTTGCCTTCGACCTCGACGACTTCCAGCGCGAAGCGTGCCTGTCCCTGCAGGCCGGCCGCGGGGTCCTGGTGGCCGCCCCCACGGGTGCCGGCAAGACGATCGTGGGGGAGTTCGCCATCTACCTGGCGCTCCGGCGCGGGCTCAAGGCCTTCTACACCACCCCGATCAAGGCCCTGTCCAACCAGAAGTACTCGGAGCTGGCGGACAAATACGGTGCCGACCGGGTGGGGCTGCTGACCGGCGACACCAGCATCAACGGCGACGCCCCGGTGGTGGTGATGACCACCGAGGTGCTCCGCAACATGCTCTACGCCGACTCCAGCACCCTGGCCGACCTAGGCTATGTCGTGATGGACGAGGTGCACTACCTCGCGGACCGCTTCCGCGGCGCGGTCTGGGAAGAGGTCATCATCCACCTGCCCAGCGAAGTCCAGGTCGCCTCGCTCAGCGCCACCGTCTCCAACGCCGAGGAGTTCGGGGCCTGGCTGGACACGGTGCGCGGCCAGACCGACGTCATCGTATCCGAGCATCGGCCGGTACCGCTGTGGCAGCACGTGATGGTGGGCCGGAAGATCGTGGACCTCTTCGCCGGCGACACCAGCTTCGATGAGATCGCCCCGGCCGGCGAGGCCGCCGTGTCCGCTGTATCCGCCACCGCGGAAACCGCCGACCTGAGCGCCCGCCCCGGCTTCGAGGTCAACCCCGAGCTGCTTTCCATGGCCCGCGCCGAGAGCCAGATGAACTTCCGCGGACGCTTCGGCCAGGGCGGCCGCAACGTCCGGCGCCAGCGGAACCAGCGTGACGACGCACCGCAGGGCGGCCCGCGCAGCCCGGTCCGGAAGGCCAGCCGCCCCCAGGTCATCGCCAGCCTGGACCGGCAGGACCTGTTGCCGGCCATCACCTTCATCTTTTCCCGCGCAGGCTGCGACGCCGCGGTGGCACAGTGCGTCGCTGCCGGGCTGTGGCTGACCACCGAGCAGGAACAGCTCATCATTGCCCGGCGCGTCGACGAGGCCGCACAGGACATCCCCTCCGACGACCTGGACGTGCTCGGCTTCTGGAGCTGGCGCGACGGGCTGCTCCGCGGCCTCGCGGCCCACCACGCCGGCATGCTGCCCACCTTCAAGGAAGTCGTCGAGAAACTCTTCGTCGACGGGCTCGTCAAGGCCGTGTTCGCGACCGAAACCCTGGCGCTCGGCGTCAACATGCCGGCACGCTCCGTGGTACTGGAGAAGCTCGACAAGTTCAACGGGGAAGCGCACGTCAACATCACGGCGGGGGAGTACACCCAGCTGACCGGGCGCGCCGGCCGCCGCGGGATCGACGTCGAGGGCCACGCCGTCGTGCTGTGGCAGCCCGGCACGGATCCGGCGTCCGTCGCCGGCCTCGCCTCGCGGCGCACCTACCCGCTGAACTCCAGCTTCCGGCCGACGTACAACATGTCGATCAACCTGCTGGCGCAGTTCGGCCGGCCCCGGGCCCGGGAGATCCTCGAGTCCTCCTTCGCCCAGTTCCAGGCAGACCGCTCCGTCGTCGGGCTGGCCAAACAGGTCCGCAGCCGCGAGGAATCCCTGGCCGGCTTCAGCAAGGCGATGAGCTGCCACCTCGGCGACTTCACCGACTACTCCCGGATCCGGCGGGCGCTCTCCGACGCCGAGAAGAACGCCTCCCAGACCAGCTCCCGGGCGAGGAAATCCGTGACCGAGGATTCCCTGAGCAGGCTGCTCCCCGGGGACGTGGTGGACGTGCCCACCGGCCGGGCGCCCGGACTCGCCGTCGTCCTCAGCTCCGACCACCACTCCCGCGAGCCGCGGCCCGCCGTGATGACTCTGGACAACCAGCTGCGGCGGATCGGCACCCAGGACGTGGAAGGGCCGCTGGCTCCCATCACCCGGGTCCGGATCCCGAAATCCTTCAACGCCAAGGTGCCCAAGTCACGGCGAGACCTGGCGTCCTCGGTCCGGAACGCCCTCCGGGAAAACCGGCCCCCCGCGCCGCCGAGCCGGAACGACGACTTTGGCCGCGCCGCCGCCCTTCCGGACCAGGAAAGGAAGATCGCCGAGCTGCGCCGCGAACTCCGCGCACACCCGTGCCATGGCTGCAGCGAACGCGAGGACCACGCGCGCTGGTCCGAGCGCTATTGGAAGCTGCGCCAGGAAACCGACGGGCTGGTGCGCCAGATCCAGGGCCGCACCAACACCATCGCCAAGACCTTCGACCGGGTCTGCGGCGTCCTGTCCAGCTACGGCTACCTGGAAACTTCCGACGCCGGGGTGCTCACCATCAGCGCCGACGGGCAGCGGCTGCGCCGGATCTACGGCGAGAAGGACCTGCTGATTTCGCAGTCCCTGCGGCTGGGCGCCTTCAGCGACCTGGACGCCGCCGAGGTCGCCGCCGTCGCCAGCGTCCTGGTCTACCAGGCCAAGCGTGAGGACCGCGGGCTCCGGCCCAAGATGCCGAGCGTGTCATTGGAATCCGCCGTCGACATTGTGGTGCGTGAATGGTCCGCCCTGGAGGACGTCGAGGAAGCCAGTAAGCTTCCCCTGACCGGTGAACCCGAGCTCGGCCTGGTCTGGCCGATTTTCAAGTGGGCCAAGGGCCGGCACCTGCAGGACGTCCTCAGCGGCACCGACCTGGCCGCGGGCGACTTCGTCCGCTGGGTCAAGCAGGTCATCGACCTGCTGGACCAGATCGCAAAGATCCCGTCGCTGGACCCCAGGGTCTCGCGGCTGTGCGGGGACGCGATCAAACTCATCAAGCGCGGCGTCGTCGCGTATTCCTCCGTGGCCTGACCGCCGCGGCCGGCCCACCGGCCGGAACATCCGCCGTCGAACACGTCCGGCCCGCGCCGGCCACCAGCAACAAGGAGTCCCCGACCCATGACCGATTCACCGGCCGCCCCCGCGCCGCACAAGGTAACGCTGTACCGCAACGGCTCCGTGTACACCGCCGCCGATCCCTTTGCGACGGCGATGCTGGTCGACGGCGACACCGTCGCCTGGGTCGGCTCCGAGCAGGCGGCCACCTCGATTGAGGACGCCTCGATGGAGGTCATCGACCTGCACGGCGCGCTCCTCGCCCCCGGCTTCGTCGATTCCCACATCCATCTCACGGAAACGGGAATCGCCCTGGACTCGCTGCAGCTCGGCGGGGTCCGCTCGGCCCGGGAACTGCTCGACGCCGTTGCCGGCTTCAGCATGTCCGCGGCCGGCGCGGGCGGCACCGTGCTGGGCCATGGCTGGGACGAGACCCAGTGGGCTGACTCCGCCCTGCCCACGCGCGAGGAACTGGAACGCGCTGCCGGCGGGCGGCAGGTCTACCTCTCCCGTGTCGACGTGCACTCGGCGCTCGTGTCCACCTCCCTGGCGGCAGCCGCCGGCCTCACCGGCACCAACGGCTCCGGCACCAACGGCTCCGGTACCAACGGCCCCGGCACGGGCGGCCAGGTCAAGCAGTCCGCGCACACGGCCGCCCGGCTCGCGGCGCGCCAGCTGCCGTCCGCGGCGCTCCGCGGCTATCAGCAGCGTGCCCTCGCCGAGGCAGCAGCCAACGGTTACGTGGCCCTGGCGGAAATGGCTGCCCCGCACATCGGCAGCATCGAGGACCTCCGGCTTGCCGCGGCCTGGAACACCGGCCCGGACGCGGTTCCGGAGATCCTGCCGTACTGGGGCGAGCTGGCCGGCTCCGCGGACCATGCCGGGTCCATCCTGGACAGCCTGGGCGTGCCCGTCCTCGGGCTCGCGGGGGACCTGAACATCGACGGCTCAATCGGTTCGCGGACCGCGGCCCTGCGGCAGGACTACAGCGACGCCGCGGGGGAGCGCGGCAGCCTGTACCTCTCGTCCGCGGAGGCCGCGGCCCACCTGGCAGCGTGCTCGCTGCTCGGGATCCAGGCAGGCTTCCACGTCATCGGCGACGCCGGCCTCGACGCCGCGCTGGACGCGCTGGACCGGGCGGCGGCCGAAGTCGGAGAGCAGAAGGTCCGCGCCGCGGGCCACCGCCTGGAACATGTCGAGCTCGCCGATGCGGATGCCATCCGCCGGCTGGCCAACTACTCCGTGACGGTCAGCGCGCAGCCCGGCTTTGATGCTGCCTGGGGCGCGGAGGACGGCCTTTACCAGCAGCGCCTGGGATCCCGGCGCAGCGGCATGAATCCCTTTGCTTCCCTCTACGCCGCCGGCGTCCCGATCTGCTTCGGCAGTGACAGCCCGGTCACGCCGTTGCGGCCCTGGTCCAGCGTCCGGGCCTGCCTGCAGCACAACAACCCGGCCGAACGGATCTCGGCCCGCGCCGCGTTCCTCGGTCACACCCGCGCCGGCTGGCGGGCCGCCCGGTACCGGAACCCGATGGCCGGCCAGCTGGTACCCGGCGCCCCCGCCAGCTTCGCCGTGTGGGAAGTCGAGGAACTCATGGTCCAGGTGGCCGACGGCCGGGTCCAGTCCTGGAGCACGGACCCCCGCGCGCGGACGCCGCTGCTGCCGGCACTGGACGCCGGTTCCGAGCCGGTGTGCCTGCAGACCGTCAGGGACGGCCGGGAACTGTTCGCCAGCGGCTCGCTGAGGAGCTGACGGCCGGCCCGGAAACGCCGGGCCGGCCCGAAACTTCGCCGGCCACAAGGCGGCCCTGACCTGCGATGACGGACGAAACGGCAGGTCACGGAGCGGTTGACAGATCGGGGCCGCCCCGTAGCATTGAGGGGCACGGAGGGTTGTGTACGCCGCAGACTCCGGACGTCCCCCGGTCAGTTCCAGGTTGCCGCCAGCGCGGCAGCTTCTTCGGGCATGGCCATGGGTACTCCCAGGGGGCGGGTCCACTTCGCAGCAGAAAACGGTTCCGGCGGCGCTTTTCGCGCCCTGCCGCAACTGGCCCGAGGCGGGTGGACCTGCCCGGGACGTGCCCGGGGGACCGGCATCGGCCTCAGCGGCCGCGGCGACTCCCTATAATGGAGAGTTGCGCCTGGTGTCAGCTAAGCCCTGACCGCCCGGCTCTCGACCGCTCCCTTCAAGGAAAGGCCCCGCTGTGCGTGTCCTCACGATCATCCCGACCTACAACGAGCTGGAATCGTTGCCCAAGACCCTCGGGCGGCTGCGCACGGCGGTGCCAGGCTCCGACGTCCTGGTTGTCGACGACAACAGCCCCGACGGCACCGGGCAGCTGGCGGACCGCTTCGCCGCTGAGGACAGCCAGGTCCACGTCCTGCACCGCGCCGGGAAGGCCGGACTCGGAGCGGCCTATATCGCCGGATTCAAATGGGGACTCGACGCCGGCTACGACGTCCTCGTGGAGATGGACGCCGACGGCTCGCACCAGCCGGAGCAACTTCCCCAGCTGCTCGAGGCCGTGGAGCAGGGTGCCGACCTGGCCATGGGTTCCCGCTGGGTGCCCGGCGGCAGTGTCGTCAACTGGCCGCTGTACCGGCAGGCGATCTCCCGCGTGGGCAGCACCTATGCCCGGATCATGCTGGGCATCAGGATCAAGGACGTCACCGGCGGGTTCCGTGCGTTCCGCCGGAGCACGCTGGAGAAACTTGACCTGAACACCGTCGACTCGGTCGGCTACGGCTTCCAGGTGGACCTGGCCTGGCGCGTCGCAAAGCTCGGCCTGGTGATCGTCGAACGCCCCATCACTTTCGTCGAGCGCGAGCTGGGCGACTCGAAGATGAGCGGCAATATCGTGGTCGAAGCCATGATCAATGTCACCAGGTGGGGCCTCACCGCCCGGTGGAACACGCTCGCCGGAAAGCTGGCCGGCAAAATAGCCGTCAAGTAGGGCCACCACAGACAGCCGCGCCCCGGCAGGGAAAAGCAAAGGGCCGGACACGCATCGTCGGTGACGTGCGTGTCCGGCCCTTCCCAAAACAACTCAGGGTCACGTCCAGTCCATCCGATGCCTCCGGATGGGCCGAAGTTGACCCCGCATTGCTTGAAGTGGCTGGTGCGGGTGCTGTCTAAGCCGAGCGCCGTTCGCCGCGGCGTTCACGCAGGATCGTGAGGCGGTCCTCGAGGATCTGCTCGAGTTCGGGCAGCGACCGACGTTCCAGGAGCATGTCCCAGTGCGTGCGGACTGCCTTCTCGTTGAGGTTCACGGGGCGTTCGCCGTCGACGAGCAAGGCTTCCTTGCCGGTCTTCGACACCCATACCGGGGGGATCTCCGCTTCGGAGGAGAAGGTCACGAATACCTGCTCGCCATCCGCGCAGCGGTACTCAACCCGCTGGCGCGGAGCCGGCTCGACACCGGATTCGGTCTCCATGCTCTGTGCGCCAAGGCGCATACCCCGCAGGCTGCGATCGCTCATCTTTTCTCCCTCTATTCGGTTCGTAGGGTCATGCCCTGCGTTAGCCGGGGGCTGTGAGACCGCGCCGGACTACTGTCTGCACTGCGCCGTTTCACTGGACCCAAACCGGATGAATCGTCACTGGATAAAACGCTTTGCGAAGCTTAATTGTTCCGTCGGACTGAACCGGCCGGACAAATATTCAAGTATACGGGAACAAGGCACCCCGGGTAAAGCCTGCTGTGGTGGGGTGGCGGTTCAGCGCAACACAACGGGGAGGCACCCGCCGCGCGGATGCCTCCCCGTTAGTTGAAGGGCCTAGGCCTCCGGATGCCCCGGGACACCGGCGGCCGGCGCAGTCGGGCGGGTAGCAGAGGGTTCCGCCGCGGCGTCGGAATCGGGGCCGAACAGCCCGTCATTGAACTGGCCGTCCTTGCTGCCGCCCAGCGCGTTGCCGATGCCTTTGAGGGCTTCGCCGACTTCGCTCGGGATGATCCAGAGCTTGTTTGCGGACCCTTCGGCGATTTTCGGGAGCGTCTGCAGGTACTGGTAGGCGAGGAGCTTCTGGTCCGGGTTGCCCTTATGGATCGCGTCGAAGACCTTCTGGATGGCCTGGGCCTCGCCGTCGGCCCGAAGGATCGCCGCCTTCGCGTCACCTTCCGCTTTAAGGATCGAGGACTGCCGCTGGCCCTCGGCGGTGAGGATGGCGGACTGCTTGGTGCCTTCAGCCGTCAGGATCGCGGCGCGGCGGTCACGCTCGGCGCGCATCTGCTTCTCCATCGAGTCCTGGATGGAGTGGGGCGGATCGATCGCCTTGAGCTCCACCCGGGAGACCCGGATGCCCCAGCGGCCGGTCGCGTCGTCCAGGACGCCGCGGAGCTGCCCGTTGATCTGGTCGCGCGAGGTCAGGGCCTCTTCGAGGTTCAGGCCGCCGACGACGTTGCGGAGTGTCGTGGTGGTGAGCTGTTCAACCGCCTGGATGTAGTTGGCGATCTCGTAAGTGGCCGCCCGCGCGTCGGTGACCTGGAAGTAGACCACCGTGTCGATTGAGACCACGAGGTTGTCCTCGGTGATCACCGGCTGCGGCGGGAAGGAGACCACCTGTTCACGCAGGTCAAGCAGCGGCAGCAGCCGGTCCACGAACGGGATCAGGATCGTGAGGCCGGGGTTCAGCGTTCGCTGGTACTTGCCCAGCCGTTCGACGACGCCGGCGCGGGCCTGCGGGACAATCCGCACCGCCCGGACGAGCACGATTATTACGAACGCAACGAGAACCAGCAGCACGATTGCGACTGCGATATCCATACATCACCTATTCCCCAGATTGGTCTTGCTATGGTGTGCGGCGGTTTCCCGCTGCCTGCCCGGTGCCGGTGGCGGCCGCCGGAATTCTTGCGGGTGCTACTGGATGGCGGTTTCCGGCTGCGGGGCGACGACGGCCGTGGCGCCGTCGATCGCGCTGACAATCGCGTGCTGTCCGGGTGCCAGGACGCCGGTTTCGGAGCGGGCGCTCCAGACGTCGCCGCCGATTTTCACCAGGCCGCCGGTTGCGGTCACCGGCTCCATAACAAGGGCGGATTCGCCGATCAGCCGTTCGACGTTGCTGCGGCGGTCGGCCGGACCCTTATGCAGGTGTTTGAGCGCGACGGGACGGACGAAGCCGATCATCAGGAGGGAGACCACACAGAAGGCCACGACCTGCAGGCCGACGTCGGCGCCGGCCAGGGCCGCCACCAGTCCGGCGAGGGCTCCGCCGCCAAGCATGATGAAGAACAGGTCGAGGGTGATCATCTCCACCACGGCAAACACCAGGAACACCGTGAGCCACAGCGCCCACCAGTTTTCGGGTAGCCATTCGAACATCTTTTCCCCCTTTGCCCCTGGGGCTGCACGTGCAGACCCTCAGTCACTGTGATTCCATCCTAAGCCGAACGGCAACGCCTGCGGTGGGCCGGGGAAGGCACTTGGCGATAGTGGCCAAGTCGTTACCTGCGGGCACTCCGTGGCACTGGTGGAGCCACTAGCGGAGCGGCACGAAAACGCTGATCCGGAACCGGGCCGACACTGCGGTCAGCGGCGGAAGCCCGGCGGCGAGGGACGCCAGCGCTCCGCGGTCCAGGTGGTGTCCGGCCGGGCCCATGAGCGCCAGCCGGGCGACGTCCGCGGGGGTCAGTTGGAGCGGCACGTCCAGGTTGTCGGCGGGGAGCGCCGAAAAGTGTCCCACTAGCGAGGCCGCGAGCCGCTCGTCTTTAGCCGGTTCGATCCCGAGCATGCCGGCCTGGCCTGCCACCTCCTCGAGGTGGCCCGGCCGGGGAGTGACCACCACCAGCCGGCCGCCCGGGCGGAGCACCCGGGCGAACTCTGCCGCGTTGCGCGGCGCGAAGACCACGGTGACGACGTCGACGGCACCGTCGGCGACCGGCAGCGGCTGCCACACGTCCCCAACAAGGTTGATGGCTTCCGGGTTCAGTTTTGCGGCCCGGCGGAGCGCGAACTTCGAGATGTCCAGGCCGATCGCTCCCGCGGGCCTCCGGTCCAGCGCCGCCCGGTCCAGCAGGGCCCGGAGGTAATGGCCGGTCCCGGTTCCGGCGTCCAGCACCGTCCCTGGCGTTTCAGCGGTTCCGCCGGCGAGGGCCGGGACCGCCCGTTCCGCCACGGCTGCGGCGAGCGGACGGTAATGCCCGGCGGAGAGGAAGTCGAAGCGTGCCGCCACCATGTCGGCCGTGTCCGCTTCGAAAACGGTGCCCTTGCCGACGAGGAAGTTGAAGTACCCCTGTTTCGCCGCGTCAAAGCGGTGGCCGGCCGGACACCCGAGGGTGCGGCCGGCGTCGTCGCTGAATCCGAGGCGGTCCCGGCAGACCGGGCACAGCAGGGCGACAGCGGAGGCGGGGGGCATAGTGTCCATCCTAGGGGTGGGGCGCGCGGCCCCGGCCGGCAGGGCCGCACCTCCCGGCGATCCCGCCCGCCGGGGTGATCCATTTCACAGCCGGGGAAACTGGGGCTAGGCTCTCACACGTGAAATCCGAACATCTGCCGCTCCTGAATTCCGTCTCCGCGCCTGCCCTGCATCCGGACGGCACACGTGCCGTGGTGTCCGTGATCCGGCCCGACTTCGACGCCGACGCCTACGTCGGCCAGCTGTGGACGGTGCCGCTGGACCCGGACCAGCCGCCGCGCCGCCTGACCCGCGGATTCCGCGACACGGCGCCGGACTTCTCCCCGGACGGGCAGGTGCTGGCATTCCTGCGCGCCGCGGCCGGCGGCAAACCCCAGCTCCATATCGTGGAGGCCGCCGGCGGGGAGCCGCAGCCCGTCACCGACGCGCCGCTGGGCGTGTCGGCGTTCGCCTGGTCGCCCGATTCCCGGCAGCTTGTCTACAGTGCCCGGACTCCGGAGGACGGCCGCTACGGCAGTACCGAGGGGGTCTCCGCCGGCGGCGAGGACGCGCGGCTGATCACCGAATATCAGTACCGGATGAACGGCGTCGGATATACCGCTGACAAGCCCGTCCAGCTCTTCCTTGTCGAGGTTCCGGACCCCGGCGCGGAACCCAAGGTGGCGCCCCAGGGCAGGGCGTTGAAGGCCCGTACCGCGGCGCCGTCGGGTCAGCCCGCGCCCGACGCCGGCGGCGCGCCGGCCGGGCTGCTGCCGGCCGCGCGGCAGCTCACCACCGCTGCCACCGACCACACGGGCGCGAGCTTCAGCACCGACGGGCGCACCATCTACTTCACAGCCGCCCTGCATAAGGGCAGCGACAACGATCTCGCCAGTGGCATCTACCGCATCGCGGTGGGGCAGGGCTCCGCAGGAGCGGAAACAGGAGGGGAACCGGAACGGGTCGCCCCGGCCAACACCGGCCGGCAGAGTGTCCATGCCGTCCGCGAGTCATGGGACGGGCAGTGGCTGTTCTTCCTCGCCCAGGATCTTGGCCCGTCGGGTCAGGACTTCGTGGCGCGCAACACCGCGCTCTACGTGGTGCCGGCGGGCGGCGGCGACGCCACCCGCCTGAGCGACGTCGAAACGATGGACCTCGGCTGCAACGGCCGGCTCGAATTGGGCGGTCCCGACTCGGTGCTGCCGCTGAACAACGCCCGGGGAACGGTCGAGCTGCTGGAGTTCCAGGCCGCCGGGAACCATGAGGTACTGGCCCGCGACGGGCGGGTGGTCACGGGTGGCGCCGCCAGCGGCGGTTCGCTGGTGGTCAGTTTCGCCGACGCCTCGACCGCGGGCGACGTCGCCGTGGTCGACGGCGGGCAGCTGCGTGTCCTGACCGATTTCTCCGCACCGCTGCGCTCTGGCGCCGGAATCATCGAACCGCTCGAACTCACCGTACCGTCCCGCGACGGCTACCCGGTCCACGGCTGGCTCGTGAAACCGCCAGGCCAGGGACCGCACCCGGTCCTGCTGAACATCCACGGCGGCCCGTTTGCCCAGTTCACCGGGGCCTTTTTCGACGAGGCGCAGGTCTACGCCGCGGCAGGATACGCCGTCCTGATGTGCAACCCCCGCGGGTCCGCCGGCTACGGCCAGCAGCACGGGCGGGCCATCAAGGAGAAGATGGGCACCCTGGACATGCAGGACGTCCTGGCCTTCCTCGACGGCGCACTCGGCAAGTACGAGGAACTCGATGCCGGGGCGCTCGGCATCATGGGTGGTTCCTACGGCGGCTACCTCACCGCCTGGACCATCAGCCATGACCACCGCTTCAAGGCCGCCATCGTGGAACGCGGATTCCTCGATCCCGTGAGTTTCACCGGTTCCTCCGACATCGGCTGGTTCTTCGGCGGGGAGTACACCGGCCGTTCGGCCGAGCAGATGGCGGCGCAAAGCCCGATGGCCCGGGTGCAGCACGTGCGCACACCGTCCCTGGTCATCCACAGCGAGGAGGACCTCCGCTGCCCGGTGGAGCAGGGCCAGCGGTATTTCACCGCGCTGAAACAGCTCGGGGTGGAGGCTGCGTTCCTGGTCTTCCCCGGCGAGAACCATGAATTGTCACGTGCCGGGACGCCGCACCACCGCAGGCAGCGCTTCGACCAGATCCTCCGCTGGTGGTCCCGCCACCTTCCGACGGCGGCAAATCCCGGCTCTGCGGCCCGGGACTGAGGGGCGGAGCCGGAGCGTCACGGGCCCGGGAGGAACCCGAGTTCCTTTCGGGCGAGGCTGATGTCGGGCTGGGCCCAGCGTGCGGAGTACTCGGCGTTGCTACTGAGGGAGCGCAGCTCGGCCCGGTCCAGGTACAGGATGCCGTGCACGTGGTCGGTTTCGTGCTGGACAATCCGGGCCTGCCAGCCCGTGAATTCGCGCTGCTGCCGGGTTCCGTCCGGTGCCGCGAAATCCAGCCGCACCGACACGGGCCGGTTCACGGCGGCCTGAAGTCCGTTCACTGAGAGGCACCCTTCATAGAACGCCACCGTAGAGCCGTCCGTCGGCTGGTAGGACGGGTTGAGCATCGCGAAGAACGGCAGCGGCTCCCGTCCGCGGACGGTGGCGACCTCAGGGTCGACGTCGAACTGGTCCTCGAGCACGGCGAGCTGCAGCGGTATGCCGAGCTGCGGAGCCGCTAGGCCCACGCCCGGCGCCTTGTGCATCACGCTGCGCATCAGGTCGATCAGCTGGCCCAGTTCGGCGCCACTCACTTGCCCGTCGAAGGGCGTGGCGAGCTGCCGCAGCACCGGGTGTCCGGCCTGGACAATGGCGGGGAGCACTCCGGCAGTCAGAATCTGCTGGACGGCTTCATGGATGCGGGCGGCGCTGAAGTCATTGGGCTTGGCGTCAGGGGACATGGCAACAGACTACTGGCGTCCGCAAGCCGTTGTAATGAAATCGTAGATGCGTCCACGCAGCAGCGCTCCCGCGTCGACTTTCAGGACGCCGTCCCGCCCGCCCGCGGACACCCTCAAGGGCAACAGGGTGCCCACTTTGTCGTCCGCAATGGCGTGCGGATCGCAGCGTGCCGGCCGGATGCCCAGCCGGAACTGCTGGCTGGCGCCGCCGGCATGGACCAAGACGGAGCGCGGCCAGGGAGCGCTTTGGTCCTCTTCGAGCAAGGTGGTCCCGTCGATCCGGTTGATCGTCAGGGTCCCCGTTGAACCGGGATTCGCGGCGCCGGGGGTGCTCCGCGGCGTGACGGCAAGTGTCAGCACGGCGCTTTGCGCGTCCGCGGACACCTCAAGTTCCGGTTCCAGCCGCAGCCCGGCGACCGCAGCGGCCGCCTGGGCCAGGCACATTTCCGCGTTGTTACGCTCCAGCACCCCGTAAGGGTCAGCAGCGGGCACTGTTGTGACCGGGCCGGCTGTGGCAGGGCCGGTTGTGGCCGGGCCGGTTGCACCGGTCGCGGGGCCGGTGCCGCCGAAGGGGGCAAAACGGAGTTCCACCGCCGCGCCATCGCTCGCCGGCGCCGTCCGGAATCCGCACGCCGGGTGCCGCAGTTGTGCCGGCAGGATCTTGGTCTGGCCCGGCGGGAGCTCGATCCCGGCGGGCGCCGGCTGCCACTCGATGGTGCCGGAAAAGAGCGGGCTGGCCACGCCGGCGCTGAGCACAGTCAGCGGGCCGGCGGTGTTGTTCGTCAACTGCACGGCAATGATCTGCTGGCTGTAGTTGTCGCGGAGCTGGTTGATCACCGCGGTGACCGGGGCCGCTGCCGTGGGCGTCGGCGTGCCGGACGGCGCACTGCCGGTGCCGAACGCACCGGCGCCGCAGGAGGCGGTCAGGGCGAGGGCAGCGCCGGCCGCGGCAAGTCTGCCCGCCGGGAAGCGACGGTTTCCGCCGGCCGGGCGTCGCAGGAGCGGGGGGAAGCGGCCCATGGGGCCAGTGTATTCCGGGCCCACGCCCGTGTGACCGGGGCGGGCCGGTGCGTTCGGATAGTCTCGTTCGATGACTACACGGGCCCCTCTGGATTGCGTCCTCGCGCTGCTGCGCGCCATCGAGGGCGGCGGCGGTGCGGCGGAGATCGCCCCGTTCCTGGCCGGGGACTACACCCTGAGCGAGGCGCCGCATCTGCTGGCTCCGGCCGGTGCAACCCGGAACCGGGACGAGGCCCTGGCCGGGGCGGGGGCAGCCCAGGATGTCGTCTCCGGGCAGCGGTTCGTGGTGCGGCGCACGACGTGTGAGGGCGACCGTGTGGTGGTGGAGGCCGAGTGGAGCGCCACCCTGCTGATGGACCTGCCGCACTGGGACACCGGTGACGTCATCCGGGCCAGGGTCGCGTCCGTCTTTGAGGTCCGGGACGGCCTGGTGGTCAGCCAGGACAGCTACGACTGCTACTTCACGCCCCCGCCCGGCTGAGCCTGTCTGGCGTTCGAGCGGTGCAACCGATCGAACCGTGCGCGGCGGTCCGTGGCCGTCGGTTACTGCATGGTGAACCGGCGGGCCACGAATCCGTTGACGGCGGGCACGGAGGCGGCCGCCGCAACGGCGCGGTTCCGCACGGCCCACGGCCCGGCGGTCAGGGGCCGGCCGAGCGCCATGTTGATTTCTGACTGGCGTGCGGCCCGGGCGGCCGCGGCCGTGCGGCGGGTCTCGAAGTTCCGAAGTGCCGCCCCCACGTCCGCGCCGTGCAGCGACGCGAGCACCAGGGGAGCCAGGGCGGCGGCGTCCAGCCAGCCCAGGTTCATGCCCTGCCCGCCGATCGGGCTGATCTCGTGGGCGGCGTCGCCGATCAGCACCGTCCGGCCCGTCACCATCCTGCGTACCAGTCGGGTCCGGACGCCAAACCGGCTCAGCATGCTGTTGCTCGCGGGATCGACGTCGATTCCGGTGCGTTCCCTGATCGTTTGGACGAGCCAGCCGGCGTCCCCGCCGTCCCCGGGATCCGCGAGGCGCACCACCCAGCGCCGCAACGCCCCCGGCAGCGGGAAGGACTCCACGATCCCCGCGGATTCCAGGAACAGGGCCGCGTCCGGACCGAACCCGGTTGTGTCCGCGAAGTCGCCCATCAGGTAGCTGTCCCGGTAATCCTTCGCCCGGACGGCCGTGCCGAGCAGCGGCCGGACCGTGGACCGGACACCGTCGGCGGCGATGGCAAGGGCCGCCGTGTAGTGCACCGCCGAGCCCTCCGCGGTGGCGTCCGCGGTGACCTGGCCGCCGTCGTCGTGCAGCCTCGTGACCCGGACGCCGCGGTGCACGGCGTCCGGGTCGAGTTGCCGGACGCGCCGCTCCAGGACCGCTTCGGTGCGGGACTGCGGCAGGGCAAGGACGAACGGGAAGCCCTCTGAGACCCCGGCAAAGGACATCCGGGCGAGTGTCCGGCCGCCGCCGACGGCGATGCCGCGCCGGATCGGGACCCCTTCGGCCACCATGGCCGGCGTCACTCCGATGCCCTGCAGCGCGTCCAGCGACGGAGGATGGATGCCAATGGCCCGGGAGCGCGGTTCGGCGCCAGTCCGCTGTTCGAGGATGCGCACGCTCACGCCGTGCTGCAGCAGCAGCGCGGCCATGAACAGCCCGACCGGGCCGCCGCCGATTACCAGGACGTCAACCATGAGCCCTGTCCTTGTCGAGGATCAGCAGGTTGCGGAACGGGGTGCGGCGGACGACGGTCCAGCCCGGGGGAGCGCTGGCCTGGAGTTCGGTGGCGGTGTAGCTGCGGCGGATCGAGGTGAGGCCATCCTGCCTGATGTAGGAGCCCGTGAAGGGCCAGGAGCCGGCGAAGAAGAGGGCATAGGCGGCCGGGCTGCGCCGGAGGTCGTTGTGGATGACCCGGCCGTGGCAGAGTCCGGCGGACTCGGCCAGGAACCCCGGCAGTTCGTCCTCGGGCAGATGGTGCAGCACGTGGTTGGAGACCACCAGGTCGAAGCTGCGGCCTTCTTCGGCGAGTTGGGCTGCCGTGGACTGGCGGAACGTCACGGGTGCGGCCCGGTGCCGTTCGGCGGCGTAGCGGCTGGCGCGCGGATCCGGATCGATTGCCGTGATCTCCAGCCGGAGCCCGTCCCGGGCGGCCCAGCGGGAGAGCATCACCGGCACGTCGCCGCCGCCGCAGCCGATGTCCAGTAAGGTGGCGGGACCCTTCCGGAGGCGTGGCCTGAGCTGGCTCCGGTAGATGCCGCGCCAGCCGGAGACGGCCCGGTTCACGAGCGCGAACTGGGCATAGGTGCGGTCCAGCCGGACCGGATCACAGCCGGGCAGGTCCATCTCCTCAACGGCGTCCGCCGCACGTTCCCGCAGCAGGTGCACAGGGTTCAGGCCAGGGCCGATTCAGGCTGGGCGGTTTCGGCCTGGGCCGCATCCCCGCTCAGCGTTGTCGGGTCGTCACGGCGCGGGCTGCTGAGCTTGGTGAACAGCGCAGTTTCCACCGTCAGCCCCGGTCCGAACGCCATGGAACAGATCCGTTCCGCGCCGTCGTCGGCACCCTCTGCCGGCGGCAGATCAAGGATGTGCCGGAGCACGAAGAGCACGGTGGCGCTGCTCATGTTCCCGTAGTTGCGCAGGGTCTCGCGGGCCGGGACCAGCTGCTCGTCGCTCAGCTCCAGCCGGGACTGGACCTTGTCCAGGATGCTGCGGCCGCCGGGGTGGATGGCCCAGTGCCGGATGTCGCGGTAGGGAAGTCCCCGCAGGGCACCGTCCCGGGAGAGGAGCGGTTCCAGGGCACCGATGATGTGGTCATCGATGATGTGCGGGACGTAGTTCCCCAGGACCATCTCAAAGCCTTCATCGCCGATATTCCACGCCATGGATTCCTCGCCGACCGGGGTCAGGACGGTCTCGAAGTGGTCCAGTTGCAGGAGCGCCGGTTCGTCCGGGCGCTCCTGGGCGGTGACGATGGCAGCGGCCGCGCCGTCGGCGAACAATGCCGAACCCATGATGGTGTCCGGGTCGTTCGAGGTCCGGACGTGCAGCGAGCAAAGCTCCGCGCAGACGACCAGGACAACGGCGTCGGGATCGGCCTCGCAGAAGGATTTGGCCGCCCGCAGGGCAGGAAACGCGGCGTAACAGCCCATGAAGCCGAGGTGGTAGCGCTGCACGGCGGGAGCCAGGCCGAGGGCCCGGACGATTTTGTAGTCCGGGCCGGGGTTGAAGAACCCGGTACAGGACACCGTGACGAGGTGGGTTATGTCCAGGGACGTGATCCCGGGACAGGCGTCCAGGGCTTTTTGTGCTGCCTCAATGAAGAGTTTGGTGGCTTCGGTGGCGAAAATGTCGTTGCGGACCTTGGTGCTGGGGCTCAGCAGCAGCCCCGTGGCGGCGTTGAAAAACCGCGGGTTCTCCGCCTGGTGATCATTGGTCAGTTCCTCGACGGCCGTATGGCGGGTGTCGATGGCGGCGGAATCAAAGCAGGTGCTGACCAGACGCGTGCCCAGCCTGGTCAGTCCCGGCTGGGCCGCGAAAACGTCCCGGGCTTCCGTTTGGATCAGGACAGTGGGCGGGACAGCAGTTTCGAGGGACCTCAGGTAGACCGTCATGGTTCATTCTCAGCGAGGTCGGCGCATAAGACAATGGATTCGCCCGCGGATGCGGGCGCGAAGCTGGTTAGATAGAGCCAGACGACGCCGGTGTGGACTGCGGATGCGGCCCCTGCCCGAGAGATGGAGACACGATGAGCATGGCCACGACGTCGAATACGCAGACGGATGCGCAGCCGGACACGCAGCCGGGTGCGCTGCACCTTGCCGACAGCCACGATCTGATCCGTGTGCAGGGCGCCCGCGAGAACAACCTCAAGGACATCAGCATCGAGATTCCGAAACGCCGGCTGACGGTGTTCACGGGTGTCTCCGGCTCGGGCAAGAGCTCGCTCGTGTTCGCCACCATCGCCGCTGAGTCGCAGCGGATGATCAACGAGACCTACAGCGCCTTTGTGCAGGGATTCATGCCCAACCTGGCGCGGCCGGACGTGGACCACCTCGAGGGGCTGACGACGGCGATCATCGTCGACCAGGAGCGGATGGGCGCGAACCCACGCTCCACGGTGGGCACCGCCACCGACGCGAACGCCATGCTCCGGATCCTCTTCAGTCGGCTGGGATCGCCGCATGTGGGACCCCCGACGGCGTTCTCCTTCAACGTCCCGACGCGGAAGGCCAGCGGGGTGATGAGCACCGAAAAGGGCGGCCGGGTCGAGAAGAGCGTGGTGCACGATGCGGTCTACCTGGGCGGGATGTGTCCGCGTTGCGAGGGCATGGGCTCGGTCTCCGACTTCGACCTCACCGCGCTGTACGACGACAGCAAGTCGCTCGCCGGGGGTGCGCTGACGATTCCCGGCTACAGCATGGACGGCTGGTACGGCCGCATCTTCAGCGGCGCCGGCTTCGACATGGACAAGCCGATCGCGAAGTTCACCAAGAAGGAGATGCACGACCTCCTCTACAAGGAACCGACCAAGATCAAGGTCGAGGGCATCAACCTGACCTACGAGGGCCTGATCCCGAAGATCCAGAAATCGATGCTCTCCAAGGACATCGACGCGATGCAGCCGCACATCCGGGCCTTCGTGGAGCGCGCCATCACGTTCCAGGCCTGCCCGGAGTGCGACGGCACACGGCTCAGCCCGGAGGCCAGGTCCGCGAAGATCCAGGGCAAGAACATCGCTGAGCTGTGCGAGCTGCAGATCAGCGACCTGGCCGGGTGGGTCCGCGGGCTCGACGAGCCTTCGGTCGCGCCGCTGCTCAAAGGCTTGCAGCACCTGCTGGACTCGTTCGCCGAAATCGGGCTGGGCTACCTCTCGCTGGACCGGCCGGCGGGCACGCTGTCCGGGGGAGAGGCCCAGCGCACCAAGATGATCCGGCACCTCGGCTCGTCCCTGACGGACATCACCTACGTCTTCGACGAGCCGACGATCGGCCTGCACCCGCATGACATCGAGCGGATGAACCGGCTCCTGCTGCAGCTGCGGGACAAAGGCAACACGGTGCTCGTCGTCGAGCACAAGCCGGAGACCATCGCGATCGCCGACCACGTCGTTGACCTCGGGCCCGGCGCCGGCACCGAGGGCGGCCGCGTCTGCTTTGAGGGCAGCGTGGAGGGCCTGCGGGGGAGTGACACCATCACCGGGCGCCACCTCGATGACCGGGCCAGGGTGAAGGAATCGGTGCGCGCACCGGCCGGGACGCTCGCGGTGCGCGGCGCCTCGACACACAACCTCAAGGACGTCGACGTCGATATTCCGCTCGGGATGCTGTGCGTGCTCACCGGCGTGGCCGGGTCGGGCAAGAGCTCGCTGATCCAGGGTTCGGTCGCCGGCCGGGACGGCGTGGTGCTGATCGACCAGGGGGCAATCAAGGGGTCCCGGCGCAGCAACCCCGCCACGTACACGGGCCTTCTCGAGCCGATCCGCAAGGCGTTCGCCAAGGCCAACGGCGTGAAGCCGGCACTGTTCAGCTCCAACTCGGAAGGCGCCTGCCCCACCTGCAACGGCGCGGGCGTCATCTTCACCGAACTGGGCGTGATGGCCACCGTCGAGTCCACCTGCGAGGAGTGCGAGGGCCGGAGGTTCCAGGCGTCCGTCCTGGAATACAAGCTTGGCGGGCGCAACATCGCCGAAGTGCTGGCAATGTCGATGACCGAGGCCGAGGCGTTCTTTGGTGCCGGCGAGGCCAAGACGCCGGCGGCGCACAAGATCCTCGACCGGCTCGTGGACGTCGGGCTGGGCTACCTGACCCTCGGACAGCCGCTCACTACCCTGTCCGGCGGCGAGCGGCAGCGGGTCAAGCTGGCCACCCAGATGGCCGAGAAGGGTGACGTTTACGTCCTCGACGAGCCCACCACCGGCCTGCACCTAGCCGACGTCCAGAACCTGCTGGGCCTCCTTGACCGCCTCGTGGACTCCGGCAAATCGGTCATCGTCATCGAGCACCACCAGGCCGTCATGGCGCACGCCGACTGGATCATCGACCTCGGCCCGGGCGCCGGCCACGACGGCGGCCGGATCGTCTTCGAGGGGACGCCTGCCGAGCTTGTCGCTGCCCGCAGCACCCTCACCGGCGAGCACCTGGCGGCCTACGTCGCCCGGTGACCGAGCGTCTGTGAGCTCGGCCTCGCCGCCTCCTGCCAGAACTCATCCACGCGCGCATTCCAATCGTCCGGGATCTCCTGGAAGGGCTGGTGAGATTCCTGTGGCATCACCTCGAAATATGCGCCCGGTATGCGACGGGCCACGGACTCACCCAGTTCCGGTCTGCTCATCGGATCCACTCCGCCGGCAAGGACAAGGGTGGGCGCGTTGATCTGGCCCAACCGGCTTCCCGTCTCGTGGACCATGAACGCGTCCAGGAACTTCAGAAAATCCTCGGTGGACTGCTGATGCGGGAATGCGAGGGCGTCCGCAATGATCTGGCTGACCATTCCGCTGTTGTGTGCCCGCGGGGCATAGACAAGCAGGAAGAAGAACTCCAGGAATGCGCGTTCGTCCGGTGCCAGCTCGGCCTGCCAGTGGATGGAGCGGGCGAGCGTTTTCATGTACCCGTCCATTGCGGGCCAGGTGCTCTGTAGCACCAGGCTTCGTACCAGCTTCGGGTGCCGGAGGGTAAGCTCCTGGGCGATGATGCTGCCGCCGGAGAACCCTGCGACATGCGCTGAGGAGATGTTGAGACCCCGCAGCACTGCAGCCGCGTCGTCCGCCATCGCCTCGACGGTCGGTTGCCCCTCCGGCATGGCCGTGCGGCCCGCACCCCGGTTATCAAACGCCGTCATCCGGTAGCGGTCCGCCAGCCCGTCCAGCTGGAACTGCCAGGACTCGACAGTATCCCCAAGCCCGCCGATCAGCAGTACATCCGGCCCCTCGCCGACCTGCTCCGTCCAGATTTCCAGTTCCCCGGCTTTCACATACCGGCCCATTCCGGCCCTCCTGTCTGTTCGGCCGCCGGCTGAACGGTCCTGCCGGTGCCGGCGCCAGCCCGCGCCCGGCAACCCGCCGGGCAGTCAATTCGTAATCTACGCTCCTGTGCGGGGGGTGCCTAGCGTGCGGCCATCTGTGGTCCGTTGTCCGGCGCCGCAGGCGAATCTATACTGTGGACACCGCGAACTGTTCCAGTGCCTTCGCGGCTGGAAGCATCGCCCTTCAGCGCCGACCCCGGCGGGATCAATTCCATTGTTGGACCTGGGGGACCACCCCCATGGCACGGAGGCAGACCGATGAGCACAATGCATCAGGGGGAGCAGGCCGGCGAAGAGGACCGCGCTGTGCAGGAGTTGCGCGGGCACCTGGCGGGGTCGGTGATCGAACCGCAGGATCCGTTGTACGACGAGGCTCGGGCGGTATGGAACGGCATGATCGACGTTCGCCCACGGGCCGTCATCCGGGCGGGAGCCGTCGGAGACATTGATCCCGTCCTCCGCACGGCCCGGCGCACCGGGCTGCCGCTTGCCGTTCGCGGGGGCGGGCACAACATTGCCGGCCACGGCACTGTCGAAGGCGGCCTCGTGCTGGATCTAGGCCAGCTGCGCGGCGTGGAGGTCGATGTGAAAACCCGGCTCGTGACCGTCGAACCCGGGGCGACCTTGGCAGACGTGGACCGGGCCACGGCCGCGCACGGACTAGCCGTGCCGCTTGGCGTGATCAGCGCCACAGGGGTCGCCGGGCTGACCCTCGGCGGAGGGGTGGGCTGGCTGACCCGGTCCAACGGGCTGAGCCTGGACAACCTGGCCTCCGCCGATGTCATCACTGCCACCGGAGAGCACCTGCGCGCCAGCGAACTCGAGAACGCCGAGCTGTTCTGGGGGTTGCGCGGCGGGGGCGGAAACTTCGGGGTGGTCTCCTCCTTCACGTTCCGCGCCCGGCCGCTGCCGGCTGCCGTACTGGGTGGAAACTTCTTCTACCGCCCGACCCGCTGGAAGAGCGCGCTGGGCGCGTTCGGCCGGTGGACGCAGGATCTACCCGAGGAAATGAACCCGATCATCTCCTTCCTGGTGCTCCCGCCCGACTTAGAGATGGGGGAGGAGCCGTGGATGATCATCGGTTTTGCCTGGTCTTCGGAGAACCACCAGCCCGGGCTCGAGCTGATCGAGCAGCTGCGCGCCGCCGCGCCCCCCGACGAGGAGGAAGTCGCGCCGACCGCCTGGCTGGAGTGGCAGTCTGCCATGGACAGCCTGTTTCCCAAGGGCTCCCGGGGGTACTGGAAAAACTTGTCGTTCTCCCGAATGGACGATGACGCCGTCGACGTTCTGGTCGGATTCGCCTCTGAAGTGACCTGGTTCGGGACCGGGATAGATATTCACCACATGGAAGGGGCCTTCGGGCGAGTGCCGGAGGAGACCACTGCATTTCCCAACCGCTCGGCGAAGTACTGGCTGAACGTCTACGGCTTCTGGAACGACCCGGCGGAGGACGAGCGGCTGAGCGCATTCGCCCGGAAGGCCTACACACTAATGCAGCCGTTCGGCGAGCACGGCCAGTACGTCAACTTCCTCGGCGCAGAAACCGGACAGGACATCGTTGAGGCCGCACGTGAGGTTTACGGGCCCGATGCATATGACCGGCTGGTGGCACTGAAGAACCGTTTCGACCCGCACAACCTTTTCCGTCTCAACCACAACATTGTGCCGACCTCGGCCTGAGACAGCGACCGCAGGCGCATACCGGGACAGTCGGAACAGCGGGCTGCTTTCCCCCTCTTTTCCGGAGCTTTCTAACGCCGATAATCAACATTATGTAAAGCTGGTCGTCTGAGGCAACTTTTTGTCTCCCGGGAGGACTGCCCCAAGTTCCGGGGCGCGGGAAAAATCCAACGCCATCAGACGTGTTGCGCGGGTCACATTTAGTCTATTGTTGTCCGGGCGCCACAGCGTCGTGGCACCCGACTTAGTGCGGGAGAATTTTCGTGACAGATAAGCTTCGAGTGCTGGTCCGGGTGGACCTCGACTGCATGACGTGATGAAGCGCGCCAACTCGCTCAGCCACTGGAAGAGCAGTACGACCCGACTCCCCAGCTCCCTCGGAATTGGGCCGCGTTGGAGACCCCTCCCCCAAGCCGGCATCGCGACACCGCCGACTCGGAACGGATAACTCCAGCAGGTCCTTCGCCAGCAGGTCCTTCGGAGGCCGCCATTAAGGACAACAGACAACACGCGGGGCGAATATCGCCGATTGCCGCCGTTGCTCCAGTCCCAGCTTTCCTTCCCGCGCGAGAAGGTCAGCCCGTGGAACCTCGCACTACTAGCCAGCTGTCAAGTGTCACGTGCGGTTCCGCGAGCTCGGATCCTTCCATGAGCCCGCGGAGTTGCTGGCCCGCCTTGCGCCCGAGCGGTATGGCCGGCAGATGCACACTCGTCAGTCCGGGGTTGCTGGTTGCCGAATAGGGCAAGTCGTCGAAGCCGGCAACGGCCAGTTCCTGCGGAATGCGGACACCCGCCACGCGCGCTTCCTGCAATACGCCGTACGCGTGTGTGTCAGTACCGCAGACGATGGCGGTGACTCCGGAGCCCTGCCACTGCGGCCAGGCGCGGGCGAATGCCTCGGCGGCTGCCCCGACATCGATTGTGGTGGTGATGATGCGGTCGGGCGACACCGAGATCCCGCGCGCCCCGGCTTCGTCGAGGAATGCGTTGCGCCGCACATCGAAGGTGGCCGTGCCGGTCACGCTGTCGATGTAGGCAGCATGCGTGTGCCCCAGACCGGCAAGGTGCGCTGCCAGCTCACGTGCGCCGCGCGCGACATCCAGGTTTACCGAGGGGGCATATGCCTCCAGGCCGGGTGCATCAAGCAGCACCAGAGGCCCGGCTGCGGATAGCTCTTCGAGGAAGCCTGCGTTGGGGGCATCTACCAGGAGGCCGGCGGGTCGGAGCGCCAGGAGCTTCCGGACGTCCTCGGCCTGCGGGAACTCGCCGGGGTCGGTGACGGACAGCAGCAGCTGGTAGTCGGCGCCAAGGGACTCCCTGACTCCGGCTATCACCTTGGCGAAAAACGGATTGGAGATGTCTGGGGCCACCAGGAGGACGATCGAGCTCACGCCCTTGGCCAGGGAGCTTCCGATGCCGTCCACCACGTAGCCCAGAGCGGAGATAGCCTCCCGCACGCGCAAAATGTTGTCCTCGGACACCCGTCCCCTGGTTTTCCCGTTGGCCACCAAGGACACCGTGGCGGTGGAAACGCCGGCGCGCTCGGCCACCATCGCCGCCGTGACGCGGGGCGCGCGGGCGTTGCGCCGATCGAGGGTGTCCATGTATCGATCGTAGCCAACATTTCAAGCTTTCAGGCATCTCATGGCATCAAGCGCTTGACGCAATCCACGTTAAGCGTTTGACGTAACGCGGCGAACGATGCCAGAATTCTTGTGAATGCTTAGCGCCCTGCACGGGCAAGGCACCCAAACTCCAGCGGCAAGCACACAGAATGTGCGGCATCCAGCGGGTGCGGTTGCCGGCACGGGCAGGACCCCCCCAATGACGTGGAGACAACAATGGAAACCCAGCCCCTGACACCGGCACCCAAGAAGATCATTCTGGACTGCGACCCCGGACATGATGACGCAGTGGCATTGCTGCTGGCTCACGGCAACCCGGATATCGACCTGCTCGCCGTCACGACCGTCGTGGGCAACCAGACCCTGGAAAAGGTCACCCGCAACGCACTCTCAGTAGCCACGATTGCGGGCATCACAGGCGTCCCGTTCGCGGCAGGCAGCGACCGCCCGCTGGTCCGCACCATCGAAACCGCCCCCAGCATTCACGGCGAGACCGGCATGGACGGTCCCGACCAGCCCGAGTCCACCATCGAGCTGGACTCACGCCACGCCGTTGACCTGATCATCGAAACCGTGATGGCGCATGAGCCGGGCACGGTCACTCTGGTCCCCACCGCCGGACTGACCAACATCGCTATGGCGGTCCGCAAGGAACCACGCATCGTGGAACGCGTCAAGGAAGTCGTCCTCATGGGTGGCGGCTACCACGTGGGCAACTGGAGCCCGGTTGCCGAATTCAATATCATCATCGACCCCGAGGCCGCACACATCGTGTTCAACGAAAAGTGGCCGGTGGTGATGGTTGGCCTCGACCTCACGCACCAGGCATTGGCCACTCCGGAAATTGTTGACCGGATCGCGGCCATCGGCACCAAGCCGGCCACGTTCTTCATGGAACTGATGGAGTTCTTTACCAAGACCTACAAGGACGCGCAGGGCTTCGACTACCCTCCGGTCCACGATCCGTGCGCGGTTGCCTACGTCATCGACCCGACAGTGATGACCACCCGCAAGGTCCCGGTGGACATTGAGCTGCAGGGCACACTGACGCTCGGCATGACCGTGGCCGACTTCCGCACGCCGGCCCCGGACGACTGCCACACGTCCGTGGCAGTGGACCTTGACCATAAGAAGTTCTGGGATCTCGTCACAGATGCGATCATTCGGATCGGAGAGCCCGACGGCGGCGCTCCCGCCGCCACCGCAGCAGCCGTCCCCGCCATGGCCGGGGCCGTTGCAGGAGGGGGAAAGTAAATGACCACCCTAATCTCCGACACCAAGACCACCCGCACCAACGTCACCGCGCTCGTGGTCGCACTGCTGGCCGCCTGTGTGGCCTTCCAGCTCAATGCCTCCATGCTCAGCCCGGCCTTGGTCACCATGGCCAACGAGCTTCATACGGACCAGGCCGTCATCGGCCTCTCCCAAACCTGGTTCTTCACTGCCGCGGCCTTATTCTCGCTCTTCCTGCCGCGCCTGAGTGACATCGTGGGGCGCAAGAAAATCCTTCTCGGCATGATGCTGCTGATGGCCGTCGGCTCGATCATCGCCGCCCTCGCGCCCGATGTCACGTGGCTCTTCGTGGGCCGCATCATCCAGGGCGTCAGTGGCCCGACCGTCCCCCTTTGCCTCATCATGCTCCGCTCTGCGGTCAGCAACCCGCGTAAATACGGTGCACTCATGGGCCTCATCACGGCGGTCAATGGCGGTGTGGCCGGCGTTGACTCGTTTGTGGGCGGCTACTTTGCCGAGCACTTCGGTTTCCGCAGCATCTTCTGGCTCATGGTTGCCCTGGCTGTCGCAGCCGCTGTCCTGGTTGCCGTTCTGGCCCGGGAGAGCAAGCCGGCTGCAGGAACCTCCATGGACTGGCTGGGCGTCTTCTTCATCGTGATCGCGGTGGGAGCGCTCCTGACCGCACTGAACGAAGCCTCCAAGCTCGCCGCGGACTTCTCTGCTGGCTCGTTGCTGCTCGCCATCGGCCTGGTTGTGGTGGCCGGCGCCGCGTTCTTCGCGTTCTGGACGGTGGAGAAACGTGCCAAGGGGCCCATGGTGGAAACCGTGCACCTTCGCCAGCGCTCCACCTGGGCACCACTGCTCACCACCACGCTCACCATGACCGGCATCTTCGCCGTCATCAACGGCATCGTCCCGGCGTACGTTCAGGCAGCCGACCCGGGCTTCGGCGTCGGCCCCACCGAAATGTCCCTTCTCATCCTCACGCCGTACGCCCTTCTGGGTTGGATCGTCGGTCCGATCAGCGGCCGTCTGGCCCCAGTCCTGGGCTACACAAAGGTCCTGCGCATCGGCCTGTCGGGCAGCCTCGCGGCCTTGGCGATCATCGCGTTCCTCGGCCTGAACAACCTGCCGATGATGATGATCGGCACGGCCCTGCTGGGGATCATGTACGCCGGTACGGTCAATATCATGCTGAACGGGCTTGGTGTGGTTCTCTCCCCGCACGGCAACCCCGGATTCCTGCCTGGCATGAACGCCGGCGCTTTCAACCTCGGCGCTGGGCTGAGCTTCCTGGTTCTACCGACGGTCCTCGTCGCGACGTCGTCCATGGGGGACGCCAAAATGTCCTACCTGACCGTCGTGGTCGTGGGCCTCGTCATCACCACGGCAGCCCTCGCCTCGTCCCTCCTGATCCCCAAGCCCGTCGACGCCGAGGTAACCGAATGAGCACCGAAACCAGCACTCCGGTATCGAGAATCGTCGTCGTTGGTTCCCTCAACGCCGACCTAACCATCTACTGCGACCAGCTGCCCCAGCCGGGCGAGACGGTCCACGGCAACGGCTTCGCCGTCAATCCGGGCGGCAAGAGCGCCAACCAGGCCGTAGCTGCCAGCAAACTAGGCGGCCACGTCAGCCTTTTGGGCGCCGTCGGTGACGACCCCAACGGCGCACTGCTCCTCGAATCTACCGCCCGCGCCGGCGTGGACGTCTCGCGCGTACGCCGCGCTGCCGATGCCGCCACCGGCGTCGCTATCATTTCCGTCGATGCCGCCGGCGAGAACAGCATCATCATCTCCGCCGGCGCCAACGGGACCCTGACCCCGGCCGACGTCGATGCCGCAGCCGACCTTTTCCACGACGCCGCAGTGGTCTGTCTATGCCTGGAAGTCGGGCTCGACACGGTTGCAGCCGCCGCCCAAGCAGCCCGCGACGCCGGCGCAACGGTCCTGCTGAACCTCTCGCCCTACGCCGAGATACCGCAGGCACTAGCCCGGTTGAGCGATGTGTTGCTGGTTAACGCGCATGAGGCTTCGCTGTTCCTAGGGAAGAAGAGCATCCCCGGTGCCGACATGGACGCCTCCGAATGGGAGCCGGTGCGCAAGCAGTTTGCTGAGCGCGGCTTGCAACGGGTGCTGGTGACGCTGGGTGCCCACGGTTCCGTCGTGTTGGATTCCCAAGCCGCCCATGCACAACAAATCACCCGCATTTCACCCACCAAAGTATTAGCCGTGGACACCACCGGTGCCGGCGATGCCTTCACAGGCGCCGTGGCTGCGCAGCTGGCCACCGGGGGATCCTTGGCAGAGGCCGCCGCGTTCGCGTCCGTGGCCGCAGCCTTGGCTGCCACGAAAAAGGGAACCCAGACCGCATATCCCGATACCGCCGAGGTGAGACTCCTGCGCAGCAACCATTCTCGCAGGAGCTGATACTCCGAGCAGGAATGGGCCCCTGGCCACGCGCGGCCGAGGCTGTTGTGGTCGGACCGCGTTAGCGGCGCGAGCAGGAGATACATGCCGCGCTCCCCCGTCGGGAAACCAAGATAAGGCTCGTCCCGGCGCCCTGTGCTCGGGAACTGGAACCGCAGCCGGCCTGGGACTGAGGCCGCGGGATGTAGGTGGAAGTGAGAACGCGGTCCGCCGGTTCGTGGGATCACAGCGGGCATTTCACTGGGACTGGACCGTCGGCCATGCCGATGAGTTCTTCGACCATGAACGCGCCATCCTGCCTGAAACCTGGCGGTCGCTACAATCCGCGGCTGCCGGACCCCTCCGAAGGTGTCTTGCGGTTTCCGGACCGTTCCGGTCTATGAGTGGGCGGATCTGCATTCAGGGTTCGGCCCCTCCCCCGCCCAGATCATCACCGAATTCAACCGGCCTGCATTTCAGGACCGGCCTTCAAGCGCCATGGAGTAGATGGCGTACAGACACGCCGCGGCGGTGACCACCAAAGCGATGGTCCCTGGGATTCTCCCTTGCTTCCCAGTGATGGAGAGGAACCCCAGGAAGGCCGCGAACAGAGTCAGAGGAATGTAAAAAACACGAAGAGGCGCCCAAGGCGAGCCCTTGCGGGCCGCTTCCTACTGCGATGGAAGCGAGGGTCGTTACGACTGCGTTCACAATGACGATGATCAGGGCAAGCAAACCGACAGTGAACATCCCTTTTCTCCGCGGCGCAGGCCGGATGCGGTCGCGGTCTTCCGGTCGCGTTTCCATAAGGGTGACGGTACCCCACGCCCCCAGGGACAGCATGTTGGGGAAGGGCATCGGTCTCGGAAGCTTGGTCTGGTTGGTTCCGCCCGTCCGTTTGACCTGGGTTACGCGTCCTGGATTCCGTGCCGCATGTCGCCTCTGCTTCGTTGTCAGCGTCGCAGATCCCCGCCCAATGCCCGGGGTTTGCGAGACATGGCGCCGCCACTGCCACCCTCTGAGACTTCAGAAACACTCCGGCCGCTGTCCCTGCACGTGGGCTGCGATTGATCAGATGTGGGACGGGGGCACGGAGTGCGGGGGGCTTGGAGGCTTAGGTCCCGTCTGGTCCGGGCGGTCCTCGGCGCCCGAGGCGCGCTGGGGCTGCACGGATGGTTCGGGCCGACGATTCGCGCGCCAAAAAGCGAACCCGCCCAACGCAGCCGCCACCGCGACGCCGGCAACCCACCAGGCTTTCCGGCCGTGCTTGCTGGTGGACGCCTTTGAGGCCAGCGGGGTGCCCTCGGGAATGATCCGCGCGATGCGCTCATGGAGCCGGGGTGTGACTGTCTCAACTCCCCCGGCCAATTCTTCGGCAATAGCCTTCAAACTGGCTTGCAGTCGCGGCGAGGCCACGTCAATTCCGCCGTCAACCCCCGCGAGAGCGCGGCGGAGGGCGGATTCGACGGCGGGCGTGGCCCATTCCCTGCCTTTCTCCAGACGCTCAAGGAGAGCCTCTTGCAAGTGACGGGCTTGAGCCGTCGTGGCGGTTCTATCTGACAGATGCACAGGAGCCTCCAAGGGTCGAGGAACGTGGGCCCAGCTTAGGGTTTGTTCCCCGCAAAATACAGCCTTGATTGTCCGGGAATTAACGGCAGAGGCGCTGTGGAGGGTTCCGGCTCTGCTTCAGGCAGGCGCGGTGTTCGTCAGCGGCAAGAATCTTAGGCCCCAACCCTGCGTGGCATCCTTGGGATGAGCCGCATCCGCAAGAGTCCCGCGATCCCCCTGCGGCAAATTGTCGACCGGTGGCGCTACTCGGCGGACGGCCGCTGCCGTTGCCGCTTCGTCGCAGACCGCTGTTCCTTTGCGGCGAGACGCCGTCGGTTCGAGCCCCGGGTAGGTTTGGTCGCACGGCGTCGGGCAGGTTCGGGAGCGAGACCGTCTGCCACGAGGCCGGCGAGCTTGGCCAGAGCGACCTCACGATTTCGCAGTTGAGAGCGCCGCTCGGAGGCGGCCACCGTAATCACCCCGGCCACGAGACGTCCTCCGAGGCGCGTGACAAGCAGCAGCCGTTGGTCTTCCGATAGCACCGCAGAGTCGCCGACGTTCCACGAGAGTTCAACGCGGCTGTCCGAAGTGTTGACGTGTTGACCGCCGGGCCCGGACGAACGCGAGAACCGCCAGCCGAGTTCCGACGAGGGAATCGTTAGCGCGGGCGACACCTCCAGATCCATACAACCAGCGTTGCACACTATGGGCGTCCGCCGTCGCTTCGGCCCACGCCGGGCGGATGAAAACCCCCGCCTCTCCTCTGGCCTGAACGTCCCCCAGCAGATATAGTAAGCATACTGACGATTAGTTGGTCTCTCGTCAGTTCCCGAAATCCAGTCAAAGGAGACATCGTGAGCACCAAGGTTGAAAAGCGGATCCTGGTCAACGTTCCGGTGAGCGTGGCCTATAACCAGTGGACCCAGTTCGAGGAGTTTCCCCACTTTATGGGCGGCGTGAAGAGCGTCAAGCAGCTCAGCGACGACCGGCTTGAGTGGGTGGCGGAAATCGCCGGGGTGCGCCGGCAGTGGCAGGCCAGAATCCTGGAGCAGATACCGGACCGGAGAGTGTCGTGGGCCGCGACCGAGGGCGCCACCAACGCAGGGTCGGTGTCTTTTGAAGACCTCGGCGGCGGACAGACCTCGGTCCAGCTCTCACTCGAATATGAGCCCGAAGGCATGGTCGAAAAGGTCGGCGATAAGCTCAACGTCGTGGACAAGCAGGCCGAGAACGACCTCAACCGGTTCAAGGCCTTCATCGAAGATGAGGGCTACGCGACGGGCGCCTGGCGCGGAACTGTCAACGAAGGGGCCCCCGCCGGCACGCCAGGCGTTGACGCGGCGGCCGGCTCCCGGGGCGACAGCGGCAAAGCCGGCGTCTCAGGCAAAGTAGTTGCCGGCGTCGGACTCGCTGCCGCGGCCGCCGCCGGAGTAGCGGCCGCAACACGCCACCAGGAACCCGCCGGCGAGCCGGCACCCGGTACCGTTCACAACACGCCGCCAGCAAGCATGCCTCCCACCGGCACCACGGGTAGCGTCTTCCCCGGCGAGGGACTTCCCCAGGGCACGGCCCGTCCCGCGGACGGAACCGTCGGCCGGCCCGACGCGAAGCCGTTCGACCAGACCAACGGCCTCGTTGATACGGCGGGCGAATCCGACGGGACAGCCCTGAGTGACACCGAACGCGAACGCGAACGCGAACGCGAACGGGGCCTGGCGGACCGCCCCGGCCCTGTCCCCCCGGCCGGAGGAAGCCTCGGTCAGCACTGACCCGTTCGGACCCGATGTCCGGCCCGGCCGTTCCGACGAACCGCCGGGCCGGACGCACGACTGGGCCGCACGACCACTCGAAGGGACTGCGGGAGGTTGAACGCGGTCCATCGCCCGGTTGCTTGGCAGTAGCGACGTCTTTTTTTCATACCCCGAAGGCGCCAATGTTGGGTCAGGAACATTAGGGACCAGGGAGCGAGCATTGGGCGGCCACGTCCGATCTTTAGCGGTCCGGATCGTAGTGGCTGCGCTGTACACTCTTGCCCTGGTCGGTTGCGGTCCCGGCCCGGCCCAGCCGCTGCCGGGCTCCCCGTCAGCGACCAGCGGCGCGCCAGGTTCCGCTCCCACGGACTCCCCCACGCCCGCGCTGGCGGCGGCAAGTGCCTTGCCTGCACTCGAATCCGAGGGTTTCGCGGGTTCGGGCGACGCTGACAACAAGTCGCCGTCCGGCGGGGGTATCGGGGTCTTCGATATGACCGGCCGGTTGATCCACTTCCGGCCGGACGGAATGATTGGCAACGTTGACCTCAGGACCGGCTTCCCGTCGTCGGTGTCGTCGTTCGCCCTGGTCGGCGGCAACAACCGGTCGAGCAACACGCTGGCCTTATGGTCCCTGGACACCGCCGCCAGAACGTTGTCCCCGGTCGCAGCCCGGAACATCGAGACCGAGACACCCAACTACGGTTATGTACCGCAGCGGGACCAGCGGAAAATTCTACGCCTTTGTGACTCCCCACGGACCCGGGTTGGTCCAGCAATTCGAGTTAGTCGACGACGGGGCAGGCAAAGTCGACGCCGCCCTCGTCCGGACGCTGCCGGTCAGCAGTGCCACCGAGAGCTGCGTCGTTGACGATGAGCTCGGCCATCTGTACATCGGACAGGAGGGCAACTCCACCATCGCCGTCTACGGCCGTCCTCAGTCCTTCGCGGCGCGGGCTGCGGCAGCGGGAACCGGTTCGTGCCGCAGGTAGCTCCGCCCGAATCGGCCGCTTCCCGACGTCAGGGCGCGCAGCTCGATCGTGTAGCGCAAGAGCTCCTGGTCCGGCACTTCGGCCGAGATCTCCGTCAGGCCTCCCCCGGTCGACGTCGTTCCGGTCAACCGGGCCCGGCGCGATGACAGGTCACTCATAACCGCGCCCACATGCTCATCCGACACGCTGATGGTAACGGCCGAGACGGGTTCCAGCAGTTGGATGCTCCCGGCGGCCGCGGCCTCCCGCAAGGCCAATGCCCCGGCCGCCTGAAAGGCGGCGTCGGAAGAATCCACGCTGTGGGCCTTGCCGCCGAGCAGGGTCACCCTGATATCCACCACCGGAAAGCCGGCCGAGACGCCCTTCCGCATCTGTGCCCGTACGCCCTTCTCCACCGAGGCGATGAAGGTTCCCGGAATGACCCCTCCCACGGTTTTGTCGATGAATTCAAAGCCGGCGCCCCGTTCCACGGGTTCCACCTCGATGTCACACACGGCGTACTGGCCGTGGCCGCCTGACTGCTTGACGTGCCGGCCGTGGCCCGCCGCAGGCCCGGCGAACGTCTCCCGCAGCGGGGTGACCACGTCGACCGTCTGCAGGTTCACGCCCTGCTCGCGCAGTCGGCCCAGGACGACGTCCGCGTGGGCCTCGCCCATGCACCAGAGGATGAGCTGGTGCGTCTCGGCGTTCCGTTCCACGCGGAGCGCCGGGTCCCCGGCCGCGACCTTTCCCAGGCTCCGGGCGAGGGCGTCCTCGTCGCCGTGGGAGGCCGCCTCTACGGCAACAGGCAGCAGCGGGTCCGGCATCTCCCACGGCTGGATCAGCAGCGGGGAGTCTTTGGCCGATACCGTGTCGCCGGTCTCGGCCGGTCCCAGTTTCGTGAGGGCGCAGATGTCCCCCGCGACGCTGTAGGGCACCGGCCGCAGGCTGGATCCCAGCGGCGAATACACGTGGGAGACACGCTCGTCACTATCGTGGTCGGCGTGGCCCCGGTCCGCCAGCCCGTGCCCGGCCACATGGACCGCCGTGTCCTCGCGCAGCGTGCCGGAAAAGAGGCGGACCAGGCAGACGCGGCCCAGGAAAGGGTCGATGCTGGTGCGCACGACTTCACCGAGCAGCGGCCCCGCGGCGTTGCAGTCCGGGGTGGCGGCCGGTGTGCCATCAAGGTGGGACACCACCGGACCACCATGTTCGGTTGGCGGTGGGAAGGCCTGTGCCACGACGTCCAGCAGTTCCGCCAGGCCGACGCCGGTCTCGGCGGACGTGGCGATCACGGGGTGGAAGGAACCCTGGGCCACTGCCGTCTCCAGGTCGCCGATAAGGACCTCAGGAGGGATGTCCTCGCCGCCGAGGTACCGCTCCATCAACGACTCATCCTCACTTTCGGCGATGATCCCTTCGATGAGCGCGCCCCGCGCCGCCGCAGCGGCGGCGCGTTCGCCGTCGTCGGCTCTCCGGGACACCGGCAACGCACCCTCCGCCGGCCGTGCCGTCACAGTGCCCGAGAGCAGGCCCAGCAATCCGGTGACCTCCGCCCCGTTGCGCACCGGCAGGTAGAGCGGCAGCACGGTGTCGCCGAACGCCCGCTGGCACTTCTCGAGTGCCGCGTCGAAGTCCGCCCGGGGATGGTCTAGCCGGCTGATCACCACCGCCCGCGGTACCCCGACGCGCTGGCATTCTCCCCACAGGGCCGTGGTGGCAGCATCGATATCGTCAACCGCCGAGACGACAAACAGCGCCGCGTCCGCCGCGCGCAGCCCGGCGCGCAGTTCGCCGACGAAGTCCGGGTAGCCCGGCGTATCGAGCAGGTTCACCTTGACATCGCCAACCAGGACGGGCACCACGGAGAGCGCGACGGAGCGCTGCTGGTGGACCGCGGCAGGCTCGGAGTCACTCACCGTGGTGCCTTCGGTGATGGAGCCCTTCCTCGAAATCACACCTGTTTCAGCCAGCAGCGCCTCGGCCAGCATCGTCTTCCCGGCGCCCGAGTGGCCAACCAGCGCCACATTCCGGATCAACTCCGGCCGTTGGGGCGGCCGGACATCGGAGGCGTCGGCCCGCCGGAGTTCGGACGTGCCCCGGCTGGCAGCCTTCGCCGGAACCTTAGCGTCTTTCGGGGCCATGGGAACCTCCTGGATTGCATCCATCGGGGGCCGAACCGCCGGCCTCCGTGCAGCGTACGGCTGTCTATATGGATTGGACACCCTGGGAGGAACTGACGGCAAGACGCAATGGCTGGCTCCGGCGCAGCGCCAGTGCTGTGAACGTCAGCTGGCCGTGCCTAGCTGCCGTCGTAAGCCTTCTGCAGCGCCGCGATATCAAGCTTCTGCATTCCCAGCATGGCCTGCATGGCGCGCTGGGACCCCTCCGGGTCCGGGCCCCCGATCAGACCGCCCAGCGCGGAGGGGACCACCTGCCACGAGACCCCGTACCGGTCCTTGAGCCAGCCACACTGGCTTTCTGTACCGCCCGCTCCCAGGGCATCCCAGTAGCGGTCGACTTCCTCCTGGGTGGAGCAATCGATGACGAAGGAGATCGACTCGTTGAAGGTGAAGGCAGGCCCGCCGTTCAAGGCCGTGAAGGTCCGGCCGTCGATTTCGAACCGGACGGTGATCGCCTGGCCCGCCGGGCCGGGACCGCCCTCGCCGTAGCGGGAGACATCCAGCACCTTCCCGCCGTCGAAGACGGATGCGTAGAACCCGGCGGCTTCCTCCGCCTGGTTGTCGAACCACAGGCAGGTGGTGATCTTCTCGGACACGGTCAGTCCTCTTTCCGTTCGGCCCGTGCCGCAAGGCGGAGTCCGGCGGCAATAGCGGGGTTGTCAGCCCGAGCCTAGTCCCGCAGGATAACCGGCACAACGAAGGCGTCGCCCCGACCGGCCTCGCAGGCAGGAACGCAACAACGAAAGCCCGTTCTGCGGCCCTCCCGCCCGCCCGGCTAGGCTTGGACCATGCCTTCCGCAACGCCTTCGCATCCCCGCCCTGCCGCCACCCCCTCCGCGCGAGGAACGGCGGCACGTCGAACGGCAGTGCTGGCGGCCTGCGCTGATGCCGCAGTGATTCTCGTCTTCGCAGCCAT
This sequence comes from Pseudarthrobacter ribosi, assembly GCF_055412865.1. NCBI lineage: Bacteria > Bacillati > Actinomycetota > Actinomycetes > Micrococcales > Micrococcaceae > Pseudarthrobacter > Pseudarthrobacter ribosi. Next base: position 13,937 of record NZ_JBVAYZ010000010.1, on the reverse strand, counting down.
CGGCCGGGACGCCCATCAGCGCGGGGACATCATCATCGGCGTATTTTCCACGGCCTGGCCGTTCCTCGTCGGCGCGGCGCTCTCCTGGCTGGTCCTGCGCGTGTGGCGCGCGCCCCTGGCCCTCTGGCCGGCCGGCGTCGGCGTCTGGCTCGGCACGGTCACTATCGGGATGCTCCTGCGGGCCGTCACCGGGCAGACGGTGGTCCTGCCGTTCATCATCGTGGCGCTGCTCAGCCTGGGCGTTCTGCTGCTCGGATACCGTCTCCTGGCCGCCGTCGTCCGGCGGCTCAAAACCCGCCGCCGCGGGGCGTGATGGACTAGGCTTGCAGGGATATGGCCGAGGCCCGGAAAGTACCGTCCCGGGCTCACTTGGCCGGCAACGGCGCAACAGATCCGGAAAGGTTCACACGTGGTCACCGCTTTCGTCCTGATTAAGACAGACGCTTCCCGCATCCCGGAGACCGCGGAAGAAATCTCCGCCATCCAGGGCATCAGCGAGGTCTACTCCGTGACCGGCGAATGGGATCTCATCGCAATCGCCCGGGTTCCGAAGCACGACGATCTGGCCGATGTCATCGCGGACAAACTCTCCAAGGTGGCCGGCGTTGTCCACACGACCACCCAGATCGCGTTCCGGGCCTATTCCCAGCACGACCTCGACGCGGCGTTCGCCCTCGGCTTCGAACAGTAGGGTTCAGCGCGCCGGGCCCGGCACGGGGGCACCAGAACAGGAGGCGTTCGCCGGACTGTTCAGCTGCGCGAGAGTGCCACCCAACGGTCCAGCACGGCCGCCGCTGCACCCGACTCGATGGACTCGTCCGCGCGCTTCAACGCGGCGGCCATCCGTTCGCTGAAGGGTCCGGCGGCATCCAGATCAAAGGCCACGAGGCCGGCAGCGGCGTTCAGCAGGGCGGCATCGCGCGCCGGACCGGCGCCGCCGGCAAGTACGGACCGTACGACGGCGGCATTGGCCGCGGCGTCCCCGCCGCGCAGTTCCTCAAGGGTTGCCTGGCGGATGCCAAGATCCCGCGGGTCGAACATTTCCTCACTCACGGCCCCGCTCCGGATTTCCCACACCCGGGACGGCCCGGTGGTGGTGAGCTCGTCGAGTCCGTCATTCCCGCGGAACACCAGCCCGCGGCTGCCTCGTTTGGCCAGGACTCCGGCCACCAGCGGAGCCATGCGCTCATTGGCCACACCCACGGCCGAGGCTTGGACGTGGGCCGGGTTGATCATGGGGCCCAGGAAGTTAAAGGCGGTCGGCACGCCAAGTTCCCGGCGGGCGACGGCGGCGTGGCGCATTGAAGGGTGGAACACCTGGGCGAAGCAGAACGTGATGCCGGCCTCTTCGGCGTTGAGAGCCACCCGCGGGATCGGCAGGTCCAGCCGGACCCCCAGGGCTTCGAGGACGTCCGCGGACCCGGAGGTCGAGGACGCTGCACGGTTGCCGTGCTTAACCACCTTGGCGCCGGCGCCGGCCGCGATCAGCGCGGCCATGGTGGAAATGTTGACCGTGTTCTGCTGGTCACCACCGGTTCCGACGATGTCCAGCTTCTGCCCTGCTATCTCAATGGGGCTCGCGTTCGCGATCATCGCGTCGACCAGGCCGACCAGTTCATCCACGGTCTCGCCCTTGGAGCGCAGGGCAACGAGGAAACCGGCAACCTGGGCTGGCGTGGCCTCCCCGGACATGATCGAGTTCATCGCCCACTCCGTGTTGCCGGTGGTGAGATCCGTCCCGTCAATGAGAGCGTTGATGAGCCGCGGCCACGTGTTGACTGCCGCCTGTGCAGATGCCTGAGAAGTCACGTTCTGATGCTATCGAGGTGCGCACGGCAAAGACCAATGTGAACCGGCCCGGGAACTTTTCCCCGCGAATTCGCGTCTTTGTAGAAAAAGTCCTCCCAAAACGCGGTTTGCGTTGGGCAGGAGGGAGTTTTATAGACATAATGTCTATGTGACATCTGCGACCCATGCCCCCAGTACCCCGGCGCACCCGACGCTGAATCGCCCGAACATGGTTTCTGTTGGAACCGTAGTCTGGCTCTCCAGTGAGTTGATGTTCTTCGCCGGTCTCTTTGCCATGTACTTCACACTCCGTTCGACTTCCGGACTGATGTGGGCCGAGGAGACAGCCAAGCTCAACTTCCCCTTTGCGCTCATCAACACGATCGTCCTCGTGGCAAGTTCCTTTACTTGCCAGATGGGCGTCTTCGCCGCTGAGCGGCTTCAGCCGCGTCGAAGCGGCGGCCCCCTCAGCTTCACCCGCTGGGGAATGAACGAATGGTTCACCCTGACATTTATCATGGGTGCCTTCTTCGTGGCCGGCCAGGCGACTGAGTACGCCATGCTCGTTTCCGAGCATGTCTCGCTCTCCTCCAACGCCTACGGTTCGGCGTTCTACATCACCACAGGCTTCCACGGCCTGCACGTTATCGGCGGCCTGGTTGCCTTCCTCCTCATCATGGGCCGCTCCTTCGCAGCGAAAAAGTTCGGCCATTTCGAAGCAACCTCCGCGATTGTCACCTCGTACTACTGGCACTTCGTTGACGTCGTCTGGATCGGCCTCTTCCTGGTCATCTACGTCCTCAAGTAGCAAGACTTGACTCTTTTTCTACAAGAGGCAGAATTTCAAGAAGTGGCTCCCGGAGCCAACGCAGGATCGAAAAAAGGAACCACCACGTGAAGGCACTCTCGCAGAAGCGACGTCACCCACTAGCAGCGATTGCACTGCTGCTGATGGGCCTCCTGGTCACTGGTGGGCTGTACGCCGTAGCCACCACCGTCAACCAGGCCAAGGCCACCACCAGCTTCAGCGCAAATGACGCAGAGGAAGGCGGCAAGCTCTTTGCCGCCAACTGCGCCACCTGCCACGGCATGGGCGCCAGCGGGTCCAAAGACGGCCCCTCCCTGGTTGGCGTCGGCGCTGCCGCCGTTGACTTCCAGGTCGGCACCGGCCGCATGCCCATGCAGATGAACGGCCCGCAGGCCTACAAGAAGCCCGCTCAGTTCAACGAGGAGCAGACGCACCAGCTATCCGCTTACGTTGCTTCGCTCGGGGCCGGCCCGTCCATCCCCGAGGCACATGTCCTTGATGAGAAGGGCGACGCCGCTAACGGCGGCGAGCTGTTCCGTGTGAACTGCGCCATGTGCCACAACGCTGCCGCTGCCGGCGGCGCGTTGACCCGGGGCAAGTTCGCCCCGGCACTGGCGGACGTGTCCGGCAAGCACATCTACGAAGCAATGGTCACCGGCCCGCAGAACATGCCGGTCTTCAGCGACGCCAACATCGGTCCCGAAGGCAAGCGCGACATCATCACGTTCCTTAAGCAGATCGAAGCCAACGGTTCACCCGGCGGCGCTGATCTGGGGGCTTTGGGTCCGGTGTCCGAGGGCCTGTTCGTCTGGATCGCCGGCCTCGGCGTCATCATTGCCTTCACTATCTGGCTAACGTCCCGGACGTCCTAAGCCCACCTGTTGCACCTGTAAGAATTTTCTGCTGACCCGTCAGCAGTTCGAATTGAAAGCTAACTCGGCACCTGCCGAGACGAGAGAGGGATGAGGCGAATTATGGGCAACCATAGTGACGGCAGTCCGAACCACTCGGGCACCGTAGCTAGGGCTGGTCAGAACGAGGTGGAGAAGTTCCAGGATCCTGGACTTCCTCCGCATCGTTTGCGCCTGGCTGACACGGACCCGAAGGCCGCCAAGCGAGCAGAACGGCAGGTAGCCCTTCTGTTCGGGACTTCGGTCGTTGGCACCCTGATATTCCTGGTGGCGTATTTCGCCATCGATCTGGGAGATGACACCGGGATCGCGACAATCCGGCTGCAGAACATGCTGCTGGGCCTCGGCACCGCCTTTGCCATGCTTGGCATCGGCACCGGTATCGTGCACTGGGCCAAAGCCCTCATGCCGGACCATGAAGTCTCGGAAGAGCGCCATGCCATCCGCACCGAGGACGACCGCCAGGCCGCTGTCCGGATCGTCGACGACATCGTCGAGGAAACCGGCATCAAGCGCCGTCCGCTGATCCGCAACACCCTTCTGGGCGCCGTGGCCCTGGCTCCCCTGCCGGCCCTCGCCGTTTTCGGCGACCTGGGTCCGCGTCCCGACAACACCCTGGCGCACACCTTGTGGGCACCGGCCCCGGACGGCAGGCTCAAGCGACTGGCCCGCGACCCCGATGGCACCCCCATCAAGGCCGCCGACGTCACCCTCGGTTCGGCGTTCCACGTCATCCCGGAGGGCTTGAACGAACTGCACGAGGGAAAGCTGAACGAAAAGGCCAAATCCGTTGTTCTGCTGATGCGTCTGAACCCCGAGTTGCTGAATCCGTCCCCGGGACGCGAGGACTGGGCCTACAACGGGATCGTCGCCTACTCCAAGATCTGCACCCACGTCGGTTGCCCTGTTGCCCTGTACGAGCAGCAGACGCACCACCTGCTGTGCCCGTGCCACCAGTCAACCTTCGACCTGACTCAACAGTGCAAGGTTATCTTCGGCCCCGCCAGCCGCCCTCTTCCCCAGCTGCCTATCGCAGTCGACGCCGAGGGCTACCTGGTCGCCACGAGCGACTTCCATGAACCCGTCGGACCGAGCTACTGGGAGCGTGAGCAGCATGTCCTCATCCCTAACGCCTGATGCCCCCGTCTTCGTCGCCAAGACTTCGGGCGGCCGCATCACCAACTTCGTCGACGAACGGGTCGGCGGATCCGGGATCCTCCGTGAATTCGGCCGCAAGGTCTTCCCGGACCACTGGTCGTTCATGTTCGGTGAGGTGGCGCTGTACTCTTTCGTCATCCTGCTGCTCTCGGGAACGTTCCTGACCTTCTTTTTCGATCCGTCGATGGCGGAAACGCACTATCAGGGCTCCTACACGCCGCTGAAGAACGTCGAAATGTCGGTGGCCTACAGCTCCTCGCTGGACATCTCCTTCGATGTCCGGGGCGGTCTGTTCATGCGCCAGGTCCACCACTGGTCCGCGCTGCTGTTCGTCGCATCGGTCTCCGTGCACATGCTCCGCGTGTTCTTCACCGGCGCGTTCCGCAAGCCCCGTGAAATGAACTGGGTGGTGGGCAGCGTGCTGCTCATCCTCTCGATGGCTGCAGGCTTCACCGGCTACTCTCTCCCCGATGACCTGCTCTCCGGCAACGGCCTGCGCATCATCGACGGCGTGATCAAGTCCATCCCGGTGATCGGAACGTACACCTCGTTCTTCCTCTTCGGCGGAGAATTCCCCGGCACCATGGTTATCGGCCGCCTGTACATGCTCCACATCCTCCTGGTTCCGGCGCTCATCCTCCTGATGATCGTGCTGCACCTCTTTATGGTGGTCGTGCACAAGCACACCCAGTACCCCGGCCCGGGACGCAACGACGGCAACGTCGTCGGCTACCCGCTTGGTCCGGTGTACGCGGCCAAGGCCGGCGGCTTCTTCTTCATCGTGTTCGGTGTCGTCGCCCTGATGGCAGGGTTCTTCACCATCAACCCGATCTGGAACTACGGCCCCTACGACCCCTCCCCCGTCTCGGCCGGTACCCAGCCTGACTGGTACATCGGGTTCGTTGACGGTGCACTCCGCCTCATGCCGGGCACCATCGGCAACTGGAGCGTCGAACAGGTCTGGTTCGGCCAGGTCTTCAGCTTCAACGTGCTGCTCCCGGCCCTGGTTCCGGCGGGCATCCTCTTCACCGTGATGTTCATGTACCCGTGGATCGAACGATGGATCACCAAGGACAACCGCGAGCACCACGTCCTGGACCGTCCGCGCAACGCCCCGACGCGTACCGCCATCGGCATGGCCGGCTTCGTCTGGTACTGCGTTATGTGGGCAGCTGCCGGCTCGGACCTCATCGCCACGCACTTCCACGTGTCGCTGAACGATGTGACCTACTGGCTGCGGGCACTGTTCTTCATCGGCCCGGTCATCGCCTTCATTGTCACGAAGCGCGTTGCCCTGGCCCTGCAGCGCAAGGACCGCGAGATCGCCCTGCACGGCCGCGAAACCGGCCGTATCGTGCGCCTGCCGCACGGCGAGTTCATTGAGGTCCACGCCCCCCTGGACGAGTACAAGCGCTACAAGCTCGTCGGCTTCGAGTCGCCGTCTCCGCTTCCGGCGGAGCCGAACGCCAATGGCGTCGTTGACAAGAAGGAGAAGCGCCGCGCGAAGCTGTCGCAGTGGTTCTTCGAGGACCGGGTTGCCCCGGCCACGCCCGCTGAGCTCGAGGCGGCCCATGGCCACCACGGCGCCCACGAGGCAATCGAGTCCGGCGACACCCAGAAGACGCTCAGCCACTAACCAGCTGCAGTGAACACCAGAAAGGCCCGGTCCACCAGGACCGGGCCTTTCTGCATCTCCCGGAGAACAGTAAGAACCGCGGCGTCACCTCGCGCCCATCCCTCAGGAGCGGATGGGCGCGAGGTGACCCCGCGCTGCGATTAGGGGCGGTACCCCGAGGCGTAGTTGCGGGTCGGGCGGACGCCGGGGCGCTGCAGCGGCACCCAGAGCTTGTAGCGGTCGGCCCGGTAGTAGGACACCGAGTAGTCCACCATGGCCCGGGCGACGAAGGCGTGGCGCTGGATCTTCAGCAGCGGCGAACCGACCTCGACGTCGAGCAGGCGGGCCGTGGACGGCGAGGCGGCCGTGGCCTCGATCATGTCCTCGCCCCACTCCATCACCAGCCCGTAGCGTTCGCTGAGGACGTTGTAGAGCGAGGTGGGCGGCTCGCCGTCGAGCAGTCCGGGGACGCGGTGGGCGGGGATGAAGTTCTCGTCCACGCTCATGGGCTCGCTGTCCGCCAGCAGCAGGCGGCGGAACCGCACCAGGGGCGTCCCCTCCTCAAGCTGGAGTTCCCGGGCTAGGAAGGCACTGGCGCCGATCTGCTCGAAGCTGAGGACCTTGGCCGCCGGGACCATGCCGCGTCGCTGCATTTCCTCGCTGTAGGAGGTCAGCTTGACCTGCAGATCCAGCTTCGGTTTCCGGACAAAAGTACCCAGGCCCACCACCCGCTCGATGACTTCCTCGCCGACGAGGGCATCGATGGCCTGGCGCACGGTCATCCTGGCCAGGCCAAAGCGATCGGCGAGGTCCCGTTCGGAGGGCAGCGCCGACCCGGGGGGGCAGGCGCTGACAATGTGTGACCTGAGGATTTCCCGCAGCTGGACGTAGATGGGCGTACCGTTGTTCCGGTCGATTTCGCCGACCATTCGCGCCGCGTCAGAGGGCGCCACTGCGCAGCCTTCCGGAAAGAGTCATACCTCAAGGTTAGGCCACCCCGGGCGCAGGTCTAGACCACCGGGATGTCGTGGTTAGCCCGGGAACGCTGCCCCGGCTAGGCTTTAATGCGCCGGCTCCCCGCCGACACCAACCACCGCCACACTCTGAAACAAGGGAGCCCCGTTGCCAGTACGAAACGCAGTCGTCCAGGCCGACGTCGGACTGCATGCAAGGCCTGCGGCGCTATTCGTCCGCGCTGTCCTTGACACCGGGCTGCCGGTCACCATCAGCAGGGACGGCAGGCCGGCAGTGGACGCCCGCTCGCTGCTGGAGGTCATGACGGAGGACTTCCGGTACGGCTGTGAGGTGCAACTGGCTGTAGCCTCCAGCGCTATTCCGGACCGCTGCAGCGCCAGGGACGTCGAGGCGGCCCTGGACGGCCTCCGGGCACTATTGGAGTCTTCCGGGTCCCGCTGAGCGGCACAGCCGCCCTGTACGGGCTCCCCAGCAACAACGACGGCGGGCCCCACCAGATGGTGGGGCCCGCCGTCGTCTTGATCAGATATCTATCCCTGCGGACGTTAGTGCGCGTGGTCTCCGCGGCTGTATTCGTAGACCCAGCCTACGAGACCGACCAGTGCAAGACCGGCCGCGATGTAGACGATCCAGAATCCCATGGCCAGACCGAGGAATCCCGCGGCCGAGGCCGCGCCGAGGACCAGCGGCCACCAGCTCCAGGGGCTGAAGTGACCCTGTTCACCGGCGCCCTCGTGGATCTCCGCATCACTGCGGTCCTCGGGACGCATCCCGACGCGCTTCGCGGTGAAGGCCAGGTAGGCGCCGATCATAATGGAGAGGCCGCCGAGCAGCAGGATACCGAGGATGCCGACCCACTCTGTCCACTCGGTCAGGAATCCGTAGACGATCGAAACCGGGATGAAGAAGAAGGCTCCGAATCCAAAGAGCCGTGATTCGATTTTCACTGAGCTTGATCCTTCTGGTCGGCGTTACCGAGCGCTGCTGCTGCCGGGGCAGGAGAATCGACGGTGTATGACTGGGAGAGTTCCGGGTGGTGAAGGTCCAGGGCGGGACGCTCCGAACGGATCCGCGGCAGCGAGGTGAAGTTGTGGCGCGGCGGCGGGCACGAGGTCGCCCATTCGAGCGAGGCGCCGAAGCCCCACGGGTCATCCACTTCGACCCGCTCGTTGCTGCGCCAGGTGATGTAGACGTTCCAGAAGAACGGGATCAGCGAGGCGCCCAGCAGGAAGGAGGCGTAGGTGGAGAACTGGTTCATCCAGGTGAAGTTGTCCTGCGGCATGTAGTCCGCGTAGCGGCGGGGCATGCCCTCGACGCCCAGCCAGTGCTGGATGAGGAAGGTGCCGTGGAAACCGAGGAACAGCATCCAGAAGTGGATCTTGCCAAGGCGCTCGTTGAGCATCTTGCCGGTCCATTTCGGCCACCAGAAGTAGAAGCCGGCGAACATGGCGAAGACGACGGTTCCGAAGACGACGTAGTGGAAGTGTGCCACCACGAAGTAGGAGTCGGAGACGTGGAAGTCCAGCGGCGGGGAGGCCAGGATGATGCCGGTCAGTCCGCCGAAGAGGAACGTCGCCAGGAAGCCGATGCTCCACAGCATGGGAGTTTCGAAGGTAATCGACCCCCGCCACATGGTGCCGATCCAGTTGAAGAACTTCACGCCGGTTGGCACGGCGATGAGCATCGTCATGAAGGAGAAGAACGGGAGCAGGACCGAGCCGGTGACGTACATGTGGTGGGCCCACACGGTCACGGACAGCGCGGCGATGGAGATGGTTGCGTAAACCAGGCCCTTGTAACCGAAGATCGGTTTCCGGCTGAAGACCGGGAAGATCTCCGAGACGATGCCGAAGAACGGCAGGGCGATGATGTAGACCTCAGGGTGACCGAAGAACCAGAACAGGTGCTGCCAGAGAACGGCGCCGCCGTTCTCCGGGTCGAAGATATGAGCTCCAAAGCGGCGGTCCGCGCCGAGGGCGAAGAGGGCTGCGGCCAGCGGGGGGAAGGCCATCAGGACCAGGATGGACGTAACGAGGATGTTCCAGGTGAAGATCGGCATCCGCCACATCGTCATGCCCGGAGCGCGCATGCAGATGATCGTGGTGATGAAGTTGACCGCGCCGAGGATGGTACCGAAACCGGTCAGCGCCAGGCCGAAGACCCAGAGGTCACCGCCCACACCCGGGCTGAACGTCGTGTTGGACAGCGGCGCATACGCGAACCAGCCAAACGATGCCGCACCCTGCGGGGTGATGAAGCCGGATACGGCGATGGTGGAACCGAAGAGGAAGAACCAGAAGGCCAGTGCGTTCAGCCGCGGGAAGGCGACGTCGGGGGCGCCGATCTGGAGCGGCATCATGACGTTGGCGAAGCCGGCGAACAGCGGGGTCGCGAACATCAGCAGCATCACGGTGCCGTGCATGGTGAACAGCTGGTTGTACTGCTCTTTGGTCTGCAGGATCTGCATGCCGGGCTCGAACAGTTCGGCGCGGATCAGCAGCGCCATGACTCCGCCGAAGCAGAAGAACGCGAACGACGCGATCAGGTACATGTACCCGATGGTCTTGTGGTCGGTCGTTGTGATCCAGTTGACGACGATGCGTCCCTTGGACTTCGGTACTACGGGAGCCTCAAGGATCCCGGTGGGCTGTGAATAGGTAGTTGCCACGTCGCTCCCCTTACTTGGTTTCGGTCGGGGCCGGGTTGCGGTCGTACTCTTCGCCGAGGAGGCCCGTGTTGCCGTCCTGGCGCAGCTTCTCCAGGTGCGCCTGGAATTCGGCGTCGGAAACGACCTTCACGCGGAACAGCATTTCGGAGTGGTACTCGCCACAGAGTTCGGCGCACTTGCCGTCGTAGGTTCCCTCTTTGGTGGGGGTGAACCTGATGTAGTTGGTCTTTCCGGGGATCATGTCGCGCTTCTGCAGGAAGGCGGGGACCCAGAAGGAGTGGATGACGTCGCGGGAGTTCAGCTCCAGGTCAACCGACTTGTCGACCGGGAGGTACAGGGTGGGCAGCTTTTCCTTGTCCACGTCCTCGCCGGTGAGGTGCGCCTGGACGCCGGCTTCGTGGACATCCTCGCGGATGACGTCGCCCTTTATGTAGTTGAAGTCCCACGCCCACTGCTTGCCGCGGACGTCAACGACGACGTCGGCCGGCTCGCCGCGGTTGTCGATCGCCTGCTGGTCGCGGTCGGTGAAGTAGAAGAACACCAGGACCATGAACAGCGGGATCGTGAGGTAGAAGACCTCGAGGGGCAGGTTGAAGCTGTTCTGCCGCGGGAACCCGACGGTGCCCTTGCGGCGCCGGTAGGCGACGATGCACCAGATCATCAGGCCCCAGGTAATGACGCCCACGATCAGGGCGGCAATCCATGAGTTGACCCAGAGGTCCATGATGCGGTCAGTGTGGTTGGTGGTGCCACGCTCAGTGGGCAGCCACCCTTTCTGTACCTCTGGTGAACATCCAGTCAAAGCCAACGCGCCGGCGAGTGCCAAGCCAGTGATCGTAGTGATCTGTTTGCGTCGGCTGCCGGTTCGGTTCTGCGAACTCACAGACGGCCCTTCCTACTTGTTGCTGTCGCCCGGGCCGCAAAGTGACGGTCAGGGCACACGAAAAGTTTTACTACTCGGTGTAGAGCTTACCGCTCCCCGCGAGTTTTCGCCCACATGTCCGCGCCGTGCGTCGGGACCTTTTTGCTGGGTCCGCTCGTTGTGAATCCTGCGGCACTAAGGCCGGGCAGATCGCCCGGCCTTAGTGGAAGGAATCACCGCAGGCGCAGGAGCCGCCGGCGTTGGGATTGTCGATCGTGAAGCCCTGCTTGGAGATGGTGTCCTCGAAGTCGATGCTGGCGCCGCTGAGGTACGGGACACTCATCTTGTCGACGACAACTTCGACGCCGTCGTAGTCGCGGACGGCGTCTCCGTCGAGAAGCCGCTCGTCGAAGTAGAGCTGGTAGATCAGGCCAGAGCAACCGCCGGGCTGCACGGCCACGCGGAGGCGCAGGTCGGTGCGGCCTTCCTGCTCGAGCAGGCTGCGGACCTTGCCGGCCGCGACGTCGGTCAGTTTGACCTCGTGCGTTGCCAGTTCCTCGCCCGCCGTGGCGGTGGTGTCGGCGCTGTTTTCATTGGTTGTAGTGCTCATGGCCTACCTTCTGACGACGGTGGTGGCGGCGCCGCTCCCGCGGCACCCGCCCCTACTTGAACGGTACGGGCTATAGCTACATGCTACGTCGATCAGCGCTGTAGCTCTAACTCCTGACGTAACCGTCCCAGCCGGCCGGATGTTCCCTTGGAACCCTGCCGGCCGGTCCGCTCAGGCCAGTCCTTCCTCATTCAGGCGGGCCAGCATGAGGGCTTCCGCCACGATGGCGTTCCGGAAGTCCGCGAGGTGGAGGGATTCGTTCGCGCTGTGCGCCCGGGAATCGGGATCCTCGACACCCGTGACGAGGATCTGCACGTCCGGGTACAGCTCGGTCAGATCGGCAATGAACGGAATCGAGCCGCCGATGCCGGTTTCCACGGCCGGAACACCCCACGCCTCGCCGAGCGCCCACATCGCAATGCTGGCAGCCTTGGAGGAGGTGTCCGTGAGGAAGGCGTTGCCGCTCTCCCCCGGCGTGAAGATGACGTGGGCGCCGAACGGCGCGTTGGCTTCCACATGCCGGCGGACGGCGTCCATCGCCTCGGCGGGATCCTGGCCGGGTGCGAGCCGGAGGCTGAACTTGGCGCGCGCCCGGGGCAGGAGGGTGTTGGAGGCGACGTCCACGGCGGGGGCGTCGAAGCCGATGATCGACAGTGCCGGTTTGGTCCACATCCGCGAGGCGATCGTCCCGGTGCCGGCGAGCCGGACGCCGTCGAGCACCGAGGCATCGGCGCGGTACTGCTCTTCGGAGAGGTCAACGGCGACGTCGTCCCGGCTGGCCAGGCCGGCGATCGCCACGTTGCCCGCATCGTCGTGCAGGGTGGCGATCAGGCGGCAGAGCAGGGTCGGTGCGTCCAGCACGGGGCCGCCAAACATGCCCGAGTGGACGGCGTGGTCCAGGACCTTGACCTCGATGGTGCCGTCGACCAGGCCGCGGAGGCTCGTGGTCAGCGCGGGGATGCCGACCTTCCAGTTGCTGGAGTCGGCCACGACGATCACATCGGCGCGCAGCAGTTCCCGGTGGGTTTCGAGGAAGGTCCGGAAGGTCGGCGAGCCGGCCTCCTCCTCCCCCTCGAAGAAGAAGGTCACGCCGAGGCCCAGGTCGTCGCCCAGCACTCGCGTCACGGCCGAGTAGGCCGCGATGTGCGCGAGGATCCCGGCCTTGTCGTCGGCAGCGCCGCGCCCATATAGCCGCCCGTCGCGCTCGACGGCGGTGAACGGCTCCGTCTCCCACAGCGCCAGGTCCCCGGTGGGCTGCACATCGTGGTGCGCATACAGCAGGATCGTCGGCTTGCCCGCGGCGGCCGGACGGCGGGCGACGACGGCGGGGCCGCCCGGCGTCCCGTCTTCCTTGTCGCAGCGCAGGATCAGGACCTCATCGAAGCCGCTGGCACGGACCAGTTCGGCGACGGCGTCGGCACTGGCGTTCAGCGGGGCGGGGTCGAAGCTGGGCCAGGCGATGCCCGGGATGGCGACGAGCTCCGTCAGTTGGGCGATCGTGGTGTCGAACGATTCGGTAACGGCCTGGCGGAGGGCCTCGGTGTCGGCGTATCCGACCCGGGCGGCAGCGGTTTGCGGGTTCCCCGCAGGTAATGGAGTCATGGCCAGAACACTACCGGTGTGACGGATCACGCCAAACCTTCAATATTGACGCAGCGCGTCACTTGCCGTGTGGGCCGGGTCTCGTGCGTGCCGCACCGGGGTATTCTGTAGGAGTGTTTGGACGTAAAAAAGAAGCGCCATCGGCGCAGGACATAGTTGACCAGCAGGCGGCCGGGGCAGCAGCCCGGGACACCGCCCTCGGCAAGGGCGCGCCCACGCCGAAGCGCAGCGCACAGGTGGCGGCCCGCAAGCGGCCGCTCGTGCCCGAGGACCGCAAGGCTTCGAAGGCCGCCGAGCGTGCAGCGGTCCAGGAGCAGCGGCTCAAGATGCGGCAGGCCATGGACACCGGCGACGAGAGGTTCCTGCCGCTGCGGGACAAGGGCCCGCAGAAGCGCTTCGCCCGTGACTACGTGGATGCCCGCTTCAGCCTCGGCGAATATTTGATGTTCGGCGCGCTCATCTTCGTGATCGTCTCACTCCTCGTCCCGGCCTCCAGCGAACAGATGATCTACGTCCTGGGCGGGTTCTGGGTGATGTTCCTGGCGGTCTTCGTCGACGTCTTCATCCTGTCCCGGAAGCTTAAGAAGCGCCTGGAGCAGAAGTTCGGGGACGTGGAGCGCGGCACCGTCTGGTACGGCTCCATGCGTTCCCTGCAGTTCCGCCGCTTGCGCCTTCCCAAGCCGCTCGTCAAGCGCGGCGAATACCCCGCCTGATTCACGCAATCAATATGAAGCCCCCGGCAGTCTGAACTGGTCCCCGAAAGTTGGACTGGCCAAGTAAGAGCCTAGGCTGCGAGGGCCTGAGCACGGTATTGCACCGGGCTCAGGCCCTTTAGCTTTGTCGAGATTCTTTCGTTGTTGTACCAGTGGATGTATTCCTTCAGCTGCGCTGCCAGAGCGTCAGTGTTGATGAATCGGACATGGTGGAAGAGCTCTTCCTT
>NZ_JBVAYZ010000009.1:0-142601 GCF_055412865.1 Pseudarthrobacter ribosi | reverse complement strand
ACCCCGCAGGCCAGGCCCGCCGCGTCCGCGCCGCGGCAGGCGGCTGCCGCGCCGCTGCCCGCGCAGTTGGCGGCACCGGCCGACGTCGAGGCCTGATTCCGCCGTCCGGCGCGGCCGCCGGCTGACCGGCTGGCATTGCCGGAGCTCCAACCCTAAGGTTGGAACGTGACTGAGATAATTCTTGACGCTGCCCCTGACCTCGACTTCGACCTGAAGGGCCTCCCCAAGGTTTCCCTTCACGACCACCTGGACGGCGGACTCCGTCCGGCCACCATCATCGAACTGGCCGAGGCCGCGGGACACACCCTGCCCTCCACCGACCCCGTCGCCCTGGGGGAGTGGTTCCGTGAATCCGCCGACTCCGGCTCGCTGGTCCGCTACCTCGAGACCTTCGACCACACCATCGCCGTGATGCAGACCAAGGAAGGGCTCTTCCGCGTCGCCAAGGAATTCGTCGAAGACCTTGCCGACGACGGCGTGGTCTACGGCGAGGTGCGCTGGGCACCCGAACAGCACCTCCAGCAGGGCCTGAGCCTGGACGACGCCGTCGAGGCCGTGCAGGCGGGCCTCGAGGCCGGCGTCGACGCCGTCGCCGAGACCGGCCGCGACATCCAGGTCGGCCAGCTGATCACGGCCATGCGGCACGCTGACCGCGGCCAGGAAATCGCCGAACTGGCGGTCCGCCACCGCAACAACGGCGCCGTCGGCTTCGACATTGCCGGCGCCGAAGACGGCTTCCTGCCGTCCCGGTTCAAGGACGCCTTCACCTACCTGGCCCAGCACAACTTCCCGGCCACGGTCCACGCCGGGGAAGCCGCCGGACTCGACAGCATCCAGTCCGCCCTGGTCGACGGACGCGCGCTGCGCCTGGGCCACGGCGTCCGCATCGCCGAGGACGTCACCGTCGAATTCGACGAGGACGAGGATACCGACAGCGATGAGGCCAACGACAACATCGGCATGGTCACCCTGGGTGAACTCGCCAGCTGGGTCCGAGACCGCGGCATCGCCCTGGAAATCTGCCCCTCCTCCAACCTGCAGACCGGCGCCGTCGCCGGCTTCGGCGAAGGCATCGAAAGCCACCCGCTGGACATGCTCTACCAGCTCGGCTTCAACGTCACGATCAACACCGACAACCGGCTGATGAGCGGCGTGACCCTCACGGACGAATTCGAACTGCTGGTCGAGACGTTCGACTACGACCTCGACGACCTGCTGGAGCTGACGCTGAACGCAGCCGAGGCGGCCTTCCTGCCGCTGGAGGAGAAGGAAGCCCTGGTCGAATACATCAACGAGGCCTACGCCGACCTTGGCTAACCAGGACTCCAACGCGGTGGGCGCGCTGGTGCGGACAATGGCCGAGCTGCGCGTCCGCTGCCCCTGGATGGGGGCCCTCACCCACGAGTCCCTCGTGGAATACCTCCTCGAGGAGGCCTTTGAGGTGGCGGAGACGATCGAGACGGCCGGCGGCGACGCCGAGCTGAAGGCCGAGCTCGGCGACGTCCTGCTCCAGGTGGTCCTGCACGCCCGGCTCGCCCAGGAGCGCGGCGCCTTCGACCTCGACGACGTCGCCCGCGGCCTGACGGCCAAGATGATCCGGCGCAACCCGCATGTTTTCCGTCCCGACGGCTCACTCCAGGAGTCCTTCCCCGCGACGGTGGAGGAAATCGTCCAGACGTGGGACGCCGTCAAACGCTCCGAGCAGGTCCTGCATTCCGGGGCCGCTGACTCCGGCTCTGAACCCGACCGCGCTGATCCTTCCCGGCTGGGGGCCCTCGGGGGCGTCCCGGCCGCCCTTCCGGCGCTGGCCCGGGCCCAAAAGCTCCTCGACCGCGCCGAACGGGCCGGCCTCCCGGCCGTCACCGGGCCTGTTGACGTCCCCGCCACGGAAGAGGGCCTCGGGGAGCTGCTCTTTGCCATTGCCGCCGCTGCCCGGAACCGTGGGCTCGACGCCGAACGGGCCCTCCGCGGCGCGAACCGCCGCTTCCAGGAGGGCCCGCCCGCGCCGTCGTCCCCGTGATCCGCCAAAATGACGTCCGGGGACTGGATAGGTTTCTGTAACTTATCCCACTCTCGACTAGGCTGGGTAGCGACGAGGACGTCGGTTTTTCAGCTTGATTCCCAGCTTGATTTCCCATCAGATTCCCAGCAGACCGCTTCACCCAAAGGAGCCTATCCATGGCGCTTATCGATGCCATCCACGCCCGCGAGATTCTCGATTCCCGTGGCAACCCCACCGTAGAAGTTGAAGTCCTGCTCTCGGACGGCCAGATCGGCCGCGCAGCAGTTCCCTCCGGCGCCTCCACCGGCGAGCACGAAGCCGTTGAACTCCGCGACGGCGACAAGGGCCGTTACCTCGGCAAGGGCGTCCAGAAGGCCGTCGACGCGGTCATCGACCAGATCGCCCCGGCCCTAATCGGATTCGACGCCACCGACCAGCGCAGCATCGACCAGTCAATGATCGACCTGGACGGCACCGCGAACAAGAGCAAGCTCGGCGCCAACGCCATCCTGGGCGTGTCCCTGGCCGTCGCCAACGCAGCCGCGGCCTCCGCCGACCTGCCGCTCTACAAGTACCTCGGCGGACCGAACGCCCACGTGCTGCCCGTGCCGCTGATGAACATCCTCAACGGCGGATCGCACGCCGACTCCGACGTCGACATCCAGGAATTCATGGTTGTCCCGCTGGGTGCCGAGACCTTCTCCGAAGGCCTGCGCTGGGGCGTCGAGGTCTACCACGCGCTCAAGGCTGTCCTGCAGGCCAAGGGCCTGTCCACCGGCCTGGGCGACGAAGGCGGCTTCGCGCCGAACCTGCCGTCCAACCGTGCAGCCCTGGACCTCATCCAGGAAGCCATCCGGAACGCCGGCTACACCCCGGGCCAGGACATCGCCCTGGCCCTGGACGTCGCTTCCTCCGAGTTCTTCAAGGACGGCGCCTACCAGTTCGAAGGCAAGGCCCTGAGCTCCACCGAGATGAGCGCCTACTACGCCGAACTCGTTGCCGACTACCCGCTGGTGTCCATCGAGGACCCGCTGGACGAGAACGACTGGGAGGGCTGGAAGACCCTCACCGACGCCATCGGCGACAAGGTCCAGATCGTGGGCGACGATCTCTTCGTCACGAACCCGGAGCGCCTGCAGACCGGCATCGATTCGCGGACCGCCAACTCCCTGCTGGTGAAGGTCAACCAGATCGGTTCCCTGACCGAAACCCTGGACGCCGTCTCCCTCGCCCAGCGCGCGGGTTACACCACCATCACCTCGCACCGCTCCGGCGAAACCGAGGACACCACGATCGCTGACATCGCCGTGGCCACCAACGCCGGCCAGATCAAGACCGGTGCCCCGGCCCGTTCCGAGCGCGTTGCCAAGTACAACCAGCTGCTGCGCATCGAAGAGGAACTCGACGACGCCGCACGCTACGCCGGCCGGAGCGCCTTCCCGCGTTTCAAGGGCTAGTAACCGCACGAACTGCGAACCGGTGGCTATGGTTGAAAGACCATGGCCACCGGTTCCTTTTTGGCACGTCTTTTTTGGCACCGTTAGTGGCGCCGCGCAGCCGGCTCCAGGTCGGTGCCCGGCCCAGGCCGCGGGATCAGCACTGAACGCAGCAAGCCAGCCGGGGGAGAACCTGGCATTACAGGAGTGACATGGCCACCCGCCGACCCAAGGTTCCCCGGGCCACGCCCGCGGCCCCGAAGTCTCCGGACACCGTCGACGGCGGCGACGTCATCCAGGCTGATTTCGGCGGTTCCCGCGGCTCCCAGACCCACACCGCCGGCAACGCCGCCTCCGGCCCGCGGACTCCCGGCAGGGCAGCCGGCCAGCCCGCGGGCAACGCCGCCTCCGGCCGGCCGGCCGGTGCTGCGTCCGCTGCCAGTCCGAAGAACGCTGCCCCGCCGACTGCCACAAAGTCCGGCACCGCAAAGCCCGGCACCGCAAAGCCCGGCACCGCCAAGCAGGGCGCCGGCGCACACGGCACCGCCAAACCGTCGAAGGACGGCACGGCGCCGGCGGCAGAGAACCTCGACCCGGTCCCTGCCAAGGCCTTCTCCGGCCGCATGCTGGCGCTGTTCGTCGTCATGATTGCCATCACCATCATGCTGGCGCCCACGGTCAAGATCTTCTTCGAAAAGCGGGCCGAAATCGCCGCCCTCCAGGCGGAGATTTCCGACAAACAGGCCCAGCAGGACGAGCTGAGGCGCCAGGTCTCCCGGTGGCAGGATCCGAACTTCGTGAAACAACAGGCCCGGGACCGCATTAACATGGTTATGCCCGGCGAGACGGGCTACTGGGTCTTCGGCAGCGATCTTCCTGCCGGTTCCACCAGTGGCGCGGCCGGTGCAGGATCAGCACAAGACCCGGCCGAGCTGCCCTGGGTTGACTCCCTCTGGGACTCCATCCGGCGCTCGGCAACAGACTAGAAGCGGCGCCCGCCGCAGGATTGTCCGCCGGACAAACCAGACAGGGCAGGAAGGTGCCGCCCCGTGGACCAGAACCAAGTGGACGAGACCCCCACGGCAGTGAACCCGGAAACCCCGGAACCGGCCCGCTCCCTGGCGGAATCCCGCCGGCCCTCGCCGCACGACCTGGACGTCCTGAGCCGGCAACTGGGACGGCCCGTGCGCGACGTCGTGGAAATCCCGGCCCGCTGCGTCTGCGGCAACCCGCTGGTGGCGGCCACCTCACCGCGGCTTAGCAACGGCACACCCTTCCCCACCACCTTTTACCTCACGCACCCCGTCATCACCTCCGCCGTGTCACGGCTCGAAGCGGCCGGCCTGATGAACGAGATGAACGAGCGGCTCGGCGGAAACGAGGCCCTGGCAGCGGACTACCGCGCCGCCCACGCGGCCTACCTGGCGTCCCGTGCGGAGATCGGGGCCAGGTCCGGGATCGGCGCCGTGCCCGAAATCGACGGCATCTCCGCCGGCGGAATGCCCACCCGCGTCAAGTGCCTGCACGTCCTGGTGGGGCATTCACTGGCCGCCGGACCAGGTGTGAACCCGCTCGGCGACGAGGCCCTCGCCGCCATCAGCGAATGGTGGACCACGGACCGCTGCTACTGCGACGGCGCCTGGGACACCGGCGGCGAGACCCCCTCGCAGGACCTCAGCAGGCACGGGCCGCAGGGACTTCCGGAGATCGTGGGACGGCCGGCCCCGGTCCGGAAGCCGCGCACCGGGAACCCCGGCAGCGCCGCCGGCACCAGCGGAGCCGGCCAGTGACCCGGGTGGCCGCCGTGGACTGCGGCACCAACTCGATCCGCCTGCTCATCGCCGACCTGGACCGGGACGGCGCGGCGCCCCGGCTGAGGGACGTGGTGCGCGAAATGCGCGTCGTCCGGCTCGGCCAGGGCGTGGACGCCACCGGCGAGCTCGCCCCGGAGGCCCTGGACCGGACCTTTGCCGCCACGGAGGACTACGCCCGGCAGATCCAGGGCCACGGGGCCACCAAGGTGCGTTTCGTCGCGACCTCCGCGACCCGCGACGCCAACAACCGGCAGATCTTCGTCGACGGCATCCGCGAACTCCTCGGCGTCGAACCCGAGGTCATTACCGGGGACGAGGAAGCCGCCCTGTCCTTTGCCGGCGCCAGCAGCGTCCTGCCTTCCCGCGGCGCGGACCCCGTGCTCGTGGTGGACCTCGGCGGCGGCAGCACGGAGTTCGTGCTCGGCAACGCCGAGGGCGTCATTGCCGCCAAATCCGTCGACATTGGCTGTGTCCGGATGACCGAACGCCACCTGCGCAGCGACCCGCCCACGGCGGACCAGATCGCCGCGGCGGAGGCCGACGTCGACGCTGCCCTCGAGGTGGCGGCCCGGACCGTCCCGCTGGAGCGCAGCGCCGCCGTCGTCGGGGTGGCCGGTTCCATCACCACCATCACGGCCCACGCGCTCGCGCTGCCGGAGTACTCCGCGGCGGCCATCCACGGCACTGAACTGTCGCTCGATGCCGTGCGCCGGGCCTGCACGGAACTGCTGGAAATGACCCACGCCGAACGCGCCGCCCTGCCCTACATGCACCCCGGCCGGGTGGACGTGATCGGAGCGGGCGCCCTCGTCTGGCGTCGCGTCCTTGAACGGCTGGCCGAGGTGACCGACGGCAGGGTCGCGTCGGCCATCACCAGCGAACACGATATTCTTGACGGAATCGCCTTGAGCATCCGCTAGGCCGCAGGCCGCCCGGACTGTGTGTCCGCCGGACGCCCCCGCCGGCCGGCGCCCGACCGGCACATCCCCGCACAGTTCCCTCCCGGTGTTCCCCAGCGCCACCACAGCCCCAGCGACACCGAAGCCACAGCGCCACCAGCTGTCCCGCCGATAGGACCCTAATGACCAGAGCAACAGCCCGGCGCCGCCGGACCGCCTCCGCGTTGGTGGCCTTGGCCCTTGCGGGCAGCACTCTGACGGCCGCCTTGACCACGGCCCCCGCCGCGCACGCCGACGCCTGGCGCGACAAGGAGTACTGGCTCGCCGAATCCGGCATCACCAAGGCCTGGGAGGTCTCCAGGGGCGCCAACGTCAAGGTCGCCGTGATCGACAGCGGCGTGGACGGCAAGCACCCGGACCTGGCCGGCGTGCTGGCCGGCGGCGTCGACGTCTCCGGCGCCGGAAGCCCGGACGGGCACAAGAGCATCGGCGCGAAGCCCGAGCACGGGACCCTGGTCGCCACCATGCTGGCGGGCCGCGGCCACCAGCCCGCCGACTCCACGGCCTCGCCGAGCCCGGGTGCAGGCCCGTCCGTCGCGCCGGACGGACTTGTCGGGGTGGCCCCCGAAGCGCAGCTGCTGTCCGTCTCCACCTGGCTCGGATCCGCGAACCCCGGCGGCAAGAGCGACCAGGACCAGATACCCCAGGCTGTCCGCTGGGCTGTCGACAACGGCGCCCGGGTCATCAACATCTCGCTGGGCAGCACCTCGCCGGAATGGCCGCAAAGCTGGGATGCGGCCTTCCTGTACGCCGAGCAGAAGGACGTCGTGATCGTCGCCGCCGCGGGCAACCGCGGGGGAGGCAACGTCCAGGTCGGGGCACCGGCCACCATCCCCGGCGTGCTGACCGTCGCCGGGCTGGACCGCAAGGGAACGGCCAGCATCGATTCCTCCTCCCAGGGCATCAGCATCGGCGTCGCGGCCCCCGCCGAGAACCTGGTCGGCGGCCTGCCCGGCGGCGGCTATGCGGAATGGGCCGGCACCTCGGGCGCGACGCCCATCGTGGCCGGTGTGGCGGCCCTGATCCGCTCCAAATGGCCGGAAATGTCGGCCAACCAGGTCATCAACCGGATCGTCAGTACCGCGAAGGACGCCGGCGCCAAGGGGAAGGACCCGTTGTACGGGTTCGGGATCCTCGACGCCGAGGCGGCCCTGAAGTCCGACGTTCCGGAAACCCGGGTCAATCCGCTGGGCTCGATCTCCGACTGGATCCGGGTCCACCGGCGGGGCAGCCTGGCCACCGCGTCGGCGGCGCCCTCAGCAGTCCCCTCCAGCGCGGCGCCCACCCTTCCGGAGGCCACCGTCCCGGTCGCGGAGCGCCCGTCGGGGCTGGACGGAGCCGTTCCGGCCCTGGTGGTACTCGGTTTCGGCGGGCTGTTCCTGTGCATCGTGGGGGCCGCCGTCTTCCAGCTGCGGCGTGCCGTACGGCCGGCCCCGCCGGGAGGCCCCGGCGGCCCGGCAACGCCGGACACCGGAGCGCTGGATTCCGCGGATTCCAGCGGGAAACCGTAGTTAGTGAAGTTTTTCACAAACTACGGTATTCTTGTGGAATGGCATCCTCCCCTCAGCTCCAGGACCGTCCCAGGGTACTCGTCGTCGGCGGCGGGTACGTCGGCCTGTACGTAGCCCTCAAACTGCAGAAGAAGATCGCGAATGCCGGTGGCATCGTCACCGTCGTTGATCCTCTGCCCTACATGACCTACCAGCCCTTCCTCCCCGAGGTTGCCGGCGGCAACATCGAGGCACGCCACGCCGTCGTCTCGCACCGCCAGCACCTCAAGCAGACCGAGCTCATCCAGGGCCGCGTCACCTCGATCGACCACGCCAACCGCACCGCTGTGGTGGCCCCGGCCGACGGCGGCGAGAACTTCGAGGTCCCCTACTTCGACGTCGTCGTGGCCGCAGGCGCCATCACCCGCACCTTCCCGATCAAGGGCCTCGCGGACAAGGGCATCGGCCTCAAGACCATCGAGGAGGCCGTGGCCCTGCGGAACAAGGTCCTCGACCGGATCGAAGCCGGGTCGCTCATGACGGATCCGGCCGAACGCGCCCGCGCCCTGACCTTCGTTGTTGTCGGCGGCGGCTTCGCCGGCATCGAGTGCATCACCGAAATGGAAGATCTCGCCCGCGCGGCGGTCAAGAACAACCCCCGCGTCAGCCAGGAGGAAGTCCGCTTCGTCCTGGTAGAGGCCATGGGACGCATCATGCCCGAGGTGACCGCCAGCCAGGCTGTGTGGGTCGTCGAGCACCTGCGCAGCCGCGGCATCGAGGTCCTGCTCAACACCTCGCTGGACAGCGCCGAGGGTTCCCTGAAGCTCATCAACCTCCCGGACAAGTCCGCGGCCCAGGAGTTCCAGGCCGACACCCTGGTCTGGACGGCTGGTGTGCAGGCGAACCCGATGGTCCGCTCCACCGATTTCCCGCTCGAGCCGCGCGGCCGCGTCCGGGTCCTCGCGGACCTGCGCATTGCCGGCGACGAAGGGATCATCGACAACGCCTGGTCTGCTGGCGACGTTGCGGCAGTCCCGGACCTCACGGGCAACGGACTGCCGGACGGCACCTGCGTCCCGAACGCCCAGCACGCGCTGCGCCAGGCCAAGCTCCTGGCCAAGAACCTGTGGGCCTCCCGCTGGGACAAGCCGCTCAAGGACTACAAGCACAAGAACCTGGGCGCAGTGGCCGGCTTCGGCGAGTGGAAGGGTGTGGCCAACATCAACCTGCTGGGCCGCATCGGCCTGAAGGGCCCGCTGGCCTGGCTGGCACACCGCGGCTACCACGGTATGGCCATGCCGACCGTGGAACGCAAGATCCGGGTCATCTTCGGCTGGATCCTGGCCTTCTTCATGGGCCGCGACACCACCCAGCTGATCGACCTGGACAACCCGCGTGGCGCTTTCGTGGCCGCGGCGGCGCCGGCTCCCAAGCCGGCAGCGGCGCCCGACGCCCCCGCTGCGGAGAAGCCGGCGGCACAGGCCGGCAAGCCTGCGAACAAGCAAGCTGTTTCCGCCGACTCCAAGTAGCCTGCAGCAGCCTTCGAAGGCGGCCGTTCCCTTGCGGGGGAGCGGCCGCCGTCGTCGTTAACCCAAACGCCGTCCCCGGCAGCCTGCCGGGGACTGGCCGGGGCCCCGCCTAGACTGGGCTCCATGACCGCTGAAAAGGACCTCCACACCCTGCTGGCCACCATGCACCCGGAAATCCGGGATGGCGAGTTCGTTTACGTCCTCTGGCCGCACCGCCGGCCCCTCGCCGGGGCGATCGCAGCCGCCGTGCGTGAAGCGGAAGGCCTGACGGTTGTCCTGCCGCGGGCCGAAGCCGACAGCCTCGGCCTGCCCTACGACTTCGTCGGCGCCTGGATCACCCTCCAGGTGCACTCCTCGCTCGAGGCCATCGGCCTGACGGCCGCGGTCAGCGCCGCCCTGACCGAGGCCAAGATCAGCTGCAATGTCCTGGCCGGATTCCACCACGACCACGTCCTGGTCCCGGTTGCGGACGCTGACCGGGCGCTCGAGGTGCTGCACGAACTGGTTGAGGCCAGCGGGGAGCACAAGCCCGCCCCGGAACTGGTGCTGCGCAGCGAACAGCCTGCCGACCGGCCCGCCATCCTTGCCCTCACCGCCGCCGCCTTTGCCGTTTCCCCGGTCACCGGCCTGCCCGTCGAGGGCGAGCCCGAAGAGGTGCAGCTCGTGGCGGCGCTCTTCGACTGTGAGGAATACCTGCCGGAGTTCAGTATCGTCGCGGAGCTCGACGGCGCGGTCGTCGGCCATGTGATCAGCACCCGCGGCCGGGTGGGGGAGCTGGAGCTCCTGGGCCTGGGCCCGATCGGGGTGGTCCCGCGGCTGCAGCGCCACCTCATCGGCACCAAGCTCATGAAGGAAACGATTCTCCGGGCCAACGCCGCAGGGGAGCGCGGCATCGCCCTGCTGGGAGACCCTGAGTACTACTCGCGCTTCGGCTTCGTGGCGTCGACCTCCCTCGGCGTCGACGCCCCCGACCCGGCCTGGGGCGGGCACTTCCAGCTGCTGCCGCTGGCCGTCTGGCCGGGCGGCGTCAGCGGGACGTTCCGCTACGCCAAGCCGTTCGGCATCGCTTAGCCAGGCCCCGGGACGGGATACCATGGACCGGGCGCCCCAGTAGCCCAATTGGCAGAGGCAGCGGACTTAAAATCCGCGTGTTGTGGGTTCGAGTCCCACCTGGGGCACACTCCTTGGCGCCCGGCGATCCGGCCGGCAGATTTCCTCTATGCAACGAGTGTTATAAGGATGTGACCGTAGTCACTTTGGATCGGGCCGGAATTGCACTAGCTTGAAGTAATTCAGGAACACCTGATCATTCGCATCAAAGGCCGTTCGCACCTTTAGATCGAGGAGATTGTAAATGACTTCACTCCCCCAGGTGGCGCCCCGCATCGCTAAGCTCACAGCGCTTAGCATCGGCGTCGCCCTTCTGGCTACGGCTTGTGGTGGCGCATCCACCCCGACGTCGACCGGAACCGGATCCGCTTCCGCAAACGCCGCAGGGATCGCATGCCCGGCCCCCAGCGCTGGAGCTGGAGCGGGCACGTCAGCCGCGACCAATGGCGGTACGGTTCCCGCCTCCACCGGCACCACCGAAACCCCCTTGAAGATCGGCTCGCTCCTGCCGACCACCGGGTCGCTGGCCTTCCTCGGCCCGCCCGAAATCGCGGGTGTCAACCTCGGCATCAAGGAAGTCAACGATGCCGGCGGTGTGCTGGGCAAGCCCGTAGAGGTCATCCACCGTGACTCCGGTGACACCAAGACCGACATTGCCACGCAGTCCACTACGGCTCTGCTGGGCCAGGGCGTCAGCGCCATTGTCGGCGCCGCATCCTCCGGCGTCTCCAAGACCGTGATCAACCAGATCACCGGCGCGGGTGTCGTCCAGTTCTCCCCGGCCAACACCTCGCCGGACTTCACCGACTGGGACGACAAGGGCCTCTACTGGCGCACCGCCCCCTCGGATGTGCTCCAGGGCAAGGTCCTCGGCAACTACATGGCCACCTGTGGCGCCCAGACCGTGGGCATGATCGTCCTGAACGACGCTTATGGAACGGGTCTCGCGAAGAACGTGAAGGCCGCGTTTGAAGCAGCAGGCGGCAAGGTCGTTGCGGAGGAGCTCTTCAACGAGGGCGATTCGCAGTTCAGCAGCCAGGTTGACAAGGTCATCGCCGCGAAGCCGGATGCCATCGCCCTGGTCACCTTCGACCAGGCCAAGAGCATCGTTCCGCTGATGACGGGCAAGGGCATCAAGCCCACCCAGCTCTTCATGGTCGACGGCAACATGTCCGACTACAGCAAGGACTTCCAGGCCGGCACGCTGAAGGGCGCCCAGGGCACCATCCCGGGCACCTTCGCCAAGGAAGACTTCAAGAAGAAGCTCCTGGCCATCGATCCCGCGCTGAAGGATTACAGCTACGCAGGCGAGTCCTATGACGCCGTGAACCTCGTCGCACTGGCCGCCGAAGCCGCCAAGAGCACCAAGGGCGTCGACATCGCCGCCCAGCTCAAGGCAGTCTCCGAGACCGGTGAAAAGTGCACCGATTTCCCGTCCTGCGTCACCCTGCTCCGCAACGGCAAGGACATCGACTACGACGGCCAGTCCGGCCCCGTAACGTTCTCCGCCGCCGGTGATCCCACCGAGGCCTTCATTGGCATCTACGAGTTCCAGGATGACAACAACTACAAGGCATCCAAGGAAGAGTTCGGCAAGCTGTAAGCTCGCCCTTCCCTAGCCGCCAAGAAACCCCCGTCCCCTCCGGACGGGGGTTTCTTGCGTGCGGGGGAGGCGGGGCCGCGGGAGGGCCGGCCACGCGTCACGCCCGGCAGGCTTTTGGTGCCAGGGGGAGTGCTCGACGGCGGGAATCCGGCCCCGCGTCCCGGTGTCCGGACTAAAACCCTGCGCCGCGTGACGCCGTGGTCGTCCTGCTGAGCCCCCGGGCGCGCAGAAGGGCCGCCACCGGCTGGTGACGGCCCTTCTGTTGCGGTGTTGCCGGGGAACTATTCGACGGTGTCGGCGAGGGTGCCCAGGTACAGCTGGATGACCTTGGGATCCTTCATGAGTTCCCGGCCGGTGCCGGTGTACGCGTCCTTGCCCTGGTCCAGGACATAGCCGCGGTCACAGATCTGCAGGCAGCGGCGGGCGTTCTGCTCCACCATGATGACCGACACGCCTGCGCGGTTGATCTCGTGGACCCGGAGGAAGGTCTCGTCCTGCTTGACAGGGGAGAGGCCCGCGGAGGGCTCGTCGAGCAGCAGCACGGCCGGGTCCATCATGAGGGCCCGTCCCATCGCCACCATCTGGCGTTCGCCGCCGGAGAGCGAGCCCGCGCGCTGGGCACGACGCTTGCCGAGTTCCGGGAACAGGCCCGTGACGAAGTCGAAGCGCTCGGCGAAGTCCTTGGGCCGCTGGAACATGCCCATCTGGAGGTTCTCCTCGATGGTCAGCGCCGCGAAGACGTTGTTGTTCTGCGGCACAAAGCCGATGCCTTTGCTGACGAGCTTGTTCGCCTTGAGCCCGGTGATGTCCTGGCCGCGGACCACCACCGAACCCGAGTGGACCTTGACCAGGCCGAACATCGCCTTCAGCAGCGTCGACTTGCCGGCGCCGTTGGGGCCGATGATGCCGATCAGTTCGCCCTTGCGGGCCTCGATGCTGCAGCCGTTGAGGATGTTGACGCCGGGGATGTAGCCGGCCACCAGGTCGGTGACCTTGACGACCGAATCCTCATCGTGCAGGGGGTTTGCGGCGGGAGCCGCGCTGGTGGCACTCATTCTGTGTCCTTCGCTGTGCTGGGCGGCTGCTCGCCGCGGGTCGGCTCCTCGGCGCTGCGCCGGCCGCGCACCGGACGGTTGCTGTCCGGGCCCGTCAGCTTATCCGATTCCGCGGCGACGACGTCGAGCGAGATGATGCCGGCGTTTTCGGTGCCGACAATCGATTCCTCGTCGGCGACCAGTTCCGCGGCCAGCTCTTTGATGCCTTCCGAGTCACCGAGATCCACGTCGTGGTGGGCACCCAGGTAGGCGTCAATCACGGCAGGGTTCTTCATGACCTCGGCGGGCGGGCCCTCGGCCACGATCTTGCCCTCAGCCATGACCACTACCCAGTCGGCGATGTGCCTGACCATGTGCATGTCGTGCTCGACGAACAGAACGGTCATGCCCTCGGCCTTGAGGTTCTTGATGTGGTCCAGCAGCGACTGCGTCAGGGCCGGGTTGACGCCGGCCATCGGCTCGTCGAGCATGACCAGCTTAGGCCGCACCATGAGCGAGCGGGCCATCTCCAGCAGCTTCCGCTGGCCGCCCGAGAGGGACGCTGCGTAGTCGTCCTTCTTGGCGTCCAGCTTGAACTTCTCCAGCAGGACGTTGGCTTCCTGGGTGATCGTCTTTTCCTGGCCACCCCAGATGCCCTTGAAGAGGGCCTTGGACAGCCGCTCGCCGGACTGGTGGGAGGCCCCGAGGCGCATGTTCTCCATGACCGTGAGCTTGCCCATGACCTTGGTCAGCTGGAAGGTGCGGACCATGCCCATCCGGGCCACCTTGTACGAGGACACCCCGGCCAGGCTGTTGCCTTCGAACTGCCACTTGCCCGAGTTGGGCGTGTCAAAGCCCGTGAGCAGGTTGAACAGGGTGGTCTTGCCGGCGCCGTTGGGGCCGATCAGCGCGGTGATCTTGTGCCGCGGGATCTCCAGGTATTCGACGTCGACGGCGTTGATGCCGCCGAAGCTGCGGGTGACGTTTTCCGCCACCACGATCGGATCGCGCTTCTTGCAGCCGGGGGCAGTCTCCCCGGCGGCAATCGGACGCGTGTCCGTCATGTAGTCAATGTTTTCCGGGTTCTCCGGGTTTTCCGACGTGCGGGGTTCTTCGCTCTGCGTGCTCATGCGAACGCCAGCTCCTTCTTATTGCCGAGGACACCCTGGGGCCTGAAGATCATCAGCAGCATCAGCGCGACACCCACCAGGATGTAACGCAGCTGCCCGGCCTGGACCGTGTTCAGCCAGGTGATGGTGCCGGATTCGATCAGGCCGTAGAGGATGCCCTGGGTGAGCGAGAGCACGACCCAGAAGATCATGGCGCCGACGACCGGCCCCAGCACCGTGCCCAGTCCGCCGAGCAGCAGGCAGGTGTAGAGGAAGAACGTCAGCTCGGTGCCATAGTTCGCCGGCTGGACCGCGCCGCGGGGGAGGGTAAAGATCATGCCCGCCAGGGCGCCGAGCACACCACCGATGATCAGGGCCTGCATCTTGTAGGCGTATACGTTCTTGCCGAGCGAGCGGACGGCGTTTTCATCCTCGCGGATGCCCTTGAGGACACGCCCCCAGGGGCTGCGCATCAGCAGCCACACCAGGGTGCAGAACAAGGCCACGACCGCCCAGGCGACGATCCGGATGAAGAAGTCGCGGTTGTTCATGCCCATGTAGGAACCCGGAGGGAAGGGGTTCATGGCGTAGAAGTCGCCCTCGAACGCGGCGAGGCCGTTGGCCGAACCGGTGATGGCGGTCAGCTGGTTGGTGGTCACGATGTAACGGATGATTTCCGCCGCCGCAATCGTCACGATAGCCAGATAGTCGGCCCGCAGCCGGAGGGTGGGGATACCCAGCAGCAACGCAAAGATGGCCGAGCAGACCACGGCGATCAGCAGACCGACGAAGAACGGAACGCCGAAGGTCAGGGTGGAGATGGCGAAGCCGTAGGCCCCCACCGCCATGAAGCCGGCCTGGCCGAAGTTCAGCAGGCCGGCGTAGCCGAAGTGAACGGCGAGGCCGAGGGTGGCCAGGGCGTAGGCAGCCGTTGTGGGGCTGAACAATTCACCGGCAGCGCTGGAAAATATGAATCCGAAGTCCATGTCTGTCTCCTAACCCACGCGCTCGCGCCGGCCCAAGATACCTTGGGGCCGGATCAGAAGGACAATAATCATGATGAACAGTGCTCCCACGTATTTGAGGTCGGCGGCGAGGCCGAACACGGTGGTCAGCTCCACGAAGATGCCGACGATGATGGATCCGATCAGGGCACCCCACACGGTGCCGAGGCCACCCAGGGTGACGCCGGCGAAGATGAGCAGCAGGATCTGCGAACCCATATCAAAGGTGACGCCGGGCCGGTAGTACGCCCACAGGATGCCGCCGAGGGAGGCGAGCATGCCGCCGGTGACCCAGACAATCCGGATGACGGCGTCGACGTCGATGCCGGAGGCCGCGGCCAGCGCCGGGTTATCGGCGACCGCGCGGGTGGCTTTGCCGAGCCGGGTCTTGAGCAGGACGATCCCGAGGATGGCAATGACAACGGCGCTGATCACGAGGGACCAGAGGTTGTTGGGCGAAATGGAGATCGGGCCGAGCAGGATCTCCGCGCTCTGGGCGAACGGCAGCTGCTGGGTGGCGCCGCCGAAGAAGAACTGGATGATGTAGCGGACGGCCAGGGCGAGGCCGATGCTGACGATCATCATCGGGACCAGGCCGGTTCCGCGGCGCCGGAGTGGCTTCCACAGGCCGGCATCCTGGACGTAGCCGAACAGACCGCCGCCGAGCAGGGCGAGCAGGATCGCCAGCCAGAACGGGAGGTTCATGGCGTTGAAGGCGAAAACCAGGACGGCGCCGATGGTGACCATCTCACCGTGGGCGAAGTTGGTCAGCCCGGTGGTGCCGAAGATCAGCGAGAGACCCACGGATGCGAGCGCCAGCAGAAGGCCGAAGCTGAGGCCCGCCACGAGGCGGTTGATCAGGTTCTGGCCGAAATCCTGCTCCTGCACCACAATGCCCTTACCGAAGGCGAAGATCACCGAGAGGTTCGAGGTCTGGCTGAAGGTGACCTCTCGGGGGTTTTCCTGGCCGTCGGCGAGTTTGATTCCCTCCGGAAGCGTGGATTCGTCCAGCTCGACGACGTAGGTCCCCTGGGTGGGCACCCCGATGGTCCAGGCGCCATTGGCGCTCGATGTGGCCGTGCCGGTGAAGTCGTCGCTCTTGGCCGTGATGGTGACGTCAGCGATCGGCGCGCGGTCGTCGCCGCGCAGGAAGCCGCTGATGCTGTTTTGGAACGTGGTTGCCGACGGGGATGGTGTCGGCGAGGGGCTCGTGGCCTGGGATGCTGGCGCGACGATGAGCAGTAGCGCGGCCACGGCGGCAAAAACAGCCCCCACAACTTTCAGCAGTCTGCCGCGCCGTCTCTGCGACAGGCCTCTCGGTGTGCTTCTCAAAATGAAACCTCCACATGGGGGTGGTGTGGGTTGCGCCGTTGCAACCGCTGCGAACAGTCAGGGTGACGGGGTGGTGCCTGGTGCGATGCGGTGGAGCGGTAGGGCTTGTGATATCCGTCACCCTGTTTGGCCCATGTTACAGCCCGTTTGGGGCAATGAATGCCGTCGCGAGCAGGCTTAACGTCGCGATCGGGTAACAACCGTGAAGCCGGTGAGTCGGTGCGGTTTACCTGAACTTAAGTAAACTTTTGTTGATCCTGAGTATGCCTAAACAGTCGATATCCCCGGTCGGCAAACGAGGTTCCGGAACGGGGCGCACAGGTCACGGTTGGGTTGCGGCAAGGGCCGCCGGGAACTAACAGTGCCCGCCGGCTGTTGAAATTGGTAGCGTGTTGTAAGCACGCACTACGAGTTCACTACCGGATCATCATTCACCCCCTTATTTGGAGGACACCCGCAATGGCACTTGGCGGAAACCCAGTCTTCAACGGAAAGAACTTCCGTGGAGCAACCCAGGCACCGCCTGCCCCGCAGGCTTACGGACAGGGCCCCGGCCGGAACGGCTACGGGCAGGGCCAGTACGGGCAGGGCCAGTACGGCCAGGCCCAGTACGGTCAGACCCAGACCGGCTGGAACCCTGCCCAGCAGGGCATGACCCAGGACCAGCTCCAGGACATGTACAACCGGCCCGCCGCCGGCCCCGCCGACACCGGACGCATGACCTATGACGACGTCATCATGAAGACGGCTGCCTGCCTTGGCGCCGTCGTCGCCGGTGCGGCCGTCACCCTCGTGGTGGCAGAGGGCCTGGCCTACATGCTGATGATCGTCGGAGCGCTGGGCGGTTTCGTCCTCGCCCTCGTCAACACGTTCAAGAAGCAGCCCTCCCCGGCCCTGATCCTGGCCTACGCGGGCCTCGAGGGTCTTTTCCTCGGCGGCCTGACGCGGATCCTCGACAACATGTACCCGGGCGTCGGCCTGCAGGCCGTGATCGGCACGCTCTCGGTGTTCGCCGTGACCCTGGTGCTCTTCAAGAACGGCAAGGTCCGGGCGACCCCGAAGGCCATGCGGTTCTTTATGATCGCGACCATCGGCTATGCCGTCTTCGCGCTCATCAACATGGTCATGATGTGGACCGGCGCCGTCGATTCCCCCTTCGGCCTGCGCACCTCGGTGGAGATCTTCGGCATCCCGCTGGGCGTCTTCATCGGCGTCCTGGCGATCGGCCTCGCCGCCTTCGCCCTGATCATGGACTTCACCAGCATCGAAGCCGGCGTCCGCAGCGGCGCCCCGCAGCGCTTCTCCTGGACCGCGGCCTTCGGCCTCACCGTGACGCTGGTGTGGCTCTACGTGGAGATCATCCGGCTCCTCGCGATCCTTCGCGGCGACGAGTAACAGCGCCGGCGTCAGGCCGGTAACGCACGACTAAGAGGAGGGAGCCCCGCCGGACGGCGGGGCTCCCTCCTTTGTGAGGTGTGTGACGTCAGGCGCGTGCCCGGCGGCGACGGGGGGCCCTAGCTGAGCCGCTCCAGCACCACCGCCATGCCCTGGCCGCCGCCCACACACAGGGTCGCCAGCCCCAGGGTCGCGTCCCGTTCCCGGAGGCCGTTGAGCAGGGTGGTGGTCATCCGGGCGCCGGTCATCCCGAAGGGGTGCCCCAGCGCGATGGCGCCGCCGTGGACGTTGAGCTTGTTGTGGTCGATCCCGAGTTCCCTGGCGCTGGCGACGACCTGGACCGCGAAGGCCTCGTTGAGCTCCACGAGGTCGATGTCCTCCATCCCCAGCCCGGCATGGGCCAGTGCCCGCCGGCTTGCCTCGACCGGACCCATGCCCATGAGCTCGGGGGAGAGGGCACTGACGCCGGTGGAGACGATCCTTGCCAGCGGCTCGAGGCCGAGTTCGCGCGCCCGCGTATCGCTCATCACGACGACGGCGGCCGCCCCGTCGTTCAGCGGGCAGGCATTGCCGGCGGTGACGGTGCCCTCGGCGCGGAAGACCGGCTGCAGGGCGCTGACCGCTTCGAGGGTGACGCCGGCCCGCGGGGAGTCGTCCCGGTCAATCACGGTGCCGTCCCTGCGGGTGTAGGGGGTAATCTCGCGGGCATAGAATCCGGAGGCGATGGCGGCTTCGGCGCGGTTCTGGCTGAGCACCGCCCAGGCGTCCTGGTCCGCCCGGCCGATGCCGAAGCTGGTCGCGACGTTTTCCGCGGTCTGTCCCATGGCGATATAGATGTCCGGCATCCGGCCGCCCAGCCGCGGGTCCGTCCATGGAGTGTTGGACGCGGCCCGGGCAGCGGTCCGCTGCCGGGCGGCGTCGAAGGCCGGGTTGTGCGTGCTGGCGTCCGTCTCTCCGGCGCCGGCCCAGTCGCGGTACCGGGACACGGCCTCCACCCCGGCCGAGACAAACGCGTGGCCTTCTCCGGCCTTGATGGCGTGGAAGGCCATCCGGAGGGTCTGCAGGCTTGAGGCACAGAAACGGTTGATCGTGGCGCCCGGGACGGTGTCCAGCCCGGCCAGGATGGTGACCACCCTGGCCATGTTGGAGCCGGCCTCGCCGCTGGGCTCGGCGCAGCCCAGATACAGGTCGTCCAGGCCGCGGCCGGCGGTGTCCGCCGCGTCGAAGGACGGAATCCGGGCCAGGGCGGCGGCCACCATGGCGGCCGCGAGGTCGTCGGGGCGTTCGTCCTTCAGCGAGCCTTTGAAGGCGCGTCCGATCGGGCTCCTGGCAGCGGACACTATGACGGCATCTGGCATGCGCCCAGCCTACGCTCCGGCTATGCCAGGCGCATCGCCCCTGCCGCGGGCCGGACACTGAAGATCTCCGGCGCCGCGTACCCGGCCCCGGCGAAGGCCTTTTCGACGGCGGCGCGCACCTGCTGCGCGGCCGCCACCGGGGTGAGCGCGATCGCCGAGCCGCCGAATCCGCCCCCGGTCATCCGGGCACCGACCGCGCCGGCAGCACGGGCGGCCCCGACGGCGAGGTCCAGTTCGGGGCAGGAGATCTCGAAGTCGTCCCGCATGGAGGCATGGGACGCATCCAGCAGCGGCCCGATCGCCGCGGGCCCGTCGCCGGCGAGAAGCTCGACCACCTGCAGGACCCGGTCATTCTCGGTGACCACGTGCCGCACGCGGCGGAACGTCTCAGGATCCAGCAGGCCGCTGGCCTTCTCCAGGTCGCCGAGTCCGACGTCGCGCAGGGCTTTTACCCCGAGCACCTCGGCGCCCAGCTCGCAGGAGGCCCGCCGGGAGGCGTAGCCGCCGCCGGCATGGGAGTGCGAGACCTTCGTGTCGATCACGAGCAGCACCAGTCCGGCTGCTTCGGCGTCGAACGGGACCAGCCGGAAGCTCTGGTCGCGGCAGTCCAGGAACAGCGCGTGCCCGGCCGCCCCGCGCAGGGATGCGGACTGGTCCATAATGCCGGTGGGCGCGCCGACAAAGTCATTCTCGGCGCGCTGGGTGGCCAGGACCATGTCCCGGTCGTCCAGGCCCGCCGCGGTGAGCTCGTTGAGGGCGGAGATGACGGCGCACTCGATCGCGTGGGATGAGGACAGGCCGGCGCCACGGGGAACATCGGAGTCCAGCAGCAGATCCAGGCCGCGCACCGGAAGCCCCTGCTGCTGGAGCGCCCACACCACACCCAGCGGGTACTTGGTCCAGCCCCTCGCCGAGCCGCGCTCCAGGGTCCCGGCATCCGCCGTCGTCAGTCCCTGGTTGCCGAAGGTGGACAGCAGCCGGAACTCGGAGTCCGGACGCCGGCGGACCGCCACCCTGGCTGTCCTGTCGATCGCGAACGGCAGCACGAAGCCTTCGTTGTAGTCGGTATGCTCGCCCATGAGGTTGACCCGGCCGGGCGCCTGCCATACGCCGTCGGGCGCCGTGCCGAAGACGGCAGCGAAGCGGGCCGCCAGTTGCCGCGCGTCAAGGGGAAGTGTCATTTGGTGCTGCCGGCGGGGGCGGTCCTGGAAATGCGGGTCATGGATCCACGGTATACGCCGAGGCCTGCGGCTAGGTACGGTGGTGACCATGAACCTGCCGCGTCACTCCTCCCCGGATTCCCCTGCCAGCGAGAGACTCAGCGACGGCCCGGGCCCGGACGCTTCCGCCCGGCGCTATGCCACGGGCCGACAGTACGAGCTGCGCCGCGGCGATGCCCTGGCCGTCGTCACCGAACTCGCCGCCGGGCTGAGGCTGTACAGCCGCGGCGGCACCCAGCTGACGGAAAGCTACGGTGACGCGGAGATTTCCCCGGGTGCCGCCGGCATCACGCTGGCCCCGTGGGCGAACCGCGTGGAGGACGGTGTCTGGTACCTCAATGGCAAGAAGCAGCAGCTGGACATCACGGAGGCGTCCCGCAACAACGCCAGCCACGGGCTGCTGCGCAACGCCTCCTACGAACTCGTCGACGAATCCGAATTCTCGGTCACCCTGGAAGCGGCGGTGTTCCCGCAGCACGGCTATCCCTTCCTGCTGCGCCACCGCGTGCGCTACGAACTGGCCGAGGACCTGGGCCTGGTGGTCCGGCAGTTGCTGATCAACGACTCCCAGGAGCCGGCCCCGTTTGTCCTCGGCGCGCACCCCTACCTGAGGCTGGGGGAGGTGCCCAGCGAGGAGCTCACGGTCACCGTGCACGCCGGCACCAGGCTCGTGACGGACGAACGCCTGATCCCGCGCCGCGCCGAACCGGTGGGCGGCGACTTCGACCTCCGCGCCGGGCGGACCGTGGGCGATCTGGACCTGGATACGGCCTACACGGACCTGGAGTTCGACGCCGGCATCGCCCGGCACACGCTGAGCGCCCCGGACGGCCGGAGCGTGAGCCTCTGGCAGGACGAAAACTGCGGCTACGTCCACGTCTTTGTCACCACTCAATTCCCGGGACGCATCAAGGCGGTGGCGATCGAGCCGATGACCGGCCCGGCCAATGCCTTCAACACCGGCGACGGCCTCCGCTGGCTGGATCCGGGGGAGCGGTTCGCCATGACGTGGGGTATCAGCGCCTCCCTGGGTCGCTGAGACAGCGGGCAGTTTCCTATCCGGGCGGCGCTGGTGAATCATGGGGCTATGACGCCAGTTGACGATGCCGCCCCGCGAGACCACACCGCCGCAGCCGCTCGCCCCGCTGCCAGCGCGTCCGGGCGAGTCTCCCCACAAGTGAGAACTGTTACGGAGCGGGAAATCGACCAGGACATCCCGTACGGCGTGCGGATCGCCGCGTCCTGGTCCTGGCGCCTGGGACTCATCATCCTTATGGCGGGCGCGCTCGTGTGGCTGCTCAGCAGGGTCAGCTTCCTGCTGATTCCCGTGATGGTCGCCGCGCTGCTGGCCGGGCTGCTGGCGCCGGTGAAGAACTGGCTCCGGAGGAACCACGTTCCCAACGGGCTCGCCGTCGCGATGACCGTGGTGGGGTTCATTGCCCTCATCGGCGGGGCCCTGGCCCTCGTGGGCCGGCAGCTGGTGGCCGGCTTCGCCGAGCTGTGGAGCGAGGCGCTGACCGGAATCCAGAAAATCCAGGTCTGGCTCGCGGACGGCCCCCTGCACCTCACCGCGGCCCAGATCGACCAGTACCTGAGGGAAGGCACCGAAGCGCTGCAGAACAACAGCAGCAGCATCCTCAGCGGTGCGCTGTCCTTCGGCAGCACCGCCGGGCACTTCGCCGCCGGCTTGATCCTGGCGCTGTTCATCCTCATCTTCTTCCTGCTGGAAGGAGAACGGATCTGGTCCTTCCTGGTGCGGCTGCTGCCCCGCAGGGCCCGCGCCGCGACCTACGGAGCCGGCCGGGTGGGCTGGTCCTCCATGGTGAGCTATGCCCGGGTCCAGATGTTCGTCGCGTTCGTGGACGCGGTCGGCATCGGGGTGGGGGCTGCGATCATCGGCGTGCCCCTGGCTCTTCCGCTGGGGGTGCTGGTGTTCCTCG
The DNA here is from genome assembly GCF_055412865.1 of Pseudarthrobacter ribosi. NCBI lineage: Bacteria > Bacillati > Actinomycetota > Actinomycetes > Micrococcales > Micrococcaceae > Pseudarthrobacter > Pseudarthrobacter ribosi. Next base: position 120,266 of record NZ_JBVAYZ010000009.1, on the reverse strand, counting down.
GCTCGTTCATCCCGATCGTCGGCGCCCTGGTGACCGGCGCCGTCGCGGTGCTGCTGGCCCTCGTCGCCAACGGCTGGGTGAACGCCCTGATCATGCTGGGGATCGTCCTGCTGGTGCAGCAACTGGAGAGCCACATCCTCCAGCCGCTGATCATGGGCAAGGCTGTCAGGCTGCACCCGGTCGCGGTCATCCTCGCCGTCGCCGCCGGTTCCTACCTCGCCGGAATTCCGGGAGCCCTGTTCTCCGTGCCCATCCTGGCCGTAGCAAACTCGTCGATTCGCTACATTGCCGGCAGAACGTGGGAACATGAAAGTGCGCTGGCGGCCGCGGGCAACCCGGACGCCACGGCCCCTGCCGCCGACGACCCCGGGAGGGACGCCCGCCTGCCGGGCGCAACTTCCGGCCGCGGCGACGACGCCGCACCCGGCAGCGGTTCCCCCCGGCAGTAATGCCGGACGGGGCACCGGAGCCGGATCCACACCCTGATCCACCGTATGAGCCGAAGACGGATCGAAGAAGGAGACTAGTTCGTGAACACCCTTGAGAGCCTGCCCGTCACGCTGGACAATGTCCTGGAGGCGCAGAAGCTGCTCGACGGGATTATTACGCGGACGCCGGTTGAATCCTCCCGGGCCCTGGGCAGCATGGTCGGTGGCGAGGTCTTCCTCAAGTGCGAGAACCTGCAGCGGGCCGGTTCCTTCAAGGTCCGCGGCGCCTATGTCCGGATGGCCAAGCTTTCCCCCGCGGAGAAGAAACGCGGCGTCGTGGCGGCCTCGGCCGGAAACCACGCCCAGGGTGTGGCCGTCGCGGCCAAGAGCCTGGGTATCAAGGCGCGGATCTACATGCCGCTGGGCGTGGCCCTGCCCAAACTCGCCGCCACCCGCAGCCACGGGGCCGAAGTGGTCCTGCACGGCCACAATGTCGATGAGGCCCTCGCCGAGGCGAAGCGTTACGCCGACGAGACCGGAGCAGTCTTTGTCCACCCCTTCGACGACGTCGATGTCGTCGCCGGCCAGGGCACCGTCGGACTGGAAATCCTGGAACAGGTCCCCGACGTCGACACCATCTTGATGGGCGTTGGCGGCGGCGGACTTCTCGCCGGCGTCGCCGTGGCCGTGAAGGCCAGGGCGAAGGAACTGGGCCGGGAGATCCGGATCATCGGCGTCCAGGCCGAAAACGCGGCCGCTTACCCGCCCTCGCTCGCCGCGGATGCCCTCGTGCCGCTCAAACGCGTCTCCACCATGGCCGACGGCATCGCCGTGGGCCGGCCCGGCCAGCTGCCCTTCAGCATCATCCGGGAGCTCGTCGACGACGTCGTTACCGTCAGCGAGGACGCCCTGGCCCGGGCGCTGATCTTCCTGCTGGAGCGTGCCAAAATGGTCGTCGAGCCCGCCGGTGCGGTCGGCGTCGCGGCGCTGATGGAAGCCAAGATCGAAAATCCCGGCACCGTCGCGGTGGTGCTCTCCGGCGGCAACATTGACCCGATGCTGATGCTCAAGGTCATCCAGCGCGGCCTCTCCGCCGCGGGCCGGTTCATGACCGTGCGGATGATGCTGGACGACCGTCCCGGCTCGCTGGCCACGATCGCCCGGATCATCGCCGAGAACGACGCCAACGTGACGGGCCTGGACCATACCCGGGTGGGCGGATCGATCAGCATGGGCGACGTGTCCATTACCGTGAACCTGGAGACCAAGGGCCACGAACACTGCGAGCAGGTCCTCGCGGCGCTCCGGGCCGAGGGTTTCCAGCCGATCGTGGTGCACTAGGGGGCCATGATGCTTGACTCCAGCCGGAACGGCAGGCCGCGAGCCGGCGACACCACGGCGGCACGTGCCCGCAAGGGGCTGCTGGTGGTGGGGTTGTTTGTGCTGGTGCTGTACGTCATCGAGGTCATTAACACCCTCATGCTGCGTTCGCTCAACGGCACGTTCGGGCTGCGCCCGCGCAGCCCCGACGGGATCCTGGACATCCTGACGTTCCCGCTGCTGCACGCCAACCTGGCGCACCTGTTCTCCAACACGCTTCCGCTGGTCATCTTCGGTTTCCTGGTGCTGCTGTCCGGGCGCCGAGTGTTCTTCACCACCCTGGCCCTGAGCTGGCTCGTTTCGGGGGTGGTGGTGTGGCTGATCGGCGGCTTCAACATCACGGTGGGGGCGTCCGGCCTGGTCTTTGGCCTCTTCGCGTTCCTGCTCGTGCGCGGCTTCTTCAACCGCAACTGGTGGCAGATCCTGCTCTCGGTGGTGCTGTTCCTGACGTACGGCGGGATTCTGTTCGGCATCCTGCCCACGGTGGCAGGCTACGTGTCCTGGCAGGCGCACCTCGGCGGGGCCATCGGCGGCGTGATCGCAGCCCTGCTGCTCAGCGCGCCGCGGGCCGGAACGCTGCGCAGCGGGCAGTAACGCACGGCGACGCCGGCAGGCGGCAGCAAAACGACGCCGGCCCTCCCGCTTGGGGAGGGCCGGCGTCGTGTTGTGCGTTGCGGTGGGCCGGGTCAGCCGGCGTACGGCTTGGCGGACATGATCTCCACCGGGATGTCCTTGCCGTTCGGGGCGGTGTAGCTGAGCTTGTCGCCTTCCTTGTGGCCGACGATGGCGGCTCCCAGCGGGGACTTCTCGCTGAAGACGTCCAGATCCGAGTCGCCGGCAATTTCCCGGGAACCGAGCAGGAAGGTCTCCTCATCGCCGGCGATCTTCGCGACGACGATCATGCCCGGCTCGACAATTCCGTCGTCGGCCGGGGACTCGCCCACGTGGGCGTCCCGGAGCAGTGCGGTCAGCTGGCGGATGCGGGCCTCGATCTTGCCCTGCTCCTCTTTGGCCGCGTGGTAGCCGCCGTTCTCCTTGAGGTCGCCTTCCTGGCGCGCCGCCTCGATCTTCTGGACGATTTCCGCCCGGCCGGGGCCGGAGAGGTGGTCCAGCTCTGCCTTCAGGCGGTCAAAAGCTTCCTGGGTAAGCCAAGCTGCAGTTGCGCTGTTGGTGGTAGACACGGACTTCTCCTTTGTGGTCAAACAAGCAAAGACCCCGCCACGGTGGCCACTTTTGGAACTCAGTAACCAGCTCAGCGGGGGAAAGGTATTGATTCATTGTAGTCAATGCCGTGGATATACCAAAGAAGGTTGCGGCGTGGATCACACCGCGGCTCCGCGGCGCTAGTTGCCGGCGTCGGGAATCCAGCAGCTGTCGACGACGCCGGACACGGCCGGCGACTCGGTGCGCACCGTCGCACGGTGGGCGGTCGTGCGTCCGCCGTCAGAGCCGGCGTCCGCGGCGTTGGGCGCGATGTCCACGACCTTCCAGCCGACGACGGCGAACTTGGAATCAAGCGCCTTGACAGAGCATTTGGCGGCGGTGGCCGGTTCCTTGGTGACCTGGAAATCGATCTCGGCCAGGGTGGCGTCGGGGGTGCTGTAGCCGATGTCCTTGAAGGTGACGCTCTCCGTCGCGTTCGAGGTTGAGATCCAGGCCATGAAGGCCATCCCGGCCACGACGGCAAGGACGAGGATGGTGCGTTTGGCTTTGCCGCTGAGCGTCCGCTTTTGACCGCCGTAACGATTGGCTAGGCTGGGTGCTGCAGGCGCCGGCGCGGCAGGCTGATCCTTGGAAGTCACAAGTCCAGTTTAGTGTGGATCGGGACGGGTTTTTGCCGCGGCGCCGATGCGGCCGCTGCGCCCTGCCAAAGAGTTCTGTACCTGTAGATGAAACCCGTACTTGTAGATGAAAGAGGAGCCGTCCCACGATGACAGCGTCCACCAGCCCGTCAGCGCCGCTTCGGCTGTTGGCTGTCCATGCTCATCCCGACGATGAATCCAGCAAGGGTGCCGCCACGATGGCCATGTACGCCGCGTCCGGCGTCGACGTCCTGGTGGCCACCTGCACCGACGGTTCCCGCGGGGACATCCAGAACCCTGCCCTGGAGGGCGAGCCGCACCCGAAGCGCGACATGGCCGGCGCGCGCCGGCTGGAGATGGAGCACGCCGCCAAGGTCCTGGGCGTCCGTCAGCGCTGGCTGGGTTTCGTCGATTCGGGGCTGCCCGAAGGCGATCCGCTGCCGCCGCTGCCGGCGGGTTCCTTCGCCACGCTGCCGCTGGAGCGGGCGGCCGCCCCGCTGGTCCGGCTGGTGCGTGAGTTCAAGCCCCAGGTCATCCTGAGCTACGACGAGAACGGCGGGTATCCGCACCCGGACCACATCATGGCGCACCGCGTCGCCGTGGAGGCCTTCGAAGCCGCCGCGGACCCGGCCCGCTACCCCGGAACCGGCGAGGTCTGGGCGCCGGGCAAGATCTACTACGACCGCGCCTTCAGCCCCGAACGGTTCCGTGCCCTGCACTTCGCGCTGGAGGAAACGGGTCTCCGCTCGCCGTATGCCGAACGGCTTGCCGCCTGGCTGGAAGCTGACGCCGAGGGCCACACCCCGCCCGCCCCGACGCACCCGACCACCACCCAGATCGAGTGCGGGGATTTCTTCGAAGCACGCGATGACGCACTGCGGGCACACCGCACCCAGGTGGACCCTGAGGGCTTCTTCTTCGCCGTCTCGCCGGCGATGCAGCGCCGCGTCTGGCCTTGGGAGGACTACTCGCTGATCCAGTCCAGGGTTCCGGTCGAACTGCCTGAAAAGGACTTCTTCGCCGGGCTAAGATAGACCCAACAGGTCATTTCTATGACGCGTAGAAGACGTTGTGGAAACAGTTCGACGCAGCTCCGCGGCCAGCCCCTGCGGGGCGGCCATTCAGCACCATAGAAGGTTCCTAACCGTGCATTCCTTGCTCCTCGCCCTGGCAACCACCCCGGCGCCCACCCCCACGCCGTCGCTGCGCCCCGGACTGTCCCAGGACCAGGTGACGCCCGGCCTGCTGGGGTTCCTGCTGACCGCCTTCATCGTGGTGCTGACGGCGCTGCTGATTGTGGACATGGTCCGGCGCATCCGCCGCGTCCGGTACCGCGCCCAGGTGGAGGAGGAGCGCGCTGCTGCCGCGGAGGCAGCCTCCCTCGAGGGTGATCCCCGGACCGCCGGGACGGGCGCGGGGAACCCCCGGGCCCAGGACCCCGCCGGCCAGCCCGCCACCCGCCCGGAAGCCAACGGTGATGCAGGACCCGGAAGCCGCTGACCGCGGCACCCGCCCGCCCTTCCCCGAGGCCGCCAACGCCCTGGGTGGAGAACCCTCTGCCTACCTTCGGCAGCACGCCGGAAACCCCGTGCACTGGCGCCCGTTCGGTGATGAGGCCTTTGCCTTCGCGGCCGCCCGCGACGTGCCGGTGTTCCTCTCGATCGGCTATGCGGCCTGCCACTGGTGCCACGTCATGGCCCGGGAATCGTTTGAGGACCGGGACACCGCGGCCTTCCTGAATGCCAATTTCGTGGCCGTGAAGGTGGACCGTGAGGAGCGCCCCGACGTCGACTCCGTCTACATGGCCGCGACCCAGGCGATCAGCGGTGAAGGCGGCTGGCCCATGTCCGTTTTCCTGCTCCCCGACGGCCGGGCCTTTTATGCCGGGACGTACTATCCGCCCCGGCCGCTGCCCGGCAGGCCCTCCTTCCGTCAGGTGCTGGAGGCCGTGGCCGACGCCTGGCGGGAGCGCCGCGACGCCGTGGAACAGAACGCCGCAACCCTGGCCCGAGGCCTCGCCGCCGCGCAGCCCGGCGCCGCCGTGCGGCTGGGCGGTGCGCCGGAGCCCCTCGATCCGTCCCTGCCGGCGTACGCCGTGCACGCGCTGGCGGCCGACGAGGACCCTGCCGGTGGCGGCTTCGGCACCGCGCCGAAGTTCCCGCCCTCCGCGGTCCTGGAATTCCTGATCCGGCACGCCGCGGTCCGTTCACCGGACGCCGCTTCGCCGGACGCCGGGGCCGACACCGCGGCGCAGGCCCGCGGCCTGGCGGGCCGGACGCTCGCCGCGATGGCCCGCTCGGCCCTGTTTGACCAGCTCGACGGCGGCTTCGCCCGGTACTCCGTGACGCGCGACTGGTCCGTGCCGCACTTCGAAAAAATGCTCTACGACAACGCCCAGCTGCTGCGCGTCTACGTCCACTGGGTCCGGCTTGGCGGCACGTCCGATTACCCCGCCGCGGAGGCAGCCGACGTCGCCGGCCGCACGGCCGGGTGGATGCTGGCATCGCTGGGGCTGGGCACGGACGAAACCGGCCACGTGCCGCCTCCCGGCGCGGTGCACGGGCAGCTTCCCGAGGCCCTGGCCTCCTCCCTCGACGCCGACACCGTGGTGGACGGCGTCCACGCCGAGGGCGCCAGCTACCTGTGGACTCCCGCAGCGCTGGAAGCCGCCCTGGGACCCGGCGACGGCGCCGCCGTCGCCCGGCTCATGAACGTCCGGGCCCGCGGCACCGTCACCGCGGACGGATCCCCGCTGCACCCCGGCCGGGCCCCCAGCGCCGGCGAGGCGGAACTGTGGCAGCGGGTGAGGCCGGTGCTGCTCACCGAGCGTTCCCGCCGTCCCCAGCCCGCCCGGGACGACAAGGTGGTGGCCGGCTGGAACGGGCTGGCCGTCGCGGCCCTGGCCGAGGCCGGTGCGGTGCTGGACCAGCCTCGGCTGGTGGCCGCGGCCGGCCGCATCGCTGCATACCTCCAACGGGTGCACTGGCGGCCCGGCGCCGGCGGTGAACCCGGCACCCTCATCCGGGTTTCCCATGCCGGTGTCGCGCGGGGAATCGGCGGGCTGCTGGAGGACTACGCCTTCTGCGTCGAGGGCCTGATCGCGCTCTACGCCGTCACCGGCCGGACACACTGGTACCGGCTGGCGGAGGACATCCTGGCCGCAGCCTGTGCCCGGTTCACCACGGACGGTGGGCTGCGGGACACCGCGGGGGAGTCGGACCAGGTCGCCAACGCCCAGGCCGGACTTGCGCCGCTGGAGCTGTTCGACGCCGCCACGCCGAGCGGGGCGGCCGCCTTCGCCGGCGCGCTGCTGTCCTGCTCGGCGCTCTCCGGCTCCCAGGAGCACCGCGCCCTCGCCGGCAACATCCTTTCGCTGCTGCCGCCGCTGGCCGCCCGCGCGCCACGGGTGGCCGGCTGGCTGCTCGCGACGGCGCAGGCGGCGTTCGCCGGCCCGGTGGAGGCCGCCGTCGTCGGGCCGGACACGCCGGAGCGGGCGGCGCTGCACCGCGAGCTGTTGCTCTCGCCGAGCCCCGGGCTGGTGATCGCATTGCAGGAAGCCCCTGCCGGGAATGCTGTCCAGGACGACGCCGCCGTGGTGCCCCTGCTGCGGGGGCGCGGGGCTGCCCCCGACGGCGTGCCCCTGGTCTATCTGTGCCGCGGCATGGTCTGCGGGCTACCGGTGCGTTCTTCCGGCCAGCTGCGGGAGCGCCTGGCTACCATGGCGGGATGACTTTTCACGGTTTCGAGCTCGTGGTTTTCGACTGCGACGGCGTCCTGGTCGATTCCGAGGTGATCGCCGTCCGGGTGGACCAGCTGGTGCTCGCCGACCTCGGGTGGGAGCTGGAGCTGGAGGAGATCGTGGAGCGCTTCGTGGGCAGGTCCGAGGCGGACTTCGTCGCCGCGATCGGGGAACAGTTGGGCATCGAACTGGGCGAGGGCTGGGACCGGAAATACGATCCCTGGTACCGGGCGGCCTTCGAGCGCGGGCTGGTGGCGGTGGACGGCGTCGTGGAGGCCCTGGACGGGATCCTGCTCCCGCACTGCGTGGCCTCCAGCGGAACCCACGCCAAAATGCGGCGGACGCTGGGGCAGACCGGCCTGCTGCACCGCTTCGAGGGCCGGATCTTCAGCGCAACGGAAGTCGCCGACGGGAAACCGGCCCCGGACCTGTTCCTGCATGCCGCCGGGACGCTCGGCGCCGCCCCGGAGCGCTGCGCGGTCGTCGAAGACAGCGCCCACGGCGTCCAGGCGGCCCGGTCCGCCGGGATGCACGTCTTCGCTTATGCCGGCGGCGTGACCCCGGCGGAGCGGCTGGCCGGTCCCGGCACCACCGTGTTCCACGACATGCGTCAGTTGCCCGCCCTCATCTCGGCGGGGCGGCCCTGACGAACCGTCTTTGCGAAGCGGGAAATCAGCTCAGGACGGCGATGGCAATCGCGATGTAGTGCGCGGCGAAGGCAAAGACCGTGAGCGCATGGAACAGCTCATGGAAACCGAAGTGTGAGTAGCTGATGTTCGGCTTCTTCAACGCGTAGAACACGGCGCCGGTGATGTAGAGGGCACCTCCCACGCAGATCAGGACGGCGGAGGCGACATTGGCGGCAAAGAATTCCGGCAGGTAGAACAACGCGCCGCAGCCCAGGGCGATGTAGATCGGCACGTACAGCCAGCGCGGGGCGTCGGTCCACAGCAGCCGGAACAGCACGCCAAGGATGGCTCCGGACCAGATCACCCACAACAGCAGTTCGGCCTTGGGCCGGTCCAGGAGGGCCCAGGCCAGCGGCGTGTAGCTGCCGGCGATCACCAGCATGATGTTCGTATGGTCCAGCCGCTTCAGCACGATCTTGACGCCCGGGGACCAGTTGCCCCGGTGGTAGATGGCGCTGATGCCGAAGAGCAGGACCCCGGTGAAGGCGTAAATGGCGCAGGCGACCTTCAGGTCCGGCGTGGGGGCCAGGATCACCAGCACCAGCCCGGCGGCCAGCGCCAGCGGGGCCGTCACGGTGTGGATCCAGCCGCGCCATTTCGGCTTGATCATCAGGAGTTCCGCCAGCCGGACCGCGGCGTCGTCCATCGGGCCGGTCCGTCGGTCCGCAGGCTGCTCCGGCCGGGGCTCGGGGATGTTGCTTTCCATGCCGCAATAATAACCTACGGCCCAGTAAGTTACCCGCTGGTAACAGGAGCTGGAGGGCAAGACCGTAGCGTCCCTGCGCCCCGGCCGGTGCTCCGGCGGGTAGCCTAGGATGTGCACTGCAGTCGTACAAGGAAGCCAGGTGAATCTCCGGATGGAAATGCCCGGGTTCCTCTATGGCTTCTACGAGCGCAAACTCCAGCGGTCCCTGGACCCGGAACGCATCCCCCGGCACATCGGCGTGATGGTGGACGGCAACCGCCGCTGGGCCCGGCAGTTCAACGCCCCGACCAGCCAGGGGCACCAGGCCGGGGCCGACAAGATCCACGAATTCCTTGGCTGGTGCCAGGAACTCGGCGTCAAGGTCGTCACCCTCTACATGCTCTCCACGGACAACATGAGCCGCTCGGGCGAGGAACTCGACCTGCTCATGGGGATCATCGCCAACACGCTGGACAGGCTGGACGAGGACGCCGAAATCTCGGTCCATGCCATGGGTGCCCCGGAACTGCTGCCCGGCTACCTCGCCGCCCGGCTCAACCGGCTCACGGCCCGCACCCCGGCGCGTGAGAAACTCCATGTCAACGTCGCCGTCGGTTATGGCGGACGCCGCGAAATCGTCGACGCCGTCCGCGAACTGCTGCACGACGCCGTCGCCCGCGGCACGGACATCGGGAAACTGGCCGACGAGCTGAGCGTCGACGACATCTCGCGCTTCCTCTACACCCGCGGCCAGCCCGATCCGGACCTGGTGATCCGCACCTCCGGGGAGCAGCGGCTCTCCGGTTTCCTGATGTGGCAAAGCGCCTACAGCGAGTTCTATTTCTGCGAGGCCCTGTGGCCGGCCTTCCGGAAAGTGGACTTCCTCCGGGCCCTCCGCGACTACGCCGGCAGGCAGCGCCGTTACGGCTCCTGACGCGACATCCGGTGTTCACACGTTGGCAACAAGAATCGCCGACAAATTGGCGCTGAAACGTCGCACCCCGGACGTACGTTAATCCCATCAGCAGGCAAACCGCCGGCTGTTCGGGGAGGCCAGTACATGGAGCGGAAGTTCGCACCGGGTGTATGGGAGGCCGCGTCCGGCCTCAAGGCCGAGCCGCCTCACCAATAACAATTCCGGGCATGCGCCCCGGGGCTGGAGTCGATGTGGCTATTTCTGAACAACTGCCCGACGTCGTGACCGACCAGGGACAGAAAGCTACCTCTCGCGCCAAGCGAGCCACCTCAAAGACCGGTGCAGCGGAGATTGACGCTGCAGCCGGTTTTGCTGTTTCCGGGGAAGGGACAGCAAGCAAGGAACCGGCCCGGAGCTTCGTGATTGACACCTCGGTGCTGCTCTCGGACCCGCGGGCCCTGCTGCGCTTCGCGGAGCACGAGGTGATCCTGCCGATCGTTGTCATCACCGAACTCGAAGGCAAGCGCCACGATCCCGAACTCGGCTATTTCGCTCGCAAGGCGCTCAGGCTCCTCGACGACCTGAGGGTCGAGCACAACGGGCTCGACCGCCCCATCCCGCTCGGCCACGACGGCGGCACCCTCATGGTGGAGCTGAACCACATCTCCGCCGACGTGCTCCCCGCCGGCTTCCGCGGCGGGGACAATGACAGCCGCATCCTCGCCGTCGCCAAGAACCTCGCCAACGCGGGCCGCGACGTCACGGTGGTGTCCAAGGACCTGCCGATGCGCGTCAAGGCCTCGGCCATGGGGTTGCAGGCCGACGAGTACCGCAACGAACTCGTCAAGGACTCGGGCTGGACCGGCGTCGCGGAAATCGACGCGAGTGAGGAGGAAGTCTCAACCCTCTACGGACACGAGCCGGTCTTCATCCCGGAGGCGGCCGAGATGCCGACGAACACCGGGCTGGTGCTCCTGTCCCAGCGGGGATCTGCCCTGGGCAGGGTGGGCGCCGACAAGCAGGTCCGGCTCGTCAAGGGTGACCGCGACGTGTTCGGGCTGCACGGGCGCTCGGCCGAACAGCGGCTGGCGATTGACCTGCTGATGGACCCCTCCGTTGGGATTGTGTCCCTTGGCGGGCGAGCCGGCACGGGTAAGTCCGCGTTGGCCCTGTGCGCCGGGCTGGAGGCCGTGCTGGAGCGGCGGGAGCACCGCAAGGTGATCGTCTTCCGGCCGCTCTACGCGGTGGGCGGGCAGGAGCTCGGCTACCTGCCCGGTTCCGAGGCGGAGAAAATGAACCCCTGGGCGCAGGCCGTCTTCGACACGCTCGGCGCCCTAGTCAGCCAGGAGGTCGTGGAGGAAGTGATGGACCGCGGCATGCTCGAGGTGATGCCGCTGACGCACATCCGGGGGCGCTCCCTGCACGACGCCTTCGTGATCGTGGACGAGGCCCAGTCGCTCGAGAAGAACGTGCTGCTCACCGTGATGAGCCGGATCGGACAGAACTCCAAGATCGTCCTGACCCACGACGTCGCCCAGCGCGACAACCTCCGGGTCGGCCGGCACGACGGCGTTGCGGCCGTCGTCGAAACTCTCAAGGGACATCCCCTCTTCGGCCACGTCACCCTCACCCGCTCGGAGCGCTCGCCGATCGCGGCCCTGGTGACGGAGCTGCTCGAGGGGGCGGAGATCTAGTCGCCGTGGCAGGGGCCGTGTCCGGGTTCGCCGGGACGCGGCCCTTCGCCGTCGCTTAGACACGGCGCAACGGGCCCGCTACGGTCGCTGGGCGACCTTCGGGGCCCGCTGCGCCGCGATGCGCTCCTTTGCGAAGGACCGCGCCGCGGCGATTGCGCCGGTCACGTTCCGTCTTGGTTACCTTCCAGGACGATCCCCAGGAACTTCGCGGTGCCTTCGTGGCCTTCTACGTTGAGTTGCCAGTCGGGGCGGTTGAAGGCGGCGGGGGTGAGTCGGACTTTTTGGGCTTCGTGGAGCTTGCCGCCCCAGTTGACGCGGGTGATGCCGTTGAGTTCGTAGCCCAGGGAACGGGAGACGCCGAGGGACTGCTGGTTCCAGACGGCCGCCTCGGACTCCGCTACCTCCGCGCCAAGCCAGTCGAAGGCGTAGAGGGCGACGGCGGCGCGCATCTCCTGGCCGAGTCCCCGGCCCTGCACGCTTTGCCTGAGCCAGGAACCCGTGCCGACCGTCCTGAGCGTGGCGAAGTCCTTCGCCTCGATATCCTGGCAGCCGATGAACTCGCCCTCGTGCCAGATGCCCAGCAGCAGGGTCCATTCCTGCGGCGACATGGTCCCGCGGCACCGCCAGTACCACTGCGCCATATTCGGTCCGAGCTCCCCGGCCGGAGCCTCCGCCCACGGCCTGCTGAAGGGGCTGCGGCCGGGTTCGTGGATGCCGCTCAGCGCCGCCTCCACCGCCGCGGGGATCTCCTCGTCGCGGATGGGCCGCAGCTCCAGGCGGGGCGTGGTCAGGGTAAGGCCAAAGGGCGGCCAATAGCGGGCGGACTCAGTCATCCGGGAAGCCTAGCGGCGCGGGCCGCGCCCGGCCAGTCACACGCGCCGTCAGCCGGCCGGGAGTTCCCAGCTGATGTGCCGGCGGACGTCCGTGAGGTTCATGGACTCGGCGAGGAACAGGTCATCGAGCATGTACTCGTCCACGCCCAGGATCCGGAGCCAGTGCCCGTACTCTTCCGGCCCGGACCCTTCCGGCGCGTTCCCTTCCGGTGCGGGGGTTGCCCGGCCACCCTCCAGCCAGCGGCTGGCGACGCAAACGCCCGTGCCGACGTCGACCCTCACCAGCGTGCGGCCGGGGCGGGCCAGCGGCGCGCCGGGGTGGCTGGGGCGGTAACCGGCGTTCGGGGTGACGGTGACCTCCAGGGCGGGGCGGCCCTCGTGCATCACTTCGGTGATGCCGTCCAGCTCCACGGCGTTGGCGTTGGGGAATTCGAGCGGCACGGGGGCGTTGCCGGCCAGTTCCACCGGGTCCAGCGCGGCGGCGAAGCGGCCGTTGCCGAAACCGGGCTCGCCGTAGGCTGCCTCGGGGCGGCGCCGGACCAGGCCGCCGTCGTCATAGACCGGGGTGACGAGGTGGGGCGGCAACAGCCAGGTTTTCCTGGTGGAGCGGACATAGAACACGTCACGGGAATCGTTGATGCCGGTCGTGCTTTGCAGGATCAGCCCGTCCGCGGTCTCCAGCCGCAGGGCGCCGGGGCGGCGCAGCCACGCGCGGACCAGATCCGGAGGCGGCGCTGTTCCGGTGCCGCCGGGATCAACGGCGAGGGGCCGGTCCAGATATTCGAAGCGCAGCGACTGCCACTTCCACGGCGAAGAACGGCACAGGTGCCGGAAGACGGCCGCCTGTTCCGCGGGCCCCCCGGGCGTGCCCGGACCGCGCGGGTTCGAGCGCGGATTCGAGGTGTCCCATGCGGCCATATCCACAGTTTACGCGCGGGCCCGGCCCTGGCCGCCGGAAATTCCAGTAGCATCCGAGGGTGATCCAACGACTCGGCGGACTGGGCGAAGTGACCCCGCTGGCCTACTGGCTGGTGCTTCTGGCATGCGCCTACCTGGCGGTTGTGGCCGTCCGGCTCACGGTCATCGACGTCCGGCACCATCTGCTGCCGGACCGGATCGTCTTCCCGGCCTACGCCGTCGCCGGCGTGCTGCTGCTCGGTGCGGTGGCGGTCCACGCGGTGTCGGGAGCCCCGGCCGCGGCGGCCCTGCCCGACGGCGGGGCAGGCCTCTTCGGGGTGCCCGGGCTGCGCGTGGTGGCCGGGGGAGCGGCGCTGTGGCTCTTCTACTTCCTGCTGCGGGCGGTCTATCCGCCGGGAATGGGCTTTGGCGACGTCAAGCTGGCAGGGGTGCTCGGCATGTACCTGGGGTTCCTCGGCTGGCCGCACGTGTTTGCCGGGACCTTCGCGGCCTTCCTCTTGGGCGGATTGTGGAGCCTGGCTCTGCTGGTTTCGCGGCAGGGAACGCTGAAATCGAGCATCCCGTTCGGGCCGTTCATGCTGGCCGGCACGGCCGCGGCCATGGTGCTCCTGCCGGCCTGACGGGCGTTGACGATCGCCTGGGTGCCAAAAAGTGCAAAAACTTGCCGAAGGTGTGGTTTCGCTGCTTTTTTGTCGGTGCCCCGCCATAGCCTGCTTCTGTCCAGCCAGCCGCTGGGAAGGTTGGTCCGGGTGCGCCCGGACCGGAAATGGGGAAACATGACAGATTCCGCTCTGACGCACGTGTACGTCCTGCTGGACCGCTCCGGATCCATGAGTGCCATTGCCGACGACACCGTGGGCGGATTTGCCGCGTTTGTCCGGGAGCAGCAGTCGGTTCCTGGCCGCTGCCGGCTGTCCCTGGCGCAGTTCGACGACGTCTACGACCGGGTCTACGCCGCCGTGGACATCCGGGATGTACCGCCGCTGGACCTGCAGCCGCGCGGCTCCACCGCCCTGCACGACGCCATGATCCGGCTGATCGGGGAGGCCGGGGAGGAACTGGCCGCCCTCCCCGAAGAGCAGCGCCCGGGCACGGTGCTGGTGGCAGTGCTGACCGACGGGCACGAGAACGCCTCCAGGGAGGCGACCGGCCCCGTGGTGAAAGCCCTCGTGGAGCAGCAGCAGAGCCAGTGGGGCTGGCAGTTCACCTACCTGGGCGCCAATCAGGATGCCGTGCTGACGGCGGAAGGGCTCGGCATCCGGGCCGAAGACGCGCTCACGTACGCGGCCGGCAACGTGGACGCGGCTTTTTCCGGGCAGTCGGCCAAGACCCGCAGGCTGCGGGAGGCCCGGATGGCCGGAGCCAGCATGGCGGACGCCGCCGCCGCCGCGGCCTACACCGCCGAGGAGCGGCGGGCCGCCGGGGGAGGCGTTCCGCCGCGCTAAGCAGGTCCCGGCTAGACAAACAACGGCGGCCGGCGCCTTTCGCTGGAAAGGCGCCGGCCGCCGTCGGACGCTGCCGCGGCCCGGAGGCGCGACAGCCGCGCGGGTGTTAGGCCTTGTGCGGCGGACGGGTCATGGACATAACGTCCAGGGCCGTGTCCAGCTGCTCCTCGGTCAGTTCGCCGCGTTCCAGGAATCCCATCGCCACCACGGTTTCGCGGATGGTGAGGCCCTCGGCCACGGCCTTCTTGGCGATCTTGGCGGCGTTCTCGTAGCCGATGAACTTGTTCAGCGGCGTGACGATCGATGGGGAAGCCTCGGCCAGGTAGCGGGCGCGTTCGACGTTCGCGGTGATGCCGTCGATCATCTTGTCGGCCATGACGCGGCTGGTGTTGGCCAGCAGGCGCACGGATTCGAGCAGGTTGGCGGCCATCACGGGGATGCCGACGTTGAGCTCGAAGGCGCCGTTGGTGCCGGACCAGGCGATGGCGGTGTCGTTGCCGATGACCTGGGCGCAGACCATGATGGACGCCTCGCAGATCACCGGGTTGACCTTGCCGGGCATGATCGAGGAGCCCGGCTGCAGGTCCGGGATCGCGATTTCGCCGAGGCCGGTGTTGGGGCCGGAACCCATCCAGCGCAGGTCGTTGTTGATCTTCATGAAGGAGATCGCGATGTTGCGGAGCTGGCTCGAGGCCTCGATCAGGCCGTCACGGTTGGCCTGCGCCTCGAAGTGGTCGCGGGCCTCGGTCAGCGGCAGCCCGGTGTCGGCGGCGAGCAGTTCGATGACGCGCTCCGGGAACCCGGCGGGGGTGTTGATGCCGGTGCCGACCGCCGTGCCGCCGAGCGGAACCTCAGCGACGCGGGGCAGCGAGGCGTTGATGCGCTCGACGCCGTAGCGGACCTGAGCGGCGTAGCCGCCGAACTCCTGGCCCAGCGTCACCGGGGTGGCATCCATGAGGTGGGTGCGGCCGGACTTCACGACGTCCTTGAACTCGACGGCCTTGCGCTCCAGGGACTCCGCGAGGTAGCCCAGCGCCGGGATCAGGTCGTTGATCAGCGCGGACGTGGCGGCCACGTGGACCGAGGTGGGGAAAACGTCGTTGGAGGACTGCGAGGCGTTGACGTGGTCATTGGGGTGGACCACCTTGTCGCTGCCGGCGGCCTTGAGCGCGCGGGTCGCCAGTTCGGCAAGGACCTCGTTGGTGTTCATGTTGGACGAGGTGCCGGAGCCGGTCTGGAACACGTCGATCGGGAAGTCGCCGTCGTACTTTCCGGTGGCGACCTCATCGGCGGCGTCCGCGATCGCCTGGGCGAGCTCGCCGTCGAGCACTCCCAGTTCCGCGTTGGCCTGCGCGGCGGCCTTCTTGACCCGGGCGAGGGCTTCGATGTGGGCGCGCTCCAGGGTTTTGCCGGAGATCGGGAAATTTTCGACGGCACGCTGCGTCTGGGCACGGTACAGGGCGTTCACGGGGACCCGGACCTCGCCCATCGTGTCGTGTTCAATGCGGAACTCTTCGGTGTTCAACTCTTCTGTGGAAGTCATGGGGCTAGCTTATTGGGCGGAGGCGTCGCATCGAAAACCGTGAAGGGCTTGCTACCGGGTGTGGCAGGAACCTAGAGCTCGCCGATTCCGGAAACGAGGTCCGCCCTGCCGTCGGCGAGGCTGTAGGCGAGGCCGATCACGGCTGCCCGGCCGCCCTCGACCGCATCGGAAATCACCCGCGAACTGTCCACGAGCCGCTGCGACGTCTGTTTGACGTTCTCCACCACCATGTCGTTGACGTCGTTCTGGTTGTGGCGCAGCGAGGTCAACACCGAGGGGGTGATGCGCTCGACGAGGCTGCGCATGAAGCCCACGGGCATCTGCCCGGTCTCGACGGCTTTTTTGGTGGCCGTGACCGCGCCGCAGCTGTCGTGCCCGAGGACCACGATCAGCGGCACGCCCAGGACGCTGACGCTGTATTCGAGTGAGCCGAGGACGGCGTCGTCGATCACCTGGCCGGCCGTGCGGACCACAAAGGCGTCGCCGAGGCCCAGGTCGAAGATGATCTCGGCAGCGAGCCGGGAATCCGAGCAGCCGAAGATCACCGCGAAGGGGTGCTGGTTCTCCACGAGCGAGGAGCGGCGGGACGCGTCCTGGTTGGGATGGGACGATTTGCCGGAAACAAAGCGCTCGTTGCCCTCGCGGAGACGGCGCCAGGCAAGGGCGGGGGTGAGATAAGTGGCCACGGGAGTACTTTACGGCGAAGGGACGGGGGAAGGTGAAATTGTTGCATCCGCGGTGCTCCCCGGTGACACGGTGCCGGCCGTGCCGGACTTGGCCGCAAGGTCCTTGACCACCGCTGCTGCCAGCACCGTGAATTCGTCCAGTTGGGCGGATCCGCTCAGAATCACGGTGGTGCCGGCGGCATCGGCAAGCACCATGCTCTTCTCGCCCTTGCCGGTGTCGCGGAGCTCCCAGTCGCGTCCGCCGGCGTTGCGGGTGCCGGTCACGGGCGCGCTCTTCACCTGCTGCAGCAGCCAGGTGGGATTGGGCTGCCGCGTCTGCACCAGGCCGATGAAGGATTCCTTCGGGGTGAGGTAGCCGACCTCCCAGGTCGGGACTCCGCTGCCCGTCCCGGATTCCCAGCGGGCGTAATTTGCGCGGAATGTGTCGCCGGTATCGGGGGCGGCCGGTGTGAATCCCGCCACATCGGTGGCATTCTGCGCCACGGCGCTGACGTCGACGTTCGGCCGGTAGCCGCCGGTCTTGGGCGAAGGGTTCATCAGGACGATGGGCAGGAACGCGGCGATGCTCAGGACCAGCGCAATGATCATGCCGATCACCGAGGCGTTCGCACGCTTCGCCGCACCGGCGCTCAATACGGGCTTGACGGGCGGCTGCCCGGCGGCGCCGGGTGCTTCCCGGCCGGCGGTGCCGGCGGGGGAGGCGGGGGCTGCGGGGGGCGTTTCCTGCAATTCACTCACCCCTCTATAGTCGCCCATTCCGGGCTGATCTCACATTCGGCGGTGCCGGGCGGGCCGGGGGCGTGCTGTTCACGGAATGGTCAATCCAAGCCGCAGCTTTCCACCGCGACTATGATCAGTATCAGACGAGATCACAAACTAGGGATCACCGCTACGGATCGATCCTGTCCGCACGGCTTCAATGATCGCCACTCGAAGAAGAGGTTCACGTGACACCACCGCCAATGACCCAGAAATACTCCACGCTTTCGCCGTCTCTCGCCGTCGGCATCGACGAGCCGGGCCGCAACCTTGCTCTGGAACTGGTCCGCGTCACCGAAGCCGCCGCCATCGCCGGCGGCCACTGGGTTGGGTTCGGGGACAAGAACAAGGCCGACGGCGCCGCCGTCGACGCCATGCGTTCCTTCCTGCAGACCGTCCACTTCAACGGTGTTGTCGTGATCGGCGAAGGCGAGAAGGACGAAGCGCCGATGCTCTTCAACGGCGAGAATGTTGGTGACGGCACCGGCCCCGAGTGCGACGTCGCCGTCGACCCGATCGACGGAACGCGCCTCGCTGCCCTCGGCATCAACAACGCCCTCGCCGTCCTTGCCGTCGCGGAACGCGGTTCCATGTTTGACCCCTCCGCGGTGTTCTACATGGAGAAGCTCGTCACCGGACCGGAAGCCGCCGACATGGTGGACCTGCGCCTGCCCGTCAAGCAGAACCTGCACCTGATCGCCAAGGCCAAGGGCGTCAAGGTCAACCAGCTCAACGTGATGATCCTGGACCGGGACCGCCACCGTGGGCTCGTTGAAGAGATCCGCGAGGCCGGCGCGCGGACCAAGTTCATCATGGACGGCGATGTCGCCGGCGCCATCGCCGCGGCCCGCTCGGGCACCGGCGTCGACGCCCTGATGGGCATCGGCGGAACGCCGGAAGGCATCGTCACGGCCTGCGCCATCAAGTCCCTCGGTGGAGTCATCCAGGGCCGACTGTGGCCCACCAGCGACGAGGAGAAGCAGAAGGCCATCGACGCCGGCCATGACCTGGACCGGGTGCTGTCGACCAACGACCTCGTCTCCAGCGACAACTGCTACTTCGCCGCCACGGGCATCACCGACGGCGACCTGCTCAAGGGTGTGCGTTACTCCAAGGACAAGGTCCTCACCCAGTCCATCGTGATGCGCTCGAAGTCCGGGACCATCCGCTTTGTGGATGGCGAGCACCAGGCCAGCAAGTGGGAAGGCTACGCCCGCAAGGGTTAGCAGCTGCCCAAATCAGGACACCCGGATCCCGGGGCGCGAATCGCGCCCCGGGATCCGCCGTTTCCAAGCGGCCTGGCGGGCACGGCATTGGGTAGGGTGGAACCATGACATGGCTCGTAACAGGTGGCGCAGGATATATCGGTTCTCACGTGGTTTCCGCTTTGCGGGGGGCCGGGATGCAGGCGGTGGTGGTTGATTCGCTCTCCAGCGGGCACCGCGAATTCGTCCCGGACGATGTTCCGTTCGTGCACGGCACCATCCTCGACTCGGAACTTCTGGCCCGCACCATGCTGGACCACGGCGTGACCGGAGTGATCCACCTCGCCGGCTTCAAATACGCCGGCGTTTCGGTCCAGGAGCCGCTGCTGACCTACGAGCAGAACGTCACCGGCACAGCCGAACTGCTGAAGGCCATGGAACTCGCCGAGGTCGACAAGCTGGTCTTCTCCTCCTCCGCCGCGACGTACGGCACCCCCACCGGGGACATCGTCACGGAAGTCACCCCGACCCAGCCGGAATCCCCCTACGGCGAGAGCAAACTAATCGGCGAATGGCTGATCCGCGACCAGGGCCGGGCGCGGGGACTGAAGCACACCTCGCTGCGCTACTTCAACGTCGTCGGCTCCGGCTCACCCGAACTCTACGACACGAGCCCGCACAACCTCTTCCCGATCGTGCTCCGCGCACTGACCGCGGGGAAGACCCCCCGCATCAACGGCACCGACTACAACACCGCCGACGGCACCTGCGTGCGCGACTACGTGCATGTTGCCGACCTGGCGACCTCCCACGTCGCGGCCGCCCGGGCCCTCGCCGCCGGCAGGCCGCTGGAGCGCGTCTACAACCTCGGGTCCGGCGACGGGCTCTCCGTCCGCCAGATCATGACGGCGATGGCCACGGTTACCGGCATCGACTTCGACCCGGAAATCGGGCCCCGCCGGGCGGGTGACCCGGACCGGATCGTGGCCGACGGCTCCCTGGCCGCACGCGACCTGGACTGGAAGATGCGGCACTCCGTGGAGGACATGGTCGCCAGCGCGTACGAGGCCCAGAAGAAAGCCGCCGCCGCCGCACGCTAGGCCCCACCGAGGGACATGCCCCGTGCTGAGGCCCGGGGTTGCGCTGCCACCGGGGACATGCCCGGTGCTGAGGCCCGGGAGTGGACATAGTGGGTCTATGTCCACCCGCGGGGGCTAACGCGGGACATGTCCAGTGCTGAGGCCCGGGGTTGCGCCGCCCCACCGAGGGACATGCCCCGTGCTGAGGCCCGGGAGTGGACATAGTGGGTTTATGTCCACTCGCCGGGGCGGACGCGGGACATGTCCGGTGGGGAGTGCTAGCGGCGGAGCGCGCCGCGCAGCCGGACGGGCAGCTTCCGGGCCGCCGCCACGCCGCGGCGGGCGGCGTGCGCGCTCTTCCTGGCCAGCTGGTATCCGTTGTAGCGCACCGTGCGCACCGGCAGGTCCCAGGTTCCGGGATATGCGACCTCGCGCCCGCCGAAGGACTTCTTGAAGGACGTGAATCCCGCCCACTTGTGGTCGGGGTCGTCCGCCGGCGCCACGCCCCAGAGATCCACGTGCTTCAGGCCCCTGTCCTTGGCATCGGCCATCAGGGTGACCAGCAGCGGAATCCCGGCGCTGAGCTTGCGGTGCGCGTCATCCAGCGCGGCGTGGGCATAGGTGCGGGTGTCCGCGGAGTCGTATGCGAGGGCAGCCGCAATTGGCTCGCCCCCAAGTTCGGCGATGAAGAGTGTCGCGGCACCGGCCGGCATCAGGGAGCGGGCGACCTGGTCGAGATAGTCGTCGCTCTGCGGCTTGAAACCGCTGCGCGCCGCCGTCAGGTGCAGGAATCCCAGCAGGATCGAAATCTCCGCCGGGTCCTGGCTGGAGCGGAACGTCACGCCTTTCTTGTGGATGTTCCGGTACAGGTTGCGGTTCACCGGCTTCATCTCCGCCAGGACGTCCTTGAAGTCCCGGTCCAGGTCCACGACCCAGGTGAGCTCCGGCTGCTGGTTGGCCGGGGCCGGCCGGAGGCCGCGCGTGCGCAGGACAGCATCGGCGTCGGCGGCCGCGAAGCCGGCGTCGACCGGTTCAATGCGGACAAACACCGCACCGCAGCCGCGGGCCAGCTCCGTTAGAGCCGCCAGGGCGGCGTCGAGCGCGGCCAGCGAAGCGGCCACCGGTCCGTAGGGTGCGTAGAGCAGTTTCCCCGCCGGGTTGCTCTCCTCGATGGCCAGGAAGCTCCAGCCGGGTCCCGAGCGCTCATGCACGGTGCGTCCCAGGTCGCGTTGGAAGCCGGCCCACGCGGGGCTCTGCAGGAAGTGGTCCACGGTCTCAGGCTTTCAGGGCAGTGGTGACGGCAAAGGCCAGGGCGGTCCCGGTGGCGCCGGCGGCGGCGTGTGCATTGACCGGCGCCTCGGCCGCGGGCAGGAAGGCGCTCGCGCCGCGCTCCAGCCGCAGTTCACCTTTGGGGGAGTCCAGGAGCACGGAACCGGAGACCACGAGAATGACCGCCGCCCCCGACTGCGCCAGCGGAACGGGCCCCGCGCCGGGCTCGAGCTCGACGCGCTGCAGCTGGAATTCCCGGAACGGCGGCCGGAAGACCTCCTGTCCCAGCATGGTGGTTTCGGGGCTCAGCATCGGCACGCCGACGGCCTCGAAGGAGACGGTGCGGAGTAGTTCGGGCACGTCGATGAACTTCGGGGTCAGCCCGCCGCGCAGGACGTTGTCCGAGGAAGCCATGACCTCGACGCCGAGGCCGTGCAGATAGGCGTGGACGTTGCCGGCCGGCAGGTAGACCGCCTCGCCCGGCGCCAGCGAGATCCGGTTGAGCAGCAGTGAAATCAGCACACCCGGATCGCCCGGGTACTGGGCATCGAGCGTGACGACGGTGGAAAGCTCCGCCTGGTAGGGCGCCGTCGGGGCGCCGGAGATCAGCGCTGCCACAATCGCGGCCGTCGCCGCGGCGACGTCCTCGCCGCCGGAGATCAGCCGATTGAAGGCCGAGCGGAGGGCCGTGGGTTCATCGTGCTGCGCCAGGTCCTCGAGCAGCAGTGGGACGAGCGGCGGCAGTTCCAGGCCGGCCAGCTCAAAATCGGCCACCAGCACCTGCAAAACGGCGCGGGAGTCCGCCGCCGGCCGGAAGCCGCACAGCGCCTCGAACGGTGTCAGCGCCAGGATCATCTCCGGCTTGTGGAAGGCGTCCTTGTAATTGCGTTCCGCCGCCGCGCGGTCGACTCCGGCGGCCTCCTCGCGGGCGAACCCTGCCCGGGCCTGCTCGAGGGTCGGGTGCACCTGCAGGGAGAGGGGGCTGTCGGCGGCCAGGACCTTGAGCAGGAAGGGAAGCCGGGGGCCGAATTCTGCCACGCTGCCGCCGCCCAGATGGTGCTCCGGATCCTCCGCGATCAGCGCATCCAGGGCACGCCGTCCGCCGTCGTCCGCCACCGCGGCGTGAGCGCCCGTCGATCCGGCGCCGGCCGGACTGAGCGCCACCGAGGGGGAGTCCGGGTGCGCGCCGATCCACAGCTCCGCCTCCGGCCCGCCGGACGCCACCCGGCCGAGGAGCCCGGCGATGGCGGTCGTGGAACCCCAGGCATACGGCCGGAGGACATTTTCGAGTTCGTACACTGCCGGGTGTCCCTATCTGTTACGGAAGGTTTTACTGGAAAGACTGGTCGCTGGCACTACAACGGCGCGCACTGGCCGTTCGTGGCCACCAGGTTGCGGATCGACTGCTCGTCGCCGTTGCGCTTGAACTGGTTGAGCATCTCCACGGTGATCGGCTCGCCGTCCGGCGTTGTGGTCACCGGGGTGAAGTCCGACGACGACGACGACGGCGCGGGCTGGGTTCCGGGCAGTGCGCGGGGCAGGGCACCGGCAGCCGACACCGGCCCGGGCGCCGCGTCCTGCGGGCGGATGCCGTCGTCAGCGGCGCCTGCCTCGGGGGCGGGGCCGAGGAGGGCGTCAACCTTCTGATGGATCTGGTCGAAGTCCGGGACCGTGGAGAAGGATGCGTCGAAGTCGGGCGGTCCGATGGTGAGCCGGCTCATGTCCTGGCCCTTGGCCTTCATCGCGAGGTCCACAAAGCTGCCGAGCTGGCCGGCAGAGACGTTGGAGTCCACCACCTTGGTGCCGGCCTTGGCGATGTCCTCGAACTTGGCCAGCAGCGTGGCCGGATCCAGTTGCTTCAGCATGGCCTGCTGGACGCACTGCTGCCGCTGGATCCGGGCGTAATCGTCAACGAACTCGCGCGACCGGCCGTACCAGAGGGCGTGATAGCCGTCGAGGGTCTGCTCTCCGGCGCGGATCCAGCCGGTCGGCATGCCGTGGATGCCGTTGGCTTCGTCCACCATGTCGCCGCTGAGCGGGACCCAGCCGCCTGCCTTGATCCGGATGCCGCCCATGGCATCAATGAGCTTGGCGAAGCCGTCCATGTCGACCAGCACATAGGCCTGGACCTTGATGCCCAGGGACCCGGACACGGCTTCCATCGTGGCCTGCGCGCCCGGGTCCGCCACGCCAGGGTACAGGTCCTGGTGTTCGTTGGTGACCTCGGTGTTGATGGCGTTGATGAGGCATTCATTGCCGCAGTCGTAGCCATCAGGGTAAATCCCGCGCATCGGGGAGTCCTCGCTGAACTGCGCGTTCTGCAGGTTCCGGGGCACGGAGATGATGGCGGTCTTGCCGGTCTTGGCATCGACGCTGATGACCGAGAGGCTGTCCGGCCGGCGGCCGGTCCGGTCCGCCCCGGCGTCGCCGCCCATCATGAGGAAGTTGTACCGGCCCTCTGAGGGCTCCATCGTCGGTCCGTTGGAGAAGATGTTGCCGATGGCGTCGCGGCTGACGTTAAGCAGGTAGGCGGAGTACCCCAGCGAGCCGCTGCTGAGGATCATAGCCAGCACCAGGGCGGCGACGACGGCGGTGCGCACGCCGGGCGCCAGCAGCGCTGGACGGATCAGCCGCAGGGTGTTGATGAAGAGGGCGGCCCAGCCGATGGCCAGCGCCGCCAGGCCGACAACCAGCAGCAGTGCGGTGACCGGGTTGGTGATCAGGTTGATCAGCGTGGACCGGGATGCCAGGAGGAGCACTGCCGCGAGGACGGCCAGCACCCAGACGGTGAGGGTGACCCGCAGCGCCATCCGCCCCAGCCGCCGGTTGCCGGCGACAATCTGGGCGCTGCCGGGTACCAGCAGGGTCATCAGGACCAGCAGGAAGGCACGCTTGGTCAGTATCGGCGCCGCTGCCCCCGAGGGATGCCGGACGGGATCCGTGCGGGACGGTGGAGCCGTCCGGTTCTGCGGCGCCGGCTGGCGGGACGGGGCATAACTGTTGGTCATCTGGTGATCCTTAACGGCTGCCCCGGGTGACGACGTTCGCGTCCGCGAAGACTTCGCTCACCTTGTGCCGCAGGGTCGCGCCCTTCCGGGTGGCGACGTCGTTGAGTTCCTGGGCGAAGTTGAGCAGCTCGGTGCGGAGCCGGGCGGCCAGCGGGTCCGAGCCGGAGGCCAGGATGCGCACAGCAAGCAGGCCGGCGTTCCGGGCCCCGCCGATGGACACGGTCGCGACCGGAACCCCGGCGGGCATCTGGACGATGGAGAGCAGGGAGTCCATGCCGTCGAGGGTCTTGAGCGGTACCGGGACGCCGATGACCGGCAGCGGCGTGACCGAGGCGAGCATGCCCGGCAGGTGGGCGGCGCCGCCGGCGCCGGCGATGAGGACACGCAGCCCGCGCTCATGGGCCGTCTGGCCGTAGCGGATCATTTCCAGCGGCATCCGGTGCGCGGAGACAACATCAGCTTCGAAGGGGATTCCGAATTCGGCGAGGGCCTCGGCAGCAGCCTCCATTACGGGCCAGTCGGAGTCCGAGCCCATAACGAGCCCGACGATCGGGGCAGCGGCCCCGGCGTCCGGGAACCGGGCGTCCGCGGACGGTGCCTTGCTACTGCTGCTCATGCGTTCTCCTCGTGTGCGCCCGCTGCGGTTCGGGACTGGGCCCTTCCGTTCCGGATGATGTTGGCGACCGTGGTGGCGCGTTCGCGCACCGAGTCGACGTCGGCCACCGAGCCGCCGACGAGGTTGACGTGGCCGATCTTGCGGCCCGGCCGGACAGCCTTGCCGTAGCAGTGGACCTTCGCCGCGGGTTCGCTGGCCAGGGCTGCGGGAAAGGCGGAGAACAGATTCTGGTTCTCGCCGCCCAGGAAGTTCTTCATCACGACGACGGGTCCCAGCAGGTCCGTGGCGCCGAGCGGCAGATTGAGGATGGCCCGGAGGTGCTGTTCGAACTGGCTGGTCACCGAGCCGTCCTGGGTCCAGTGGCCGGTGTTGTGCGGACGCATGGCGAGCTCGTTGATCAGGAAGCCTGCTCCGATGCCGGGGGTTTCGAACAGCTCGACGGCCATCACACCGGTGACGCCGAGTTCGCTGGCGATCCGGAGGGCAGCGTTTTCGGCCGCCGCCGCGACTTCAAGCGGGATGTCCAGGGCCGGGGCGATGACTTCGTCGCAGACGCCGTCGACCTGGATCGTGTGCACCACGGGCCAGGCCCGCGATTCACCGTCCGGAGTCCGGGCCACCAGGGCCGAGAGCTCGCGGCTGAAGTCCACCTTGGCCTCGGCGAGCAGCGGCGACATCGCCGCGAACCAGTCCGCAGTGTCCGCGGCGTCCGCCGCGGAGTCGAGGATCCGCACGCCCTTGCCGTCGTAGCCGCCGCGCGGGGTTTTCAGGACGACCGGCCAGCCAATGTCATCGCCGAACGCGACCAGCCCGGCGACGTCGTCGACCGCGGCCCAGCGAGGATTGGGCAGTTCCAGCCGGTCGATGGCCGCCCGCATCACGAGCTTGTCCTGGGCGTTGACCAGCGCGTCCGGTCCGGGATGGACGTTCACTCCGGCCCGCTGCAAGGAACGGAGGTGTTCGGTGGGGACGTGCTCGTGGTCGAACGTCAGCACGTCCAGGCCGCGGGAAAACTCAAGGAGATGGTCCAGGTCGGTGTAGTCACCGACCGGGGCATTGGCCACGGCTGAGACGGCTGAGACGTCCTCACCTTCGGCAAGGACGCGGAGCTCGAAGCCCAGGGCGGTGGCCGCGGGGGCCATCATTCGGGCGAGTTGGCCGCCGCCAACCACACCGATCACAGGAAAAGTCACAAGTCCCAGCCTACCGAAAGCCTCGCCATATCCCGGCTTTTGGACGTCCCGGGGCCGGATCCGGGGGGCCGCGGGGCCCTTTCGGGTTGGGTTGGGGAGGGCTGTCCCCGACATTTTGACCGGCGTCCGGCCGGCTTCCGGGCGGCCCCGTTGCGGCCGGCGGACCGGCTTCCGGGGCGCGCCCCGGGCAATGGGCGCTAAAATGGGCCGTTGGCCCAATGGCCGACAGTTCAAGAAGGCCACGGAGGGTCATGATTACTACACTTAGCGAGCGCTTGCGCGGGCTCGCCTCGCTCTTCTGGCGCGAAGTGGCAAAATTCGGTGCGGTCGGCGGAGTCGCGTTCATCATTGACAACGGACTCACGTACTACCTGATGCACGGCCCGATGACCGACAGCGAGGCCAAGGCCCGCTTTGTCGGCGCCAGCATCGCAACGATCTTCTCCTGGATTGCGAACCGCTTCTGGACCTTCCGTCACCGCCGCCAGGACAACGTGCTCCGCGAGTTCGGGATGTTCATCCTGATCAACGGCATCGGCATCGGCATCTCCACTGGATTCACCGCCCTCGCCAAGTACGGCTTCGGGGTCACGGACAAGAACATGCTCTTCGCCGCCGGGGTCGTGGGGATCCTGGTCGCCACGGTGGTGCGTTTCTTCGCCTACCGCTTCCTGGTGTTCAACAAGGAACTCGACGAAGAGCCGGAGTTCTCGCACGACCACGAAATCATCGAGCGGTACCCGCACCCCAGCCCCGCCGTTAGGAACAGCCCCGCCGCCACAGACCCCGCCGTCACAGACCCCGCCGTCACAGACCCCGCCGTCTCAAGCCGCGCCGTCAAGGACTCGGAGCTGCCCGGCCCGCCGGCCTAGGAGCCGGCAGGCTCCCCGCCCGCGGCACCCGGGACCCGGCTCAGCTGACGTTGACGCGCTCGTCCGCGAGCAGCTTCTCCGTAACCGTGACGTCGGGGTGCACCAGCACCACCGACCCGTCGCTCTTCCAGGCGCCCAGGCATTGGGCCAGGGCAGGCTCCAGGCCGTCGCCGGCGGTCACCAGCAGCCGGACGCCGTCGTCGTGCGCGGCCGCGAAGCCGTCCAGAAGATCACCGTGGGTGTGTTCCGTCCCCGCGGCGGCCACGACGGCCCGCCGCGACGCTTCGGGATCCACATGCGGCATAAAGACGTCACCGTGGGAGCGCACCTCCGCGGCGAAGTCCACGACGCCGGTGGGAAGCTCGCCCTGCCACCGCATCGCCAGTGCCGGGAGCGCCACTGCCAGGACGGTGTCGAACGCCCCCTGCGCCGCCCCTGGCCCCGGATCGCCGGTGGCCAGCAGTTCGGCCTCGGCATCACTGAACACGACCTCCATGCCAAGCTGCCACGCGGCGAGGGCGAGGATCACGGACTTCCAGTGGGCCGGCAGGTCCAGCCGCAACCGCGTCCCGGGTTCGGCGTCCAGCTCGTCCTGCAGGAGGTTGCTGGTCTTCGCCACCCAGTTGTCCAGCACCCGTCCGGAGAGCTCAACCCGCTCGGATGCCGGCCCGTACCAGGTGAGCCGGGGGGAGGTGGATTGGCCGGAGCGCAGGGCTGTCATCAGGTCGAATGCCGGGATACTCATGGATTCATCTTGCCACGATGGCCGGTGGTGTGATCTCTGTCATAGGCCTCCCGGCGCCCGCCGGCCGGCGTCCAGCGCCGTCCCGGGCAGTTCCCCGTAAATTCAGTAAATATTTCTCCGAAGTGCTCAGCACCCTGATTATTCCGCGCATTCTCCGGGCTGTGGTCCAAAAATCCCGGGCGTGGCGTGCCCCCGCTTTGCGCCTCACATTGATTAGTATCTCCGCCGTGGCTTGACTGGAGATACTTACACGCGTGTAATTAGGTATCGAAGGCCGATGTGCGGAAGCCGGAACTCAACCGAGAGTCAACGGGTCAGGCAAAGGCCGCAAAATCAGAGAGGAAACGCCAATGGGGCTAGCAGAGCGTCTCCATGAAGAGGCCGTCGTTGCTGGGCAGGCCACGGCCAAATACCGTTCACGCGGAGTGCCGAGCGACTGGTATGTCGATCCGGCCGATCCGGACGCGGCAGACCGCTACAACGAAGACACCAGGGACAAGCTGCAGGACCAGGCGACCGCCTTCCTCGCGGCGCACGACGAACTTCTGTCCGGTCGGGACCAGGACAACGATCTTCACGATCCGCCGATGGAACTCCAGACCCTCCACGCTGGCACCACCACGCAGCCGGTGTGGATCGGACTCCCATCCCAGCAGGACTTCGACGATGAAGGCGAGCTGGGCTGGCAGACGGACGCGCTCTGCGCGCAGACCGACCCGGAGGCATTCTTCCCCGAGAAGGGCGGCTCAACCCGCGACGCCAAGAAGGTCTGCGGGGCGTGCAACGTCCGCTCGCAGTGCCTGGAATACGCCCTGTCCAACGATGAGCGTTTCGGCATCTGGGGCGGCCTCTCCGAGCGCGAGCGGCGCCGGCTTAGGAAGCGAGCGATCTAATTCTTCAAGAAGTACAAGTCACCGCCGTCGTGGTTTCCCACGACGGCGGTGACTTTCTCCCCAGGACCCTCGCGGCGCTGGCGGCTCAGAGCCGGCCCGCGGACACCTGCATCGGGGTCGATACCGGTTCCCGCGACGATTCGGCCGCCCTCCTCGAGGAGGCGTTCGGCGCAGCCAACGTCACTGTCTTCGAGCAGGCCCGCAGCGGCATGGGTGCAGCGGTGCAGGCGGGCCTCAGCGCCCTTGCCCCCCGGGCCGGCGCCGGCACGTCCGGCAAGGGGACAGCCGGCAGCCCCGCGGTCGAGTGGATCTGGCTGCTGCACGACGACGCAGCCCCCGCGCCAGAGGCCCTCGCCGAACTGCTCCGTGCCGTCGAACGCGCGCCCTCGGTCACGGTGGCGGGCTGCAAGCAGCTGGACTGGCACTCCGAACGCCGGCTGATCGACGTCGGGCTCTCCACCAGCCGCTGGGCCGAGCGGCTGACCCTTATCGAAGCCGACGAGCTGGACCAGGGACAATACGACGGACGCAGTGACACCTTCGCGGTCAACTCCGCCGGCATATTGGTCCGCCGCGACGTCTGGGAGGACCTTCGCGGCTTCGACCCGGCACTGCCGGGCAGCGGCGACGACGTCGACTTTTGCTGGCGGAACCGGCTGGCCGGACACCGTGTGGTGGTGGTCCCCAGCGCAAGGATGTTCCACGTCTCGCACCGCCCGCACGCCCTGGGCAACGCGGCGGCGGCCCGCAAGGCCCAGGTGCATCTGCGGCTCAAGCACGCCCCCGTCTGGAAAGTGCCGCTGCACGCCGCCGGGGCCCTGCTGGGCAGTATCTTCAAGCTGGTCCTGAGCATCGCGGTCAAAGATCCGGGACACGGCTTCTCGCAGCTCCTGGCCACCTTCGGCGCACTTTCGCGCCCCGGCGCCGTGGCCCGGGGCCGGCGCAACGCTGCCCGGACGCGCCGCATCCGGCGTTCCGTCATCAAAGGCCTGCAGACCCCGCGGCGTGAGGTCTGGGCGCACCGCCGCTCGCTCATGGAAGCCCTCGGGGCGGATGACTCCGGCGACAACCCGGGCGGAAACGACCCCCTGGCCGAACAGCCCACCGGCGACTCGGCGGACGACTTCGCCGCCCTGACCACGTCCGAGCGGGGCTGGGTGGGCAACGGCGCGCTGCTCGCCGTCCTGCTCACCGCCGCGGCATCCCTGATCGGCCTGCTGAGCCTGTTCCGGGCCGAAGCTGTCGCCGGCGGCGCGAGCATTCCGCTCCCGCTGCGGCTGGGCGAGATCTGGGACCACGCCTCCGGCTGGTGGATCACCCTCGGCGCAGGACTTCCCGGGCACGGGGACCCGTTCGGCTACGTGCTGTGGGCCCTGGGCGCGCTCGGCGGCGGGAACGCCAACACCGCATTCGCCGGGCTGCTCATCCTGGCCATGCCGCTCTCCGCCCTCGGCGCCTGGTTCGCCGCCGGCGCGCTGACGCAGCGCCGCCGGCTCCGGCTGGCCGCCGCTCTCCTCTGGGCCGCAGCGCCGGCCCTGCAGGTGGCGCTCAACCAGGGACGCGCCGGCGCCCTGGTCGCCCACGTAATGATGCCGGTGCTGGTGCTGGCTCTGCTGCGGGCCACCGGTACCGCCGCGGGACGCGGGCGCTTCGCGGTCCCGGCCCCGGGGGAACGGCGCTTCACCGATGCGCCCCCGGTGAAACCCGGCATCAACGGCACCCCCTCCTGGACCGCCGCTGCCGCGGCCGGACTGGCCCTGGCCGTCGTGACCGCGGCAGCCCCCTCGCTGCTGCTGCCCGGCGTCGTGCTCGTGGCCCTGTGCGGCACGCTCCTGGGCCGTCGCGGCCGCACCGTGTGGTGGGCGCTGCTGCCCACCCTGGCGTTGTTCGTGCCGTTCCTGGCCTCCACCATTGACCGGCCCCGCGCCCTGCTCGCAGACCCCGGCCTGCCGCTGGGCTTTGACGCGGCACCGCTGTGGCAGCAGGCCCTGGGCCAGCCGCTTCGCTTCGCGGCCGGCGGCGGCCTCACCGGCCTTCCGGTGTTCGGCACAGACTCCGCCGTGCCGTGGGCGCTCCTGCTCGCCCTGCTGATCGGACTGCCCGTCCTGCTCCTGGCCGTGGCCGCCCTGTTCCTGCCGGGCCGGCCACCGCGGACTGCCCGCGCCCTCTGGGCCGCGGCACTGCTGCTGCTGGCCGGCGGCTGGCTCAGCAGCCGGGTCGCCACCGGGGTCAGCGCCGACGTCCTGGTCACTCCCTTTGCCGGACCGGCCGTGTCGGCCGCGGCCTTTGCCCTCCTGGGGGCGTCCCTGATCGGCGCGGCCGGCCTGCTGGACTCCGCCGACCGGGCCGGGGCCGCAACCACGGGCCGCAAGATCCTGACCCGCGGCACCGCGGTCACGGCTATGATCCTGCTGCTGGCCGGCCCGGTGGCCGGCCTGACGGTGTGGGCCGCGCAAAACGTCCTGCCGCCGGCCATGCCGGCCGCCGGAGCGGCCGGCGCCGGGTCCCTGGGCGCCACGAGGCTGGTGCAGCCCGCCGAGCCCAGGACCCTCCCCGCAACGGCCATCGACCGCGGCGAAGGACCCGAACAGTCCCGCACCCTCATCATCACCACCGGCGAAGACGGAACGTTTGACGCCGCGCTCATGCGCGGCGCCGGCACCACCCTCGATTCGCTGTCCACGATTGCCGCCGCCCGTCCGATCATGGGGGAGCCCGGCCGGGAGAGTGTCCGTGACGACGACGCCGCCTTGGCTTCGCTGCGCAACGCCGTGGCCACCATCGTGGCTGGCCAGGGCGTCGATCCCCGCGCCGAGCTGGAGCAGCTCGGCGTCGGCTTCGTGGTCCTGCGGGCCGCCGATACCGCGGCCCAGCTGACCGCCAGCCGAATGGACGCCGTCCCCGGCCTCGTCGCGGTCGGCAAGACGGACGTCGGCTGGCTCTGGCGGATCAGCCCCCTGAACCAGCCCGCGATCGCGGCCGCCGATGTCGCACACCGCGTGCGGATCGTCGACGGCGCGGGCGCCACTGTCGGGCTGGTACCGTCCCAGACGGTGTCCGCCGATGCAGCGGTGCCGGCCGGGCCGGAGGGACGGCTCGTGGTGCTGGCCGAACGTGCCGATCCGGGCTGGAGCGCCTGGCTCGACGGCCGCCGACTCACCGCCACCACTTCCGGCTGGGCGCAGGCCTTCACCCTGCCCGCCGGGGGCGGGCAGTTCAGTCTCCGCTACGAAGCACCGTGGGCCATCTGGACGGGCGCTGCCCAGGCCGTCATCATTGGCCTGACCGTCCTGCTGGCCATCCCCATGCCTGCCCGTCGGCCGAACACCGGCCTCTCCAGGGACGAAGGCTCCCTGCGTAAGGAACATCAACATGCCTAGGGACGACATCCCCGACATCCCCGACATCGCCGACAAGCCCGACATCCCCGACATCCCCGACAAAGACGCCCCGGAGCCCACGGCGCGTCCGCGGGCCAGGCGGCTGGGTGGCGTCCTCGCCGCCGTCCTCCTCGTCGCAGCCGGCGGCGGACTTGCTTCCGCCACGGCGCTCACGCCGCAGGGTCCCGGCAGCAGCCGGCCCATCGCGACACCGCTGGCGGCGGTCCCCGCCGGTAGCAGCGTGGGCGTCTGCCCGGGCCCGGCCCGGCTGCTCGAAGGTGCCCCCGTGGGCACCGATCCGCAGTTCAGCCCGGAGTCCGCCACCGCCCGGAGCGACGTCAACGCCGTGGTGCTGGGCTCCAGTTCCGGTGTCCTGCCCGGCAGTAGGCTCGCCGCGCTGACCGGCAGCACCCTTGTGGAACTGGCCAAGGCCGCACCGGTGTCCGAAAGTCCGGCCGCGGCCCGGCCCGCGGCCGCCGCGCCGCTGGCCGGTGTCGTGGCCCAGCAGGGGGTCGACGACGTGACTGTCCTGAGCGCCGACGCCGAGGCCGACCGCCAGCCCTCCGCGGGAGCCGTCATGCGCTACACCGCCGAGGACGGCGACCTCCGTGGTTCGGCGGCCGCAGCCTGCCAGCAACCGGGCAACGACCTTTGGCTGGTGGGCGCCAATACTGCGCTTGGCCGGACCGCCGTGCTGAAGCTCAGCAACGCCTCCAGCAGCCCCGCCACGGTCAGCCTCGAACTCTTCGGCACCGAAGGCCTGATCCAGGCCCCGGGCAGCCGGGGACTCCTCGTCGCGCCGGGCACCACCCGCTCCGTTATCCTGGCCGGGCTCGCCCCGGGGCAGGATCGGCTCAGCGTCCGGGTGCGCAGCGCCGGCGGACCGGTGGCCGCGCACATCCAGCAAAGCGTGTTGCGGGGACTGACGCCCGGCGGCGTCGAATTCATCGCTCCGGCCGCAGCGCCGGCCCTCCGCCAGGTCATCACCGGTGTCGACATCCAGGATCCCGCCGGCCTGGCGGGGCTCACCGCCCAGTCCGGCTTCGCGGACGCCGGACCGGCCCTGCAGCTGACGGTGCCGGGCTCCGCCGACGCTGTCATCGCGATCAAGGTCTTCGGACGGGACGGCCAGAAGGCGCTGCCCGGCGGCGGAGTGGTCACGGCGAAGGCCGGATCCGTCACCGAGGTCCCCCTCGCCGGCGTGCCGGCCGGGCCCTACACTGTGTCCGTCAGCTCGGACGTTTCCTTCACCGCGGCGGCGCGCGCCACCAGGGGACTGGCGGCCGGGGATGCCTCCGACTTCGCGTGGTCACCGGCCTCGGCGAGGCTGGGAAGCCAACACGTTGTTCCGGTCCCCGGCCAGGGAGAGCGCTACCTGATTTTCGGCGCTCCCGAAGGCCGGGCCAGCATTTCCTATTCCCCGGTCACGGCGGACGGCACGGTCCACGCGGCCGCGGCTGCCGACATCGCCGGCGGCACCACCGCGTCCATCAAGGTTCCGGCCGACATCGGGGGTTCGCAGCTCGTGGGCTACCTCGTGTCCGCCGCGGGGGATCCCGCCTACGGCGCGGTCCTGCTGCAGCAGGACGGCAGGCAGGACATCTCAACGATCGCTGTTGCCCCCGGGGCGGCGGGCCAGGAGCAGGTCCCGGTCACGCTCGGCTACTAGTAGCGGCGGCGGTAGACAGGATCGAGCGACTCGGGCGGCACGCCCAGCATCTCGGCGGTGTACTCCACCACGACGTCATGGACCAGGTCCGGCAGTTCCTCGCGGCTGCCGCAGGCCTGCTCGACGACCCGGCGGTACAGGGTGATCACCGGTCCTTCCTCCGCCGTGGCGGGGGAGTAGGAGCCCATCGGGGCGATAGTGCGGTCCGCCACCAGCCGTTCGAGCCCCGGCGGAATCTTATCGACGGCGAACCGGACCCCGTCCAGCGGCTTGCCCCAAATGTCGTGGAGCCGCTCAGCCGAGTCCAGGACAAAGTCGTCGAAGCGGTCCGAGCGGGTGCGGTAGCCGGGCAGCGTGGGCAGCATCAGCTCGCCCCGGAGCCCGCGGCCGTGCCGGTTCCTGCGCCGCTGGCGGAAGCCCCTCGGCGCCGCGGCCGGGCCGGAACCGGCCGTGGCGGAGCCGGCGTCGTGACGTCCGGCGTCGGTTTCAGCCAAGCGGACCGTAAAACCCGGATCTTGGTGCGATGACTGCATATCTCGACTCTAAACCCGGCGGATGGTTTACGCGATACGGGCCGTCCGACCCGCCGTCAGCGTGCCGCCCGGCGTCCGGCGGCCTAGGGGAGTAGTCTGTGATGTCGTGGGTGTCATTCGTCTTTGTTCAAGGTCAGCCTGCCGCAACTCAGCGGTGGCGACTTTGACGTACGTCTATGCCGACTCCACCGCCGTTCTGGGGCCGCTGGCAACTTACGCCGAGCCGCACTGCTACGACTTGTGCGAACAGCACGCCGGGTCCCTGACCGTGCCGCGCGGCTGGGAAGTGCTGCGGCTGGCCATGCCGGCTACCCCCGCAGGTCCCGGACCCGATGACCTCCTGGCCCTGGCCAATGCCGTCCGGGAAGCGGCCTCACGGCCCGCCGCGCCGGAATCCGGCCAGGGCCAGCGCAGCGTCCACCCCGCCCTCGAAGCCCCGGCCGCAACCGAGGGCACCCGCCGGGGGCATCTGCGCGTCCTGCGCGAACCTTCGTAAGCGGCAACTGGCGGTAGGCTGGGAACTGCAAAATCCGAAAGCCACCGGCGCCTGCTGCGGCGTCTACCAGGGAGCGTTCACCATGCCAAAGATCAGTCCCGAACTCTTGTCTGTCCTCAGATGCCCCGTGACCGGGTCCCCGCTGGTGCAGGACGGCGAGGAACTCGTCACCACTGCGGCCGGCCCCGCCGGGGTGAAACTGCGTTACGCGATCGAGGACGGCATCCCCCTGCTGCTTCCGCCGGAATTGCTCCCTGCCGCCGCAGCGGCCCCGGCCTCCCAGCACGACGCCGGCCAGCCCGGCCGGCCGGATTCAGGCCAGCCCGACGCCGCGTCCCGGCCCACCAGCGGCTAGGCAGCCTGCCCATCGCTGCGCCGTTCGGCTCCGAAGTACTTTCCAGCCACTGATCAGCCCCTCTACGTTCGTCACAGGCAGCCAGGTCAACGACCTGCCCGCCGGCCACAGCAAAGGATTCATATGACTCTCGATTACAAGATTGCGGACATCTCCCTGGCCGAAGCAGGCCGGCACCAGATCCGTCTCGCCGAGCATGAAATGCCCGGTCTGATGTCCCTGCGCGAGGAGTTTGGCGCCAGCCAGCCGCTCAAGGGTGCCCGGATCGCCGGGTCACTGCATATGACGGTGCAGACCGCCGTCCTGATCGAGACGCTTACGGCACTCGGCGCCGAGGTCCGCTGGGCCTCCTGCAACATCTTCTCCACCCAGGACGAAGCCGCCGCCGCCGTTGTGGTCGGCAGCGGAACGGTCGACGCACCGCAGGGTGTCCCGGTGTTCGCCTGGAAGGGCGAGACGCTGGAGGAATACTGGTGGACCGCGGAGCAGATCCTGACCTGGCCCGGGGCGGACAGCGACCCGGACCTCGGCCCGAACATGATCCTCGACGACGGCGGCGACGCCACCATGCTGGTCCACAAGGGCGTCGACTTCGAGGCGCTCGGTGCTGTCCCGGCCACCGCCGACGACGAGTCCGAGGAGGGACGGGTTTTCCTTGACGTGCTGCGCGCCTCGCTGCAGGCGGACCCGCAGAAGTGGACCCGGATCGGCTCCCGCCTGCTGGGCGTCACCGAGGAAACCACCACCGGCGTGCACCGCCTCTACCAGCTCGCCGAGCAGGGCAAGCTGCTGTTCCCGGCCATCAACGTCAACGACTCCGTCACCAAGAGCAAGTTCGACAACAAGTACGGTATCCGCCACTCCCTGCCGGACGGCATCAACCGCGCCACCGACGTCCTGATGGGCGGCAAGGTCGCCGTCGTCTGCGGTTACGGCGACGTCGGCAAGGGCGCAGCGGAGGCCTTCCGCGGGCAGGGCTCACGCGTTATCGTCACCGAAATCGATCCCATTTGCGCCCTCCAGGCAGCCATGGACGGCTACCAGGTCGCGAAGCTGGAATCGGTCCTCAGCGAGGGCCACATCTTTATCACCACGACCGGCAACAAGGACGTCATCATGGCCGAGCACATGGCCGGGATGCGGGACAAGGCGATCGTGGGCAACATCGGCCACTTCGACAATGAGATCGACATGGCCGGGCTGGCCCGGATCCCCGGCATCACGAAGGTTGAAATCAAGCCCCAGGTGCACGAGTGGGTCTTCGCGGAAGATCCCGCCACGGAACAGGGCAGCCGCTCCATCATCGTGCTGTCCGAGGGCCGCCTGCTAAACCTGGGCAACGCCACCGGCCACCCGTCCTTCGTGATGAGCAACTCCTTCGCCAACCAGACCATCGCGCAGATCGAGCTCTTCACCAAGCGTGACCAGCCGGAGGGGGAGCGGGAGTACGACAAGCAGGTTTACGTGCTGCCGAAGATCCTGGACGAAAAGGTTGCCCGTCTGCACCTTGACGCCCTCGGCGTCGAACTGACCGAGCTGTCGAAGGAGCAGGCCGAGTACCTGGACCTGGCGGTGTCCGGCCCGTACAAGCCGGACCACTACCGCTACTAGGAACTGCCGGGGACAGCGGCCCGGGCCGCCAAAAAGTTCCCGCCGTCCCCGCCGCGGAGGGCCCCGGACCAGGCGTCCGGGGCCCTTTTGTGACCTGATCGTGGCGCCGCCGTGACCGGCGGGGCGGGACGCTTCGCTTATGCTGGCATAAGGAGATCGTGAGCTCCGATGTGGGCTTTAGGGCAAACGCAGTGGGGGAACACAGGAAGTGGCCATGACTGAACAGAGCGGGCGTCGACGCCGTCAGCCGGGACGCCGTCCCCGCAACACCGGGAAAATGCTGGCCGTCCTTGCCATCTGCGCAATTGTCGGAGCGGGCGGCATCGGCGTCGCCACGTCACCGGGCTGGGCCAATGCCGACATGCCCTCCGAGGCCTCGGCGCCGATGCGGAACGTGTCCGGCCTCGCCGCCCCCGTCGTGAAGCTCGTTGAGCTCGGAGTGACCCCGACTGACGGCGCCAAGGGCGTCAACCCCGCTGCCGCCCCCTCAGTCAAGGCAGTCAACGGCGTCGTGAAAGACGTCGTGCTGGTCCCGGCCGCCGGCGGCGACCCCGTGCCCGGAATCACCAGCCCGGACGGCTCCACCTGGACCGCCGGGGATCCGCTGGAATTCGACACTAAGTACAAGTACGGCTTCACCATCGTCGACCAGGCCGGACGTGAGACACAGAAGGCCCAGACCTTCACCACCGTGGCCACAGCCAACGAGGCGGACGCCGCCGTCTATCCGCTCAACGGCACCACGGTCGGGTCCGGACAGCCCATCGAAATCGTCTTTAGCGAGCCCGTCCTGGACAAGGAGGCCATGGAGAAGGCCGTCACCGTCACAGCCTCCTCCGGCCAGGCCGTGGCGTGGCGTTGGTATTCGGACCGCCGGGTCCGGATCCGCCCCGAAGCGTTCTGGGCTTCCAACAGCGAGATCACCGTGGACCTGAAACTCTTCGGTGTTGACTTCGGCAATAAGATGATCGGCAATTCCGACACCAAGGTCTCCTTCAAGGTCGGACCGCAGCGCCTGGCCGTCGTTGATGACAACACCAAGACCATGAACGTCTACTTCGACGGCCAACTCGTCAAGACCGCCCCGGTCACGCTGGGCGGTACTGACTGGCTCTCCCCAACCGGCTACGCCGTCATCATGGAGCAGGAACGCCACTCCGACTTCAATGCCGGCAGCATCGGGCTCAAGCCCGGCGACAAGGGCTATTACCCGCCCCTGACCGTGGAGTACGCCAACCGCCTCACCAACTCCGGCGTGTTCGTCCACCAGGCCCTCGAATCGGCATGGCGTGCGGTGGGCAGGTCCAATGTCTCGCACGGCTGCGTCGGGCTGCTCCCGGCGGACGCGGCCTGGTTCTTCAACAACATGAAGACCGGCGACGTCGTCCAGACCCTCAACACCGGGGCCCCGGCCGTGGAACCGCTCGAAGGCTACGGTGACTGGAACATCCCCTGGTCGCAGTACGCCAAGCGCTGACCGCGGCACCGGGGGCATGGCATGTCTGTCCTGAATCCCGGTGCTGAATCCCGTGCTGAATCCCGTGCTGAATCCCCGTCCCTCGGGGTGTGGCATCTCGCCTACGCAGAGCCTCTGGCGGTAGGCTCGGAGGCAGATATGTAGCGTTGCCGGGTCCCGGCCGGCGGCGCGGACACCGACGGAAGCGAAGCTGCAGTGACTGACTCAAGTCCCACCCCTCCGAACCGGCAGGATCCGCAGCTGGATCCGGCCGGTGACGCTGACGAGCCCGCGTTCGACTGGATGAAGCCGAAGTCCGCGGAGCAGCGTTCCGCCGCCTCCGACACCCCAGCCTCCGACAGCCCAGCCCCGGACAGCCCAGCCGCACCGGCTGCCGGCAGCCCTCCCGAGCCCCTGTCGCGCGCCGACCGCAAGGCGGCCGAAGCCGCCGTCGAACCGGCGCCCACGCACAACGCCCCCCACTTCACCGAGCCGCTTCCGACCTCCGCCTTGCAGGTCCGGCCCCCGGAGGAGGAAGTGCAGCGCCGCTACGCAGAACGTGAACACGCCCTGAACGCCAAACCGGTGGCCCCGCGCGTGATGCAGGTCCTGCTCGCCGTGTGCTTCCCGGTGATCCTGCTGGTGCTGGCCGTCCGGGCCGTCGCCAGCCCGCTGTTCCTCTGGGTGGAGTACAACCGCCCCGGCTTCCCGGGCGACGGCTACGGGTTCAGCACCGACGACCGCATGACCTACGGCTCTTACGCGGTGGACTACCTCAGCAACTGGGCGGGCCCGCGCTATCTGGGCGAACTGGTCGACCGCAGCGGCGACAGATTGTTCGAGGCGGGCGAGGTCAGCCATATGGCCGACGTCAAACTCGTTATCCTGTCCGCCTTCGGAGCCGGAGTCCTGCTCATCCTGCTGAGCCTGATCGCCGTGGTCTACCTGCGGCGCCGCAGCCCCGGGGGAGTGCGGCGCGGTCTGTTCGCCGGGTCGATCATCACCCTCGTCATCATCATCAGCCTCGGCGTGCTGGCGGTGCTGGGCTGGGAGCAGTTCTTCACCCAGTTCCACAGCGTCTTCTTCGCCAGCGGCACCTGGACATTCTCCCTGCAGGACACCCTGATCCGGCTCTTCCCGACCCAGTTCTGGGTCGATGGCGGGATTGTGATCGCCGGCCTGGTGCTGCTCGCCTCGCTCGTCACCCTGATCCTCACCTGGCCGACGCGCAAGCGCCGCGGACTGCCGAAGCGCGGCGCAGCGGTCCAGGACCCGGCCGGGGACACGACCACCGAAGCTGACCCCGCCGAAGCCGCTCCCCGCGAGGCGGCCCCCGCCCAGGCTGCCCCCACCGAGGCGGGCCCCGCCCAGGCTGCCCCCACCGAGGCTGCCACCACCGAGACTGCGCCCGCAAAGCGGTCGCTCTTCCGGCGGGACAGGTCCGGCAGGGCCGGCGGGGCAACCGCCGCAGCGTCATCCGCCACGGCTGACGCAGCCGCAGCGGATCCAGCCGCCGGACGCTCCGCCACCGGGCCGGCGGGCGCCGGCACAGGAGGAACCGGCACCGGGGATACCGGGACCAACGACACCCCCGCGCGGGGTCACTCCAGCGCCGTCTAAGGTCGCTGAACCCTGCGGAGGACAGACACACAAAAGCGGCCGGCACCACGGTGCCGGCCGCTTTTGCGTGTCCCTTTTTGATGTGGCGGCGTCAGCCGTAGATCCGGTCGATCTGCGCCTCGAAGTCACGCACGACGGCGGCGCGCTTGAGCTTGAGCGAGGGCGTCAGGTGCCCCGATTCCACCGTTAAGTCGGCGTCCAGCACCACGAAGCTGCGGATGGACTCGGCCGTGGAGACCAGGGCGTTCGCTTCGTCCACCGCGTGCTGCAGGGCTAGGCGTACCTGGTCGTTATCGCGGGCCTCGGCCGGGCTCATGGCGGGAACCTTGTGAGCGGCGCACCAGTTTTCCAGGCCCTCCGGGTCCAAGTTGATCAGGGCTGACACGAACGGCCTGCCGTCCCCGATCACCACGGCCTGCAGGACCAGTTCGTGCTCGCGGATCTTCTCCTCCAGCGGTCCGGGGGCGATGTTCTTGCCGCCGGCGGTGACCAG
The DNA here is from genome assembly GCF_055412865.1 of Pseudarthrobacter ribosi. Taxonomy (NCBI): domain Bacteria; kingdom Bacillati; phylum Actinomycetota; class Actinomycetes; order Micrococcales; family Micrococcaceae; genus Pseudarthrobacter; species Pseudarthrobacter ribosi. The sequence continues at coordinate 80,256 of NZ_JBVAYZ010000009.1, read as the reverse complement.
CAGGTCCTTTTTCCGGCCGGTGATCGTCAGGAAGCCCTCGGCGTCGAGGGACCCGAGGTCGCCGGTGCGGAAAAACCCGTCTACGAAGGCCTCCGCGTTGGCAGCCGCGTTGTTGTGGTACCCCTTGAAGACGCCGATGCCCTTGACCAGGATCTCGCCGTCCTCGGCGACGCGGATGGTGGTGCCGGGCACCGGGATGCCGACCGTCCCCACCCTGGTCCGCGTCGGGGTGTTGGCCGTGCACGGGGCCGTGGTTTCGGTGAGGCCGTAGCCTTCGAGGACGGGGATGCCCGCGCCACGGAAAAAGTGCGCGTCGCGGGAGCTCAGCGGGCTGGCTCCCGAGACCGTGTAGCCCAGCTGGCCGCCGAAGGCCTGCCGCAGCTTGGGGTACAGCAGCCGGTCGAAGAGGGCGTGCTGGGCACGGGCCGCCCATCCGGGGCCGGGGCCGGTGCCCCGGGCAGCGGCATCGAGGGCCTTGGAGTAGTCGATGGCGACGGCGGCGGCCGACTCGAAGAGGCGTTCCTTCCCGGCGAGGGCCGCCTTGTGGGCGGCGCCGGCATAGACCTTCTCGAAGATCCGGGGCACCACCAGCAGGAAGGTGGGTTTGAAGCTGGCCAGGTCCTCCAGCAGCTCCTTGGCGCTGGCGGTGTGGCCCAGGGTGGTTCCGGCGCTGAGGCAGACCACCTGGACCGCGCGGGCGAGGACATGGGCCAGCGGGAGGAACATCAGCGTCCTGGTCCGGGGCTGCCGCAGGATCTCTGGCAGGAACAGCACGATGTTCCTGGCGACCAGGGCGAAGTTCCCGTGTGTGATTTCACAGCCCTTGGGCCGGCCGGTGGTTCCGGAGGTGTAGACGAGGGAGGCAACGTCCGTGAGCCCGGCCGCGCTCCGGTGCCGTTCCAGTTCGGCGTCGCCGACTCCGGTGCCCGCCGCCGCCAGGCTGGCGAGGTTGGGGGCGGCGCCGTCGTAGTCCATCCGCACCACCGGGAGCACGGTGCCGCCGAGCAGGCCGGAGCTGTCCAGGACCTGGCGGACCAGCCCCGTCTTTGCCTCGTTTTCCGCGAAGATGCGCCGGGCTCCGGAGTCATGCAGGATCCATTCGATCTGGCTGGCGGAGGACGTCTCATAGACCGGAACAGGGACGCCGCCGGCGAACCAGATGGCAAAGTCCACCACGGTCCACTCGTAGCGGGTGCCGGACATGACCGCCACGGTTTCCCCGGGCGTGATGCCGCCGGCGATCAGGCCCTTGGCGAGCGCCCGGACCTGGTCCAGGAACTGCTGAGCGGAGACGTCGGCCCAGCCGGCCGGGCCTTTGCGGGAGTACAGCGCATGCACGGGATCCTTGCCGTGCTGCTCCAGCAGAAGGTCCGTCACGTTGCTGCCCGGATCGAGCTCGACGAGCAGTCCGGTGCTTGCTTCTCTCACAGCCGTTTCTCCGTTCCGGGTCCGCCTGATGCCGGTGGACGTCCCCTGCAATCCTGCCCTAGATCCAGGACGGCATCCACATCCGGAACCGCCAATCCTGGTAGGTAATGGTCTCGGCGGTCCACACGGGATAGAAGAAGGCCGAGACGACGACGGCTGTGACCACAAAGAGCGTCACGAGGTAAAGCCCGGAACGCCGCCGCCACGGCGGATCCGTGCGCTGGCCCAGGACCAGGCCCAGGCAGTACACGAGGGCCAGCACCAGGAAGGGTTCGAAGGAGACGGCATAGAAGAAGAACATGGTGCGTTCGGGGTACAGGAACCAGGGGAGGTACCCGGCCGCCACGGCCGCGAGAATGGCCCCGGCACGCCAGTCGCGCCGCCCGGCCCACCAGAAGAGCAGCACGCCCAGGCTTATGGCGGCGCCCCACCAGATCACCGGGTTGCCCACGGAGAGGATCGCCGTGGTGCAGCTGGCGGTGTCGCACCCCGGGCTGCCCGGTTTGGGGGATTCATAGAAGAAGGATGTGGGCCGGCCGAGCACCAGCCAGCTCCAGGCGCTGGCCTCGTACGGGTGCTCCGCGCTCAGCCCCTGGTGGAACTTGTAGGCCTCCAGATGGTAGTGCGCCAGGGACCGGACGGCGTCGGGCAGCCAGCCCCACTCGGCCGAGGGGACCGTCCCGGCCCAGTTCCGGAAGTACGCGTCCCTGGACCGGAACCAGCCGGTCCAGGAGGCGGCGTATACCAGGGCGGCCACCGGGACGATACTGAGGAACGCGGGAATCCCGTCCTTGAGGATCCCGCCGCTGATCCAGCCGTGGATTCCGGCGATCCGGCGCGCACTCAGGTCCCAGAAGACCGTCAGCAGCCCGAAGCCGGCCAGGAAGAACAGGGCGGACCACTTCGTGCCGACCGCCAGTCCCAGGCACACCCCGGCCGCGAGCCGCCACCAGCGGATTCCCAGCCAGGGCCCGGACGCCAGCTGGAGCAGGCCGGGACGCCCGTCCGGGGAGGCGGCGGCCTGCCGGCCGAGCCGCCGGGCAAGCCGGCGGCGGCCGTCGTCGCGGTCCATCAGCAGGGCCCCGAACGCGGCGAGGATCCAGAACATCAGGAAGATATCGAGCAGGGAGGTCCGGGACATCACCAGATGGTGCCCGTCCACCGCCAGCAGCACACCGGCCACGACCCCGAGGGTCAGCGAGCGGAAGAGTTTCTGGGCGATGAGCGCCAGCAGGAAAATGGACAGCGTGCCCGTCAGGGCCGCCCCGAACCGCCAGCCGAAGGCATTGTCCGGGCCGAAGAGCCACATGCCGCCGGCAATCATCCACTTCCCGACCGGCGGGTGGACGACGTACTCGGGGCCGTCCAGCAGCACCCCGGGATTGCCGGCGATGAACGCGTCATTGGCCTTGTCCGGCCACGCCCGCTCGTAGCCGCTGACCAGGAACGAGTAGCCGTCCTTGACGTAGTAGGTCTCGTCAAAGACCAGATTCCGGGGCGTATCCAGCCGGACGAAGCGCAGGACGCCGCCCAGGGCGGCGGTGATGGCCGGAATGAGCCAGAACCACAGCCGGAGCGAGGGCGGATAGTCCCGCCAGCTCCGGATGCTGCCGATCAGGCGGTCCGTGAGCGCGTCAGGGGTGAACGCCTCCGCCGGGCGGCTGACCCACCGGTGCCCCTCCAGGTTGCGTCCGCGGCGAGGGGCTGGGGGCGCCGATCCGGTGGAACCGGCTTCGGCGGGCCGCGTGGGGGTCTGCGTCACGCTGCCCATGCTACCTTTTACGGCTGTGGTTCCCCGGCCTTACGCGTCGGTCCCGTCGCCCGGAAGGGCCGGGAACGTCCCGTTGGGGGCCGGCCCGGTCAGTCGGCCCGCGACACCTGCCAGCAGTAGGCTGGTCATGTGGACCCTAAACTCAGCACCTCCCCGAATCTTCCCGGCGACGAGACGGGCCTGGCGGACGACGCCGAGGATGGCTCCCGTCCCGGACCCGGCGGTTCCCCCGGAACTGAGCCGGAACCGGTGCCCCAAAGCGGCGGACCCGGCCGGATCGTGCTGGCGGCAACCCCGATCGGCAACGCCGGAGACGCCACCTACCGGCTCGTCGAGCTGCTGACGACGGCGGACATCGTCGCCGCCGAGGACACCCGGCGGCTGCACCGGCTGGTCCAGAACCTGGGCATCACCGTCGCCGGCCGGATCATCAGCTACCACGAGCACAACGAGGCCGCCAAGACCGGCGAACTCCTGGACCAGGTCCGGTCCGGGAAGACCCTCGTGATGGTGACCGACGCCGGCATGCCGTCCGTCTCGGACCCCGGCTTCCGCCTGGTCGAAGGGGCCGTGGCCGCCGGACTGACCGTCACCGCCGCCCCCGGACCGTCCGCGGTACTGACCGCACTCGCGCTCTCCGGCCTGCCCACCGACCGTTTCTGCTTCGAGGGGTTCCTGCCCCGCAAAGCCGGGGAACGCGTCTCCCGCCTCGCGGACCTCGACGCCGAGCGGCGCACGATGGTCTTCTTCGAGGCCCCGCACCGGCTGGAACCGATGCTCCGCGCGCTGCGAGAGCGGTTCGGCGCGGACCGCCGCGCCGCCGTCTGCCGGGAACTGACGAAGACGTATGAGGAAGTCATCCGGGGCACCCTGCGCGAACTGCTGGAATGGGCCGAGACCAACGAGGTGCGCGGCGAGATCGCCGTCGTCGTGGGCGGCGCCCCGGAGCGGGAACGGGGCACCCCGGAAGACCATGTGGCCGACGTCAACGCGCTCATTGCGCAGGGAATCCGGCTCAAGGAAGCCGTCGCGGCCGTGGCCGAGGACGCCAGGGTCAGCAAGCGCGAACTGTATTCCGCGGTGCTCGCAGCCCGTTAGGCCGCGCGGTCTCCGGACCGAACCGTCGCTGTGCAGCTGCACAGCGAAGCCCGCTCCATGTAGTGCGGACATGCGTAGACAGTCCGGAGAGCGCGGCAGTACCGTGGCAGTAAATCCAGCATGGTCCCAACGTCTGTGGAACCGCGCTGAACCCGATCCAATCCACCCCGAATCGCTGACGAGGGAGTCAACCGTGACTGTAACTGCCCAGCCAATTGTTACCGCGGAGCGCGAGAGCGCCCTGCTGGCATCTGTTCCCACCGGTCTGCTGATCGGCGGCCAGTGGCGCCCGGCCGCGTCCGGGAAGACCTTTAACGTGGAGGACCCCTCGACCGGGAAGGTCCTGCTGAGCATTGCCGACGCCGGACCCGAGGACGGCATGGCGGCCCTGGACGCGGCCGCTGCCGCGCAGGAGTCCTGGGCGAAGGTCCCGGCCCGTGAGCGCGGGGAGATCCTGCGCCGGGCCTTCGAGCTGGTCACGGCCCGCGCGGAGGACTTCGCGCTGCTGATGACGCTGGAGATGGGCAAGCCGCTGGCCGAGGCCCGCGGCGAGGTCACCTACGGCGCGGAGTTCCTGCGCTGGTTCTCCGAGGAGGCCGTGCGGGCCTTCGGTCGCTACTCGGTGTCCCCGGACGGGAAGTCCCGGCTGCTCGTGACGAAGAAGCCGGTAGGCCCGTGCCTGCTGATCACCCCGTGGAACTTCCCGCTGGCCATGGCGACCCGCAAGGTCGCCCCGGCCGTCGCCGCGGGCTGCACCATGGTGCTGAAGTCCGCGAACCTGACACCGCTGACCTCGCAGCTGTTCGCCGCGGTGATGCTGGAGGCCGGGCTGCCGGCCGGGGTGCTGAACGTGATCCCGACGTCCACGGCCGGTGCCACCACGGGTCCGCTGATCAAGGACTCGCGGCTGCGCAAGCTCTCCTTCACCGGGTCCACCGAGGTCGGCCGCCGGCTGCTCTCGGACGCGTCCGAGAACGTGCTGCGGACCTCGATGGAGCTCGGCGGGAACGCCCCGTTCGTGGTCTTTGAGGACGCCGACGTCGACGCCGCCGTTGCCGGGGCGATGCTGGCGAAGCTGCGGAACATGGGCGAGGCCTGCACGGCCGCGAACCGGTTCATCGTGCACGAGTCCGTCGCGGACGAGTTCGCGGAGAAGTTCGCCGCGAAGATGGCGGACATGACTACGGCCCGCGGCACCGAAGCGGAGTCCAAGGTCGGCCCGCTGATCGATGCGAAGAGCCGGGACAAGGTCCACGAGCTGGTCTCCGATGCGGTGTCCGCCGGCGCGGTCGCGGTCATCGGCGGCGCCGCCGTCGAGGGCCCGGGCTACTTCTACCAGCCCACCATCCTCAAGGGCGTCACCGAGGGCACCCGGATCCTGTCTGAGGAAATCTTCGGTCCCGTCGCGCCGATCATCACCTTCGACACCGAGGACGAGGCCGTCCGGCTCGCGAACAACACCGAGTACGGGCTGGTCGCCTATGTCTTCACCCGGGACCTGAACCGGGGCATCCGGATGGGCGAGCGGCTCGAGACCGGCATGCTGGGCCTGAACGCCGGTGTGGTGTCCAACGCCGCGGCCCCGTTCGGCGGGGTCAAGCAGTCCGGCCTGGGCCGCGAAGGCGGACTCGAAGGCATCGAGGAGTACCTTTACACCCAGTACATCGGCATCGCCGACCCGTACGCCGGCTAGGACCATCCCCGGCCGCGCCGGAGCTGACTCAGCTCCGGCGCAGCCGCCGCTCCCGGCGCACCCGCCGCAGCGTCCCGCGGACCCTTGACCGGGCACCGGCGAGGCCGCGCCGGGTGCGCTGTGCTGTGCGGCGGGCGGCGCGGAACGGCGCCGTCGCCGCACGCCGCCAGACGGCCAGGATGGACGGCGGCAGCCACTCCGCGCGGAGCCGCACGAGCGGCCCGGCATGGGCACGCAGCGAACTGCGGACCGCCGCGATCAGTGGCCCGGCCGGCGCTTCGGTGCTGCCGGCACCGGCGGCACTCCCGGAGGACGTGCCGGCTCCGGGCAGGGCGCCGGGCTGGGCGCCGTCGGCCCCGGGCACGGACGGAGGCCGGCCGTACTGCCGGCGCTCAAATTCCGCGGTCAGGGACCTGACGGCCCGGTGGCCGTCCGCGTCCAGGCCCTGCGGCTCCCCGAGGGCGCCCGTGTGCCGCAGCCGTTCGGAGAAGTGGCGCGGCGTCTCACTCGGCCGCGGCGCGACACCGTAATCCGTGGCGAGGTCGCGGAGTTCCGCCCAGGCCTGCGAGGCCGCCGCGCCGTCGGCCCCCGAACCGCTCAGCCGGCGGCGGCGCACCGCACCGCGTGCCAGGTGCGGTGACGCCAGCAGCAGCCCGAACAACAGCAGGGCCCCGGTCCCGTACAGCACGGGCCGCAACACGCTGGCCCCATCCGGCTGCGCGGCAGCACCCGGGAGCGGCAGCGGCGCCACACTGGGCGACGGCGTGGGGAGCGGACTGTTGCTCGGAATGAGCCCGTCGTTGTTTTCATTCGTGCTGGCGCCGCTGGGAGCCTGGCCCTCCGTGGCATAGGACGGAACCACACCGCGCGAGGGGGTTGGCTCGAAGGGCACCCAGCCCAGGCCCTGGAAATACAGCTCCGGCCACGCGTGGGCGTCCCGGGCATCGACCTCAAATTCCGGCAGGGCACCCTGGCCCCCGATCGAGACCGTCGCGCCGGTGGTCCGGCCCGGGGCGTATCCGACGGCGATGCGGCTGGGGATTCCTTCCAGCCGCGCCATCACCGCCATGGCCGAGGCGAAATGGATGCAGTAGCCGCTCTTCTGGGTCAGGAAGTCGGCCAGGACGGACAGGCCGTTGCCGTCGTAGCCTCCCTGCACCGGGGACTGCAGTGAGTAGGTGAATTCGACGGAGCGCAGGTACTGCTGGATGGCCATGGCCCGTGCGTAGGGGGTGGTGCTTCCCTCGGTCACGGCCTGCGCGGTGCTGCGCACGATCTCCGGGACGTTGTCCGGTGGCAGGATGAACTGGTCGGGGACATCCTGCACCGGCCCTGTGGCCCGGGCCAGCAGGTCCGGGGTGAGCTGGGGGGCGGCGGAGAGCACCACGTACTGCTGGTTGCGGGAATTGGCGTCGACCCCCTTGATGCTCAGCGTGGCAGGATCCCAGCTCCAGAGGCCGGTGAGCCCGTTGACGGCCTCCGGGGCGTAGGGCGCGGGCAGGTAGGGGCTGGTGAACTGGCCGGTGTCGATCGCGGTGACCACACGGACTTCAGCGGCGGCCGACTCGAGGCCCGGATCCATCCTCCCCGTGCCCAGCCGGCGGGTGCTGTCGCGATCGTCCGGAGCCCAGGTGTCCCCGTTGAAACTGTCCACGGTGACGGAACGCAGGTACGGGGTGCTGGTCGCGTTGGTGGCAAAGGTGATCCGGCCGTCGCCGGTGGGGCTCCGCAGGCTGTTGCCCAGGCTGATCATCGGGTTGAGCCCCGAGGCCGAGCCGAAGGGGTTCAGCCGCGAGCCCTGCGGGAACGTTCCCTGGTCAAAGCCCGGGACCGCGAGTTGGAGCAGCAGGGTAACGGTCAGCGCCACGGCCCCGGTCAGTGCCCCGCGCCGGAACTGGCCCGGGTTGCGTGCGGTGTCCGCTCCGGTCCGCGGGTCGGGTGCGAACCAGTGGCTGCAGCCGAGGATCAGGAGGTACCCCGCGGTGGCCGCCGCGAAGCCCAGTACGCCGACGCTCTGCGGCTTGATCATGGCGGGAACGATCAGGATGGCGAGGATCCCGAGCCCGCTCGTTGCCGGCAGGGCCAGGGGATAGGCGAGGGCGTCGACCAGGATCACCAGCAGCCCCAGGGCGGCGCAGACCAGCAGCACGATGCCGGCGTTGGGGGCCACCGGGGCGCTTTCCGCGAGGACGGTCTCACTGGCCCGGCGCAGGTACCGGCCCAACTGCGTCATGGTGGCGCCGGAGGGAATGAAGCCCAGGATGCTGTTCGGGCGGAAAAAGGTGAAGGTCAGGATCAGCACGAGCGCCGCCAGCGCACCGGCCGCCACGAACACGTTGCGCCACCGGAGCGCGCGAAGTCCCGCCATGGTGAAGGCCACGGTGAGGACCGTCGAGAGGACGGGGGAGTACCACGCCCATCCCCGCAGCACGCCGTTGAGGCTCAGGGCCGCACCGGCGACGGCGACCGCCACCGCGAGGGCCATCAGCCACGGCTGTGCGCCGGTCTTTTTCCGGGCCCTGGACGTCCCCGGGGATTCCGGCCCGGGGGTGCCCGGTCCGGAATCCCCGGCCGCCCCGGACCGTTTGTCGTGGGTACCGGCGCTTCGCTGCGGTGCCAGTGTCATCGCCGGACCCCCGATCCGCGCCGTACATCGTCGGCGGCTGCCAGCGGTGCGGCCACGCCGTCGTCGAAGGCCGTCCACGCTGCGGGCAGCGGCGTCGAGGAGGAGACGGCCACGGCCCGCCAGCCGCCGAGCCGGAGGGCTGCGAGCACGTCATTGGCGTCCCCGGTCCGCTCCGTGACAACCAGGGCAAACGCGTTTGCCCCATAGCCGGCGGCCGGGGACAGCGCCCGGGCCTCGGCCCGCGTGAGGTTTCCCAGGATGGCCAGCACGGGGCCCCGCATCCGGTGGGCGGCCAGCCTGTCCATAAGCCGGTCGTCGAACGGCTGCGGGCCGGTCTCCGCGCCCGAGGGGTGGCGCCGGCCGGGCGTCCCGGCGGTAACCGCCTCCCTGCTGTCCCTCCGGTTGTGGTGGTGCCCGGTGAGCTGGATCGCGGCCAGGCTCTCGGCGACGGACTGCAGCCCGGAGGCCCCGATGTACATGTCGGCCTCCGGCTCGGGGGCGGACGGCGAATGCCGGAACGCCGGCTCGCCGGCGGCATCGAGGAACCGCAGCGCATAGTTGCGCTCGGCGAGATGCGCGCCGATGGACATCGCGGCCGTTACAGCCCATTCGAAGGTGTCGCTGGTCAGGAGTTCGTGGCCGTCCGCAACGGGGGCGCCGCCGTGATCGGTGCCGGTGCCGAAGGGACCGCGGGCGGACGACGTCGAGCCGGCAGAAAAAGCGCCGCGTATGAAGGCCGAGAGCCGCTGGTCCAGGATGATGGTCGCCTCCGGCGTGGTAACGGATTCCTCCTGGCGGACCATCAGTTCCCCGTGCCGTGCCGTCGCCGCCCAGTGCACGCGGCGCATCGGATCGCCGTGCCGGTATTCCCGCGTCATGACGTCGTCGTCGCTGGGATTGGCCCGGATGCGTGTGGCGGTGACGCCGTCGTGCCCCCTGGCGCCGGCCAGGCCGGTGACGGGAAGTTCGACGGCGGCGGGCGTCACCGTGAGGACGTCGCCGCCGTCGATGGCGTGGCGGTGCAGGGACAGCCCGAAGGGGTCGCTGAACTCGGCCGTGACCGGCCCGACCAGGAACTGGCCGCGTTTCCCGGAACGCAGATGGTACTCGTAGCGGCTGGTCCCGCCCACCGCCGAACGCGACGGGAACCGGAAGACGGGGGATTCACCGAACCGGGAGGGCAGACGCTCCTCCATCAGCGCGTGGCCGGAGCCGGTGCCGGTGCGGGCGACCGCCAGCCGGACCGTCGTCGTCGCCCCCGTTTCGACGCTGGCCGGGCTGAACTCCCGGTAGACGCTGAAGTTCGGCTTGAGCACGCGGGTCCCGGCCAGCGAGAGCAGCGGCAGGACCAGCAGCAGCAGTGCCAGCGCCAGCAGGTCCCGGCGCCCCATCACCTGCGCTGCCAGCAGGAAGACCGCCCCCGCACCCAGCAGGCCCCAGCCGCGGGTCGTGAAGATGTGCCTGGGGAACCGATCGGTCAGCGCCACGCCCGGGCCACCCCTAGCTGCGATTCGGCAGCGCGGCAGCCGGGGCGGCCGCCAGGTCCGGGCTGACCGGGATCTTCGCCAGGACGGCACGGACCACACTCTGGGCGGTCTCGCCCGCGCTCGCGGCTTTGCGGTCTAGGATGATCCGGTGGGCGAGGACGGACTCGGCCACACTGACGACGTCGTCCGGCAGCACAAAGTCCCGGCCGTCCAGGGCCGCGGTGGCCTTGGCGGCGCGCAGAAGCTGGAGCATGGACCGGGGGCTCGCGCCGAGCCGGAGCTTCGCGCTTTCCCGCGTGGCGCGGCCCAGGGACACGGTGTATTCCTTGATCGACTGGGAGACGTAGACCTGCCGCACCGTGGCAATCATGGACGCGACCTCTCCGGCGGTGACGACGGGAGTGACCTTGGCCAGCGGGGACGTGGCCTGATGGGTCTCCAGCATTTCCATCTCGGCCTCCTTGTCCGGGTAGCCCATGGAGATCCGCGCCATAAAACGGTCCCGCTGCGCCTCCGGCAGCGGATAGGTCCCCTCCATTTCGATCGGGTTCTGCGTGGCCACCACCATAAACGGCTCGTCGAGCCGGTAGGACGTGCCGTCCACCGTGACCTGGTGCTCCTCCATGCATTCCAGCAGGGCCGACTGGGTCTTGGCCGACGCGCGGTTGATTTCGTCTCCGATAACTATGTTGGCGAACACCGCCCCGGGCCGGAACTCGAAGGACCTCGACGCCTGGTTGTAAATGGACACGCCGGTGACATCGGAGGGGAGTAAATCGGGCGTGAACTGAATGCGGCTCACCGAACAGTCGATGGTGCGGGCCAGGGTCTTCGCCAGCAGGGTCTTGCCGACCCCGGGGACGTCCTCGAGGAGCAGGTGGCCCTGGGCCAGGAGCACGGTCAGGGCCAGCTTGGCCGCCTCGGCCTTGCCGTCGATCACCGTGTTGATGGCGGTCAGGATGCGCTCGCTGGCGGACCGGAACGCCTCTGCGTCCATTGCCGCGGGCGGCTGGGCCGGCCGGCGGGTCAGCGGGGGCCCGGCCACGGCGGAATCTTCCCTGCCGCCCTGCCCCTCGGGAAGGGCCTCGTCTAGGGAGATGCGGTGGTAGTCCATCGGTAGCCTTTCAGCCCTGGTGGTTGCCCGGGACGGTTCGGCAGGGAGCCTGCCGGGCCACTCGTCGGGTGTGTGCCTGTGTTCCTGACCGTTTATTCCTAGCCTTCTGATTCTGGCCATCTGCTTCTGGCCGTTGATGATTTCCTGGTCCTAAAGCCAGTCTTTACAACAGAGTACTAACACAACTGCCGGCCCTGACAGAGAGTTCCGGGGGAAATCTCCGCCGGTCTTGCGGGCGGGAGTCCGCCGGTCTTGCGGACGGGAGATAGCGCGGTCACGTTAACTCGCGGGCCGCGCGGGTTCATGCGGGCTCGGCAGCGCCGATAGGGTTGGACGATGATCACCCCACTGACGCCCCTCCCGTTCCGTGCGTCCGGCAGTGATGGCACCGGCAGGCAGGGGTATCCGCCGGCGCCGGAGCCTCTCCCGGTGCCGGTTATGGACAACCACACCCACTTGGATTTCCCCAACGCAGACGTCACGGTCAGCGTCGCCGAGGCCCTGGATGCCGCCGAAGCCGTGGGGGTCCAGGGGGCCGTGCAGGTGGGGTGCGACCTGGAATCGTCCCGGTTCACCGTGCAGGCGGTCGAGCTGGATTCGCGGCTGCTGGGTGCCGTCGCCCTCCACCCCAATGACGCGCCTGGCTACGCCGCCCGCGGCGAACTGGAGGAGGCGCTGGCCGAGATCGAGGCGCTCGCAGCGCACCCGCGGATCCGGGCCATCGGCGAGACCGGCCTGGATTTCTACCGCACCGAGGGCGAGGGTCTGGCCCATCAGCGTTATTCCTTCCGGCGCCACATCGATATCGCCAAACGCCTCGGGCTGACACTGCAGATCCACGACCGTGACGCCCACGACGACGTCGTGCAGGTGCTGCGGGAGGAGGGCGCCCCGGATCGGGTGGTGTTCCACTGCTTCTCCGGCGGGGAGGAGCTGGCCCGGATCTGCAATGGCGAGGGCTGGTACATGTCCTTCGCCGGGACGCTGACGTTCAAGAACGCCGCCAACCTGCGGGCCGCCCTGGCCATCGCGGAGCCGGAGCGGATCCTGGTTGAAACCGACGCCCCGTTCCTCACCCCGCATCCGCACCGCGGCCGCCCCAACGCGAGCTATATGGTCCCCTACACGGTCCGGGCCATGGCCGAATTGACTGGATGGGAGCTCTCGGAAATGTGCTCCCGGATCGCCGGAAATACCCTGCAGGCATACGGATCCTGGGACTGACAGGCCACAAATCCCCCCGCTGGGATGGATACCAGGTATGCACGAAATGTTGTCTGCTTTATAACGCTCCGGTTACAGTGGTCAACTATTAGCCGGGGTCGGGGAAGGCCTTCGGAAAATTTCACTCCTGCAGGGCGCGCATCGTGGCGAACGATCCATATGCGCGCTCTCGTTTGTGAGTGTGGCAGTGCACACAGCTTCCGCTGACAAAACGCACCCCTACGGTGCGGCCTTCGGGCTGTCCGCGGAGGGTGGAGCTGTGCACGTTTCCCCGTGCCCGGATGGTCCAAAAGATATGGGCAATCGTGGTCAAGTTCTTCACATCGGACGGCAAGTTCAGCTTCGTCAAGGTCGGCACGCAACTCGTGGTGCTCGTGGCCCTGGTGCTGGGGCTCGTGGCCTTCGTCGGCAACAACAAGACAGTCACCCTCAACGTCGACGGCAAAGTGAGTGCAGTCCAGACCTTCGGCGGCACTGTCGGCCAGGTCGTGAAGGGTGCCAACCTTGAACTCCAGCCCTCCGACCGGATCACGCCGGCTGCTGATTCCCACGTCCGGGACGGTTCCGTCATCAACGTCAATCTCGCCAAGGCCGTCAAGGTCAGCCTGGACGGCGCGGAGCGGACCATCAGCACCACCTCGCCCACGGTTGAGGGGCTCGTGACCGAACTCGGCGTCGCCGGTGCCTCCGAGCTGTCCGTTCCGAAGGAGGCACAGCTTGCCGTCTCCGGTTCCTTCCTGTCCATCTCGACTCCGAAGTCCGTGAGCATCGTCGCTGACGGCAACGCCGGGACGACCACCACGACAGCCGCCAACGTCGGCCAGCTCCTCGCCGACGCCGGCATCACGCTGGGCGCCAGCGACCGCGTCTCGCAGCCGGGGAACGCACCGGTCGTGAACGACATGGTGATCAAGGTGTCCCGCGTGGACGCCAGCCAGACGGCAGAAGCGGCCGAACCCGTGCCGTTTGGAACCGTCACCACGGAGGACGCCGGCCTCACCGCGGGCGAAAAGAAAGTGACCCAGGCCGGGGTGGCCGGCTCCATCAACAAGAGCTTCAAGCTGGTCCTTGTCGACGGCCGCGAAGCCTCCCGGACCCTGGTGTCCCAGTCCGTCGGCGCGCAGCCGGTCACCGAAAAGATCACCCTCGGCACCAAGCCGAAACCGAAGCCGGCAGCACAGGCGGGTGCCAGCACCGGCGCCAACACCGGCGCCGGAGCCCCTGCCATGATGAACGAAGCCATGTGGGACAAGATCGCGCAGTGCGAGTCCACGGGCAACTGGTCCATCAACAACGGCAACGGCTACTACGGCGGACTGCAGTTCGACGTCCGTACCTGGCTTGGATCCGGCGGCGGCGCGTACGCCCCGAACGCCAGCCTGGCCACCAAGGCCCAGCAGATCGACATCGCCAACCGCGTCTACGCGCAGCGCGGCCTGCAGCCCTGGGGCTGCGGCTGGGCAGCCTCACGCTAGGAGAGCCAGGCCGGCACCTCACCCGGCTGAGGGCGTGTGTGGCGAGACGGTGAAATCGCAGGGTTTCCGCAGCGGCTGACCACGGCAGCGGATGCCCGGCCCAGGCCGGGTCCGGTTTTTCGGACCCGGCCTTTGCCATGCCCGGACCGGCCAGCGGGATAGGATACCTAGGTGACTGAACCGACCCCCTCCGCGCCAGGCAGTGCGCCCAGCAGTACGCCGGCCAGCGCGCCCCCGCCCCTGATGGGGGCCTCCGACATCCGCAGGCTGGCCGAGGAGATCGGCGTCCGTCCCACGAAGACGCTCGGCCAGAACTTCGTCATCGACGGCAACACCATCCGCCGGATTGTCGCCGCGGCGGATATCCACCCGGACGAGACGGTCCTGGAAGTCGGGCCCGGGCTGGGGTCCCTGACCCTGGGCCTGCTCGACGCCGCCCGCTCGGTCGTCGCGGTGGAGATCGATCCGGTTCTCGCCGGCAAACTTCCGGCCACCGTCGCCGAATGGCGCCCGGAGGCCGTCGGTAACTTCCACCTGGTCCTCGCCGACGCGATGCGGGTCACCGAACTCCCCGTGGAGCCGACCGCGCTCGTGGCGAATCTTCCCTACAACGTCGCCGTGCCGGTGGTCCTGCACCTGCTGCAGCGCTTCCCGAGCCTCCGCCACGGCCTGGTCATGGTCCAGGACGAGGTGGCGGACCGGCTCGCCGCCGGACCGGGATCCAAGACCTACGGCGTTCCCTCGGTCAAGGCCGCCTGGTACAGCAGCATGCGCAAGGCCGGGGTCATTGGCATGAACGTGTTCTGGCCCGCGCCCAAGATCCACTCCGGCCTCGTGGCGTTTACCCGCCGGGAACCGCCCGTCACCGCGGCCACCCGCGAACAGGTTTTCGCCGTCATCGATGCGGCCTTCGCCCAGCGCCGCAAGACCCTTCGCGCGGCCCTGACCGGGTGGGCCGGCAGCGCTGCGGAGGCCGAACGGTGCCTGCGGGCCGCCGGCGTCGATCCCACCGCCCGCGGTGAGGTCATCGACATCGCGGCGTTTTCCCGGATCGCGGAAGCCCACGCGCGGCCGGCTCCCTAACACCGGCGTCAGCCCCGAAACAGTGATGCCGGTCCGGTGCCGTGCTTGGAGCCTGACCCCGCCATGCCATAGCGTGGAGCCATGAACGCAGTGAGAGGGCGCTTTGCCGCGAGGACTGTCCGGGTCAAGGCTCCCGGCAAGGTTAACGTCTCACTGGATGTCGGGCCGCTGCGCGCCGACGGCTACCACTCGGTCGCCAGCGTCTACCTCGCGGTGTCCCTCTATGAGGAAGTCGCCGCCACCAGCACGGACACCGGGGAGATAACCGTCAGCATCAGCCCGGCGAGCACCCTCGACCTCGACGGCATCGACATTCCCCTGGACGAGCGCAACCTTGCCTACAAAGCCGCCGCGATCATGGCCGATGTCTCGGAACACTCCACCGGCGTCCACCTTGAAATCACGAAGCGGGTGCCAGTGGCCGGAGGCATGGGCGGCGGCTCGGCGGACGCAGCGGCCACCCTGCTGGCCTGTGACGCGCTGTGGAACAGCGGGCTGTCACGCGAGGAGCTCGCGCATCTGGCCGCGGAACTCGGCGCCGACGTGCCCTTCTCCCTGCTCGGCGGCACCGCCGTCGGACTCGGTCTCGGCGACGAACTCTCGCCGGCCCTCGTCAAGGCCCAGACCGACTGGGTCGTGGTGGCCGCGGACTTCGGCCTGCCCACCCCGGACGTCTACCGGACCCTGGACCGGCTCCGCGCCGCCGAAGATGCGGCGGTCGAGGAGCCCAAGGCGGTGGACCCGATGATCCTGCAGGCCCTGCGGGCGGGCGACGCCGATGCCCTAAGCCGGGTGCTGGTCAACGACCTCCAGCGGGCCTCGATTGAGCTGGCGCCGGGCCTGCGGGACACCCTCGGGCTCGGTGAGTCCCTGGGGGCGATCGCCGGGATCGTGTCCGGATCCGGACCCACGGTCGCAATGCTGGCACACAGCCCGGCGGCCGCCGAAGGGCTGGCCGACGACCTCCGGCACCACGGCCTGGACGCCATGGCGGTGCACGGCCCGGTTCACGGGGCGCGCATCATCTCCGATACGCTCCTTTAATAGGATTGTCGTGATCAGCACGACGTCAGTGGGCTCGGGCCGATCAAGCCTGAGCAAATTTTGCACGGCATAATTTTTTCTTTCTAGGAAAGCAGTTCCCAGTGGCACACCTGCTCGGCGGCGAGAACCTCACGGTCTCGTATGCAACCCGTACCGTTCTTGACGGCGTCACCCTTGGGCTCGAAGAGGGCGACCGGATCGGCATGGTCGGCCGCAACGGCGACGGCAAGTCGACGCTGATGCGCCTGCTGGCAATGCGCGCCACCCCGGACACCGGCCGGGTGACGAAGCGCAGCGAGGTCAACATCGGCTACCTGGACCAGAGCGACGTGCTCGACGGCGACCTCACCGTCGGCGCCGCGATCGTCGGTGACCAGGCCGACTACGAATGGGCCCGCAATCCCCAGATCCGCGAAGTGATGGGCGGACTCGTGTCCGACGTCGACTGGCACGCCAACGTCCACGCCCTCTCCGGCGGGCAGAAGCGGCGTGTCGCGCTGGCCAAGCTGCTGATCGAGGACCACGACGTCATCATGCTCGACGAACCCACCAACCACCTCGACGTCGAAGGCGTCGCGTGGCTGTCCAGGCACCTGAAGACCCGGTGGCGGGCCAACCAGGGCGCCTTCCTCGTCGTCACCCACGACCGCTGGTTCCTCGACGAAGTCTGCACCAAGACCTGGGAAATTCACGACGGCATCATGGACCCGTTCGACGGCGGGTACGCCGCCTATGTGCTTGCCCGCGCCGAACGTGACCGCTCCGCTTCCGTGGTGGAAAGCAAGCGCCAGATGCTCGTGAAGAAGGAGCTCGCCTGGCTCCGGCGCGGCGCCCCGGCCCGCACCGCCAAGCCCAAATTCCGGATCGAGGCGGCCAACGCCCTGATCGCGGATGTCCCTGAGCCGCGCGACTCGACGGCCTTGAGCAAGATGGCCACGGCCCGGCTCGGCAAGGACGTCCTGGACCTGGAGAACGTCTCCCTCGACTTCCTCGGCGGCGAACCCGGGCAGAAGCTCTTCGACAACATCACCCTGCGGCTCGCCCCCGGTGAACGGCTGGGCCTGGTCGGCGTCAACGGCGCCGGCAAGACCACCCTGCTGAAGCTCCTCAACGGCGAGATCCAGCCCAGCGCCGGGAAGGTCAAGCGCGGCAAGACGGTTGTCACCGCTGTCCTCACCCAGGAGGTCAAGGAACTCGATGACGTCTCGGACCTGCGCGTGATCGAGGTGATCGAGCGCGAAAAGCGCTCCTTCAACGTCGGCGGCAAGGAATTCACCGCGGGACAGCTCGTGGAGCAGCTTGGCTTCACCAACGAGAAGCAGTGGACCCCGGTCAAGGACCTCTCCGGCGGTGAACGCCGGCGCCTCCAGCTGCTGCGCCTGCTGGTGGGGGAGCCCAACGTGCTGATGCTCGATGAGCCCACCAACGACCTCGACACCGACACCCTGGCCGCCGTCGAGGACGTGCTGGACGGCTGGCCGGGCACGCTTGTCGTCGTCAGCCACGACCGCTACCTGTTGGAACGCGTCACGGACCACCAGATGGCGCTCCTGGGCGACGGCAAGATCCGTGCCCTGCCGCGCGGTGTGGACCAGTACCTGGAACTGCGCGAAGCGGCGCTTGCCGGCTCCACCATCACCGGCGGCGGCAACCCGGTCACTGCCGCCAGCGGCCCTTCCGCGCCCGCCGCGGCCGGGGCCTCGGAAGCCGAAAAACGGGACGCCCGCAAGGCCAAAAACCGGATCGACCGCCAGCTGGGCAAGCTCAAGCAGCAGGAGGACAAGGTCCACGCCCAGATGACCGCGGCGGCCGCCAACCCTTCCGGCGTAGGCGACCTCGCGGGGCTCAACAAGAAGCTCAAGGACCTCGCCGTCGAACGCGAAGCCCTCGAACTCGAATGGCTGGGAGCCCTCGAAGTCCTCGGCGAGTAGCCGCCCGGACCCGGGGGGACATGCCCCGCGCGCTGCGGCACGGCAGGACATGTCCCCCCGGGCGACTCAAATCCCGCAGGACATGTCCCGCGGGGCAGGCGACGGTTGGACATGGTGGTGTTATGCCCAGTCCTTGGGCCCGGGGGAGGGCATGTCCCACTGGGCGCCCACAGCACGCCGTCCGTTCCCCCGCGGGACATGTCCCGCGGGGCAGGCGACGGTTGGACATGGTGGTGTTATGCCCAGTCCTTGGGCCCGGGGGAGGGCATGTCCCACTGGGCGCCCACAGCACGCCGCCCGTTCCGCCGGCGGCTCCTAGCCGTCGCCGCGGAGTTCGGGGTCTTTTTGGAGCCCGGTGAGGCCGTTCCAGGCGAGGTTGACCAGGTGGGCGGCGACTTCGCGCTTGTCCGGGGTACGGCTGTCCTGCCACCACTGGCCCGTCATCGCCACCATTCCGACCAGCATCTGCGCGTACATGGCGCCGTCGGCCGAGGTGAAGCCGCGGCGGGCGAATTCATCGGCCAGGATGTACTCCACGCGGGCCGTGACGTGGGAGATCAGGGTGGAGAAGGCGCCTTCGGGCTGCGTCGGCGGGGCGTCACGCATGAGGATGCGGAAGCCCTCGGTGCGGTCCTCGATGTAGCTCAGCAGGGCAAGGGCGGCCCGCTCGACCAGGACGCGCGGCTTTGCCTCCTCGGATAGCGCGTCGCTGATGGAGCCCAGCAGGATCCGGAACTCGCCGTCAACGACCTGCGTGTACAAGCCCTCCTTGGACCCGAAGTGCTCGTAGATCACCGGTTTGGAAACGCCTGCGGCGGCGGCGATCTCCTCGATCGTGGTCCCGTCCAGCCCGCGGAGGGCGAAAAGCCCCCGGCCGATGCCGATGAGCTGGCTGCGGCGCTGGGGCCCCGTCATCCGGACCCGGGGGACGTGCCCGGCGGACCGTGCCGGCCTCCCGCTGCGGCCCCCCGCCCCTCCGGGCACCCCTGTGCTGTTGCTCACAGCTCCATCATGCCGCACATCATCCACCGGGAGGGGTGCCGCAGGGCCGCGTCCGCGACGCCAGCACGTGGGGACAACGCAGTGTGGCAGAATTGACTCTCGTGCCACAGGCTCAGTGCCTAGGCATGGTCCGCCCTGGTGTAATGGCAGCACCCCGGCCTTTGGAGCCGTGGAGTATAGGTTCGAGTCCTATGGGCGGAACTACCGTGCGTCGCGGGGGCCGGGAAACGGCACCCGCCGGGCGCGGCCCGGCGTGAGTCCAGTAGGATGAATCCGGTGCCGTGACCTAAGTCCGGCCCGCCCAAGCCGTGCGGATCCGGCAACCGAGGTGCACCATCTGGCCTCAGCCGCCGGCCACCCAGATCCACCAAGCAGCGGCATGCGCTAAGCCGCTGAGCAAGGAGAGCCCGTACGTGAGCCCCGAGAAGACCGGCCCAGCCGCCGTCATCGTCCTAGCTGCAGGTGCCGGTACGCGGATGAAGTCCCGTACCCCCAAAATCCTCCACGAGATCGGCGGCCGGTCCCTCGTCGGCCACGCGCTACACGCCGCCCGCACCATCCGGCCGCAGGAACTGGCCCTCGTCGTCCGGCATGAGCGCGACCTCGTGGCCGCCCACATCGCCGCCATCGATCCGGCCGCCCTGATCGTTGACCAGGACGACGTGCCCGGCACCGGCCGCGCCGTCGAGGCCGCCCTCGACGCCCTGGACGCGCTTCACCCCCAGCGGCAGCTCAGCGGAACGGTCGTCGTCACCTACGGCGACGTCCCGCTGCTCACCGGCGGGCTGCTCGCCGAGCTCGTCGCCAGCCACGAGGCCGGGCACAACGCCGTCACCGTCCTGACCGCCGTCCTGTCCGACGCCACCGGCTACGGCCGGATCCTGCGGGCCGCGGACGGAACGGTCACCGGAATCCGGGAGCACAAGGACGCCACCGACGCCGAACGTGATATCCGGGAGGTCAACTCCGGCATCTACGCCTTCGACGCCTCCGTGCTCCGCGATTCCCTGGGCCACGTCACCACCGACAACGCCCAGGGCGAGAAGTACCTCACGGACGTGCTGGCCCTGGCCCGTGCCGCCGGAGGCCGCGTCGCCGCCGTCGTGACCGAAGACCGCTGGCAGGTCGAGGGCGCCAACGACCGGGTCCAGCTCTCGGCCCTCGGCGCGGAACTCAACCGGCGCACCGTCGAGGCCTGGATGCGGGCCGGCGTCACCGTCGTCGACCCGGCCACCACCTGGATCGACGCCACCGTCACCCTCGACGAGGACGTCCGGCTGCTGCCCAACACCCAGCTCCACGGCGCCACCACGGTGGCCCGCGACGCCGTCGTCGGCCCCGACACCACGCTCACCGGCGTCCACGTGGGGGAGGGCGCCAAGGTGATCCGCACGCACGGTTCCGGTTCCACGATCGGCGCCAAGGCGCGCGTCGGTCCGTTCACCTATCTGCGCCCCGGAACCGTCCTCGGCGAGACCGGCAAGATCGGTGCCTTCTACGAGACCAAGAACGTCACCATCGGCCGCGGCTCCAAACTGTCCCATCTCGGCTACGCCGGTGACGCCGAGATCGGTGAGGACACCAACATCGGCTGCGGAAACATCACCGCGAACTACGACGGGGAGAAGAAGCACCGCACGGTTATCGGTTCCGGCGTCCGCACCGGATCCAATACCGTGTTCGTTGCTCCCGTGCAGGTCGGTGACGGCGCCTATAGCGGTGCCGGGGCTGTGATCCGCAGCGACGTGCCGCCCGGCGCCCTGGTCCTGTCCCTGGCCCGGCAGCAGAACACCGAAGGCTGGGTCCTGGCGAACCGCCCGGATTCGGTTTCCGCGTCCCTGGCCGCGGCCGCCGGCGCCACCACGACTTCCTCCAGTACTCCGGCATCTACAGAAGAGGGCTAGCAACAATGAGCGAAATTACGGCACGCGGCGAGAAGAAGCTGGTGCTTGCCGCTGGGCGCGCGCATCCTGAGCTGGCGAGGGAAATCGCCAAGGAGCTCGGCACCGAGCTGCTGCCCCTGGATGCCTACGACTTCGCCAACGGCGAGATCTACGTCCGGGCCGGAGAGAGCGTCCGCGGCACCGATGCCTTCGTCATCCAGGCGCACCCCGCCCCGCTGAACAACTGGCTGATGGAACAGCTCATCATGATCGATTCGCTCAAGCGGGCCTCCGCCAAGCGCATCACGGTGGTGTCTCCGTTCTACCCGTACGCCCGGCAGGACAAGAAGGGCCGCGGCCGCGAGCCCATTTCCGCCCGCCTGATTGCCGATCTGTACAAGACCGCCGGCGCCGACCGCATCATGAGCGTGGACCTGCACACCTCGCAGATCCAGGGCTTCTTCGACGGTCCCGTCGACCACCTCATGGCAATCCCGCTGCTGGCGGACTACATCCGCACCCGCGTCGGCGCGGACGACATCACGGTGGTTTCCCCGGACACCGGCCGCGTCCGCGTTGCCGAGCAGTGGGCCGAGCGCCTCGGCGGCGCGCCGCTGGCGTTCGTGCACAAGAGCCGCGACCTGACCGTTCCGAACCAGGCGGTGTCCAAGACGGTCGTCGGCCAGGTCGAAGGCCGCACCTGCGTGCTGATCGACGACATGATCGATACCGGGGGCACCATTTCCGGTGCGGTCCAGGTGCTCAAGAACGCCGGGGCGAAGGATGTCATCATCGCGGCCACGCACGCCGTCTTTTCCGATCCCGCGGCGCAGCGGCTGTCCGAGTCCGGCGCCCGCGAGGTCGTCGTCACCAACACCCTCCCGATTGACGCCAGCAAGCGCTTCCCCCAGCTCACAGTGCTGTCTATCGCGCCGCTGATTGCCCGCGCCATCCGCGAAGTGTTCGACGACGGCTCCGTCACCAGCCTGTTCGACGGCAACGCCTGACGCCAGTCTGGGCCCTGCCCGGCCGACCGCCCGCGCGGGCACGTTTTCCTGAAACCGTGCCCGCGCTGGTAGCCTTGTACCGAAACCTTGGCGAGGGAGAGCGCCGGTAAGCCGTGTTCACGGCTCACCGGACTGCTGGTCTCCGTTATCGACTGGGTCTGAATCTCCCTTCGGAAGGGCGGCCTCACGGCCACCCGGCGTTGAAGGTCGCAAACAGACCTCCGCCCTTGCTGACCACCGCTAGTCCACTAGGAGATCCCCATGTCTGAGCAGAAGCTCGCAGCAGAAGTACGCACCGAATTCGGCAAGGGCTTCGCCCGCCGCGCCCGCATGGTGGGCCTGATCCCGGCCGTCATCTACGGCCACGGCGCAGAGCCCATCCACATCACCCTCCCGGCGAAGTCCACCACCCTGGCCGTCCGCCGTGCCAACGCACTGCTGACCCTGGACATCAACGGTGAACAGCACCTGGCCCTGGTCAAGGACATCCAGCGGGACCCGATCAAGCAGATCATCGAGCACCTCGACCTCCTGACCGTCCGCACCGGCGAAAAGGTCACCGTCGACGTTCCCGTGCACGTCACCGGCGAGCTGGCCCCGGGCAACGTGTTCAACCAGGAAATGACGACCGTCTCCCTCGAGGCCGAGGCAACCCACCTGCCGACCGCCGTCGAGGTCAGCATCGAGGGCCGCACGGCCGGCGAGCACATCCACGCTTCCGACCTGGTCCTGCCGAAGGGCTCCGTCCTGCTGGCCGACGCCGAGGCCCTCGTCGTGCACGTCTCCGAGGCCACCGAGGTCTCCGAGGAAGAAGCATCCGCCGACACGACCGAAGGTTCTTCGGTCTCAGACGCAGCCGAGTAGTTCCGGCGATTTTCGGTGGCCGGGTCCCGTTGGGGCCCGGCCACCGTCGTCTGCACCGCCTGCCCACCTGCCGCCCGACCCGGACTGCCGCACCAAAGGACTGATCCATGACTGACACCTGGCTGATCGTCGGCCTCGGGAACCCCGGAGCCGAGTACGCCCACAACCGGCACAACGTCGGACAGATGGTCCTCGACGAACTCGCTTCCCGGATCGGGAGCGGCTTCAAGTCGCACAAGTCCCGGGCCCAGGTCATGGAAGGCCGCCTGGGCATCGGCGGCCCGCGCGTCGTGCTGGCCAAGCCGCTGAGCTACATGAATGTCTCCGGCGGCCCGGTCTCGGCGCTTTGCAAGTTCTACGACATTGAGCCCGGCCGCGTCATCGCCGTGCACGACGAGATCGACATTCCCTTTAATACGGTCAAGCTGAAGCTGGGCGGCGGCGAAGGGGGCCACAACGGGCTGCGCGACATCTCCAAGGCCCTTGCCACCAAGGACTACCTGCGGGTCCGGGTCGGCGTGGGACGCCCTCCGGGCAGAATGGACACCGCAGACTTTGTGCTGAAGGATTTTTCCGGTTCGGAAAAGAAGGAACTGCCGTTCCTGATCGACACCGCGGCGGACGCCGCGGAAGCCCTTGTCCACGACGGCCTGATGGCGGCGCAGCAGCAGTTCCACCCGGCGAAGACGCCGCAGCCGGAATAACCCTGGAACTTCCACCGCGGCGGAGCGCGTCACGCACCGCCGCAGACCCTCGGATTTCTTCCAAGCTTCCGGAAATGCCGATATGATCGCTCTACTCTCATGTCGGGGGATAGGGATACGCTACTTCTAAGCGGACGGTCTCAGGCTTGCTGTCCGCAAGGCGGTACGAAGGAAACAAGATGTCGAGGGATTCACTGGGCTGGGGGAATGTTTCCACTACATTGGCACCCGCCGAAGAAGGCACTGTAGGCGGTCCACTGGACCGGCACAGGTGGTCAGGTCTCGCGCGCAGCGCCGACGCCGACCGGGTTCGCAGAGCCCTGCTCGCGGAGGACCGCGTGGGCGTGGTCATCACCGGTGACCGCGGGGTGGGGAAAACCCAAGTGGGACGCGCCGCGATCGCGGGCTTCGGACCCGACGTCTACACCCTCCAGCTCCGCAGCTCCGGACCGGGCTCTGCTACGCCCTATGGTTGCCTGGCCTTCACGCTCGCCCGCCTGCCGCAAAGCTCCCTTGGCTCGCCGACAGCCATCCTGCACGGCATCACGTCCCTGATCCGCGACGACGCGGCCGGACGCAGGTGTGTCATTCTGCTGGACAACGCCGGATCCCTGGACGAGTTGAGCACCGGGGTGCTGCTCAACCTGGTGCAGACCCGGACCGCGCGGCTCGTTGCCACCGTCCAGCGCACAACGGACCTTCCTCCGGACTTTTACTGGCTCATCACGTCCGGACAGCTGGCCGAGGTCCGGCTCGCCAACCTCACGGAGGTCGAAACCCTCGAGGTGCTCCAGGCAGCGCTGGGGCACCGGGTGTCCAGCGCCCTGGCCAGCCAGCTGCACAATCTTGTGGGCGGCAGCCCGACCCTGCTGCAGGCCGTGGTCTTGGAGCAGATCGAACGGGGCAACCTCGTGCTCTCAGGATCCGTCTGGACCCTGGTGGATGAGGTGGTCCTGGACGGGCGCACCGCACTGGAAGACATCGTCCGGGCCAGGTACGCCCGCGAAACACCGGTGGCCCGGGAACTCATTGAGGTCCTGTCCTGTGCCCGCACCCTGCCGTTGGCTCGGCTGGCGCGGATGTACGGCCCCGGCGTCATCGCGGACATGGAAGATGCGGGTCAGATCGTGGTCGACCGGACGGGCCGGCACCTCGTTTCGCTCGGGGACCGCTATCTGGGCGACATCGTCCGCAACTGGCTCAGTGTGGAGCGCAGGCTGGAGTTGCGGGACAAAGTGCCCGGGCACCAGCAGGACGAGCTCAACGAGCTGACCGTGGAGGACCTGCTGGCCTACGCGGCCTGGACCCACGACTGCGATGCGCCCCTGGCGCCCGCCCACGCCGTGGCCGCTGCCGGAGCCGCTGTCCGGCTTTTCGACCCGAAATTCGCGCTCAAATGCGCTGGCAGCCTGAGCCCGAAGGATCCGGAATGGACCGAGGGCCAGCTGCAGAAATCCGCAGCCTACCTTCAGCTGGGGCTTCCCTTGCAGGCCATGGCGGCCCTGGACGATGTGTCCGAGGCACAACTCGGCGCCCTCGGCGCGGAGGCATACGCGGAACTGATCGCCGCGAAGGCGGACTGCATGTCCTGGCTCCAGGACCGGGCCGGTGCGGTCCCTGAGCTGATCCGGCAGGCCAGGCTGCGGCTCCGCGAACTCGCCGGGGGGCTGCCGACGGCGTCACCGAAAGGGCTGACCCGGGCCCGGCTGTGCCTGGACCTCTGCGAGTTCAACTACCTTTCCTTCGTCGGCGACTACGCGCCCATGATGGACCGGCTCAGTGCAGCGGCCGCCTCGGACGTGGACGACGTCGATCCCGTGCACCGGCTCAGATCAGGCATCATCCTGATGGAGGCCCTCTGCATGACGGGCAAGGAAGTCGAGGCCCGCAGGCTGATGCGCGAGATCGGCGGACAGCTGGGGGAATGGTCCAACGTTCCGCGGATCCGGGAAAACTATGCGTGGCGGTCCTTCAACGTGCTGCTCCTGTCCGGGTACTGGCGCCAGAGCATTGACATGCTCAAGGACGCCAGCGGCCGGGCCGGCCACGGGCTGCATTCCGGCAGCGCGCCGACTGATCTGGCTGTCGGTCTCGCCTATGTGTACGCGGGCCGCGGCTACATGGCCCTGGACCCGCTCCTGGCCGCGATCGCGCAGCTTGAAGTCCGGGCCAGCCTGCACTCGCTGCGGCAGGCGTATGCAGCCACCGCCTTTGCCTACGCCCAGACCGGCAACTCCGTGCAGGCCACCGTTTACCTGGACCGGGCCCGGTCAGCGGACGGTCCCGCGCGTTTCGCGGTCCGAAGCTCCGCGGATTTCTGCATGGACATGGCCTCGCGGTGGCTGGGGGATCCGGAGGCGAAGGACCGGCTGGTGCGCGCGGCCGAGGAACATCACCGGGCGGGCCGGTACACTCTGGCCGGCATCTTCATGCTTGGCGCGACGGTCAACGGCACCACCAAGGATTTCCAGTTCCTGGAGGACATCGCGGCGTTGCGTCAGGGGCCCCTCGCGGAGCTGTCCCGAACCATTGCCGTAGGCAGCCGTAAGAAGGACGCCGCCGTTATGCTTGAGGCTGCCAGCCAGGCCGCGGCCATGGAACTCGACGCCGTCCAGGCCAGATGCGCAGCCCTCGCCTTCGACTTCGCCAAGGCCGCGGGGCTGAGCGGGAAGGCCAGCGCCGCCCATGCCATCCTCGAGGGCCTCGCGGATTCCCTGCCGGCGCTGCCCATCACCCCCAGGAACAAGGGGCCGCTGCTCACGGACCGGGAGCGGCAGATCGCCACCCTCGCCGGCAACGGGGTTTCCAACAAGGACATTGCCCTGGCCATCGGCATTTCTGTGCGGACAGTGGAAGGCCACCTTTACCAGGTGTTCACCAAGCTGGGAGTTTCTTCGAGAAGTGATCTGCTTGGACTCATCTAGGAACCGCGCGGCCGCCCCCGAGGCGGCGGAAGCACCCAAAGCCCCGACCGGGCGGGTAGAGGACCTGCGGTCAGCGGTGGAGGCCATCCAGGGGAGCACCCACGTGGCAGTTCTGCTGCTCGGCGACAGCGGGATCGGCAAATCCACCCTCCTGGACGCCGTGGTGGCCGAACTGCAGCCGGCCGTGACGCCCGTCCGCATCCACGGCAGCCCCTCGCTGGCGAACGTGCCCTACGGCGTGCTGGGTCCGTTTATTGTCGGGCTGCCCGTGCAGGAGGCCACCTCGCAACTGGCGGTGCTCAGGACCTTCTGGTCGCGGCTGGAGGAAGAGCGCCGCGCTTCCCAGAAGCCCTTGCTGCTGGTCGTCGACGACGCCCATGACCTTGATGAGGCGACCGCCGGAATCCTGGTGGAACTCGCCGCCGCCGGCTGGGCGAAACTGCTTGTTGCCTCGGCCACCAGGCCGGGCTTGCCGGAACCGCTGCTGCAGCTGTGGTTTGAGGGTATAGCGGAACGCCTTGACCTCCGTCCCCTGACCCAGCAGCAGACCTACGACATCCTCGATCACACGCTGGATTCCCAGATCCTGCCGAGCGTTGCCGAAATCCTCTGGAAAGCTTCCGAAGGCAACCCACTGCTGCTCAGCGGTCTCATTGACGACGCGAAGAGCGACGGCACGCTGCTGCAACGCAACGGGGTGTGGCTGCTCACCCGTCCGCTCAACAGCCACGGTGACCGCTTGACCGACGTCGTGCGCCGGCAGTTGCTCCGGCGCTCCCCGCAGGAACGCCAGGCGCTGAACCTGATTGCCCTGGCGGAGCCGGTGTCCCGCGACTTGATTGAAGCCACGGTGGGCGAAGACCCGGTTGCGGCCCTCATCGAACACGAGATGATTCGGGTTACGCCGGCACCGCACCCGCAATTGAGGCTCTGGCACTCCATCTACGGCGACACGCTGCGCAACCTGATTTCACCGGCCCGCAGCCTCCAGCTCCGGCAGAGCCTCCTGCGGCTCATGGACAACGAACCGACATCGGCAGAAGGCTTGCTGCGCCAGGTGAGCTGGTCGATTGAATGCGGGGCGGAGGTTGACGATCGGCAGCTGCTGCGGGCAGCCGTGCTGGCCAGCCGGCTCCGCGAGGATGAACTGGCACGCAAAGCCGCCGCCCTGGTCAAGGACCCCGAGTTGCAGGTGACTGCACGGGCCGTGATGGCACGGACCTACTTCAACACCTCGGACTACGCGTCTGCCCGGGACATCCTCGATGCCGACTTCGCCAAGGGCCTCAGCGTGGCTGTCCTGCTCACGGGAACGATGATGTGGGCTGCGGTGCAGGCTGCCCTGGGCCAGGCGCCGGCCGACATCATGGACCGTGCCGGGGCTCTCCTGGAAGCGGCGGAGCAGCTGGCCCGGGACAACCCGGACGATGCCGAGCGAATCCTCGCGGAAACCCGGGAACGCTATGCCACCATTCACGCGATGGTGTTCGCGCTGGCGGGGGAATACCCGGACAGTGCCGGCATGGAAGCCGAAGGGGAGTCCGGCGCTCAGCTTCCGCCCAGCAACTCCTTGGAGGTTGCGTTCCGGCTGGCGCTGACCTCGGAACGGCTTCTCGTGCAGGGCAAGGCGCTCCAGTCGTTCGCCGCGGCGTCCGAGGCTCTGGAAAGCGCGGGCGGCGGATACGACGAACTGTACTTCCTCGCCGAGTTCCTCGTAGCGAGGGCAGCGGCGGCCGTGATCCACGGTGGCGACTGGGAAGCCGCCGAAAACCTCCTGGCCGGTGTCACCGCCGGACCGGGACGCAACCTCAACCCGTTCGACGGCGGAGTCCACGCCGCACAAGGCATCATCCTGCTATACCAAGGCAGGGCCGCTCAGGCCGTGAACACCCTCAGCGCGGCCCTGGAATCACTGCGGCTCGCTGATCCCCAGCAGCTCTTCGCCCTCACGTCCTCGATGGCCTTCGCCGCCGCCGCCGAAGTCGGAGACAAGTCCAAGGCCGGGGCATTCCTCGCCGACTACGAAGCCGCTCCGCGTGCGGTGTCACGCTACCTGCGCAACCTCTCGCAGATGGCAGTCATCTACGGAAAAGCCCGACTGGGGAACTACCCGGGCGCCGTCGACGAGTTGCGGGCGCTGGGCCGGCCCCACGGCGACGATTCCACGGCAGGCCTTGAGTTCGACTCGCTCGCCTTCTGCCTGGCACTGGGAGACCGGGACGCGGCCACCCGCCTGCTGGAACTGCAACCGGAACTGGAAGGCCCCCGGGCCGCCGCGATCTGCCGCTATGCGGCGGCGGTCAGCGCCGACCTGGCCGCCGACTATCTGGAGGCTGGCAAAAGCTGCGAAGACGCCGAGCTGTGGGGCTTCGCGGCACTTGCCTATGATGCAGCTGTGGCTGGCTACCGGGCAGCCGGCGACACACTGCGGGAACGCATGGCAATGTCCCAGCGGAAGCGGTGCCTGGACAGGGCAAACAGCATCGCCGGCCAGGAACAGGACGCCGACGCCGACGCCCTTGGCCTGCTGACGCGCCGGGAGCGCGACATCGTGGCGCTGGCGGTTCGCGGCCTGAGCGACCGCCAGATTGCCGCCGAGCTGCAGGTATCCATCCGGACAGTCGAAGGCCACCTGTACCGCAGTTACGCCAAGCTCAATATCAAAGGCAGGGACCAGTTGCCGGGAGTATCCTAGCCAGCTAGCTGGCTCCGGCCCTGTTTGCGGCCCGGCTGTTTCCGTCCCTCAGCCCTGCTGCCCGCGGCGGCCCGGTACGGACAGCGGGCATCAAGCCTTTCCCTCCCGCCGTGCGTAGCTCCGGGGGGCCGGCAAGTAGGCATCGGGCTGTCCGGGTATGGTGACCGCGTAGTCGGACCGCACAAGCGCCGCGAGCCGGACGCCGTGGCAAGTACCCTCGACGACCGGTTCAAACCGAATCCGCCACGAATTCGAGTACGGACTACCGGTGCGGGGTAGGCGTCCGAGTCGCTAGATTGTATTCAGGCACCAGGAACCACCTGAAAACCACCTGACGAAGGACTTTGAACGTGGAGCCATCAACGCGGAAGTGGCCCGGGCAGATCGATGAAGCTGCCAGGATCGCCTGCGTGGGGAACGATGGTCCGCACTGGTGCAACAGACTCTACAAACGCTCCTAATAGGTCTCCCGAATGGTTCCCGCCACGTGCGTGAACCCCTTTGACGGAGCCGACGGCGTCGGAACCTTCTGAGACCGAGGTTCCTCCCCCCAGCCGCCGTCGGCTCCCTAAGTTTTCAGTGGCCCAGTCCTGGCTCGGCCGCCCGCAGGCCGGGCGGCCGTGCCAGAACTGTGACGGCACGGAACAGGATCACACCGGGGCGCGGCAGCTTCCCAGGCCCGCGGCGACACGCACGCCAGCCGTGACAGACCCGTATGACGCGGCTACGGGCCGGTCCGACTACTTGGTTCAGAACACTTTCCGGCGCGCGGGTCCTGAGTACATCCACGTAGTTCAGGTCCCGCCCTCTCGTTGGTAATCGAGTAGCACTTACGCATCCGCAAATTTCCTGCTGTCAATAAGTTGGACGTATCGGTAGTCATTACTTTGATTGCGAAGGTCTCTCTCATGTTTCAGCAAGTAGCCGGCCTGCCTGTGGGCAGCGGCAGAACAGATGTGATTTCAGCCGTCCAACGTCCGGGGAAAGGGCGGACCGAGAAGCTCTACGCACGGCACAAAATAGTGGAAGACGTGGTGGCAGCGCTGACGTCGGGGTCGGGTTGCGGAGCTGTGCTCGTGGGGGAACACGGGACTGGAAAGTCCTTCATCGCCCAGCGGGCCCTCGAACAGCTGGGAGACGACTATCTGGTCGTCCAGGTCCGGGGCAGTTCCATTTCGTCCAAACTCCCGTACGGTGCCTTGAGCGTCCTGCTCAACGAACTCGACGCCTCCCACCTGGAACACCCGCTGATGGTGCTGCGCGGGTTGACTCAGCTGCTTCATGCCCGGGCCCAGGGCCGCAGTGTCGTGCTGTTTGTCGATAACGCCCATGACCTCGATGAGCTCTCCACCATGATGGTTGCCCAGCTCTGCGCCGGCGGCCACGTCCTGCTGCTCGCAGCATGCGTTGACCTGCCCAATCTGGGCAGCGACATCATGGGACTCTGGAAGGACGATCTGCTGCGCCGGGTGGACCTTGGCCCGTTCGATTTCCGTGAAACGGCCGACAGTCTTGCCCGGGAGTATGGCGGGCACTTCTCACACACCGCGGCGCGCGCCCTCTGGAACGCCAGTGGCGGAAACGCGCTCTTCCTGCACTCCCTGGCACGGGAACAGATCAAGCTCGGAACAATTGTCCGACACCAGGATTCCTGGGTTCTGGGGGGCAAACCGGTGGCTCTGGCCGGTGAGATCCGGGATGTGCTCAAGGCACGCCTGAACCGGCTCAGCCCCGGCCAGCGCGATGTGTTCGAGCTGTTGTCGCTTGCCGGAGCGTTGCCCCTGCAGACCCTGATGATCGTGTCCCGGGCGCAGGACATTGACACGCTGCAGGAGCGGACGCTGATCCGCGTCAACCATGACCACCCGCCCATGGTGAGCATCGCCAACCCGGTCACGGCCGGAATCGTTGCCAGTGTCGTGCCGCCCGGCCGCAGTGCGGAGCTTCGCCGCCGGCTGGGAGCTGTGCTCCAGGACCAGGACCTCGACAAATGCGCGGGGTCCACGGCCGTCGCGTGGGCCTTGGACTGCGGGGAAGAGGTGGACGCCAGGCTGGCCCTGGCGGCGGCCCGCATCGCGAACAAGGCATCCGACCCGCAGTCCGCCCTGAGGTTTGCCCGGGAAATCGCGGGCGGGGAGAAACTGGTGGAAGTGGCCGTTGAATCTGCCCGGGCGTTCATCGCCCTGCACAACGTCGAGGCCGCCCGCCGCATCCTGGCTGACGTTGAACAGCGGACCGGTGAAGGACTGGCACTGGAGGAGTGGGCCTCGCTGCAGCTGATGTGGGCTGAACTGGACCGGCGCAGCCCCGCAGCACCGGCCAGCGCACTGGCAAGGCTGCAGGAGATTGAACTGCGGCTCACGGTGGCCGGGGATGCCGGGGATGCCGGGGCGGCGCCGGGTCCGCTGGCCGAGCGGGTACGCCTGGCCTATGCCGAGCTGGCCACCTTCGAAGGCCGGTACGGCGATGTCCTGCAAATGTTCGAGGACGCGGATTCCACCGACCTCGGCAGCGAAGCGAAGATCATCGCCGCGAGCCTGCTGTGTGAGGCGAGGGCTGTCACCGGCGACGTCCTGGGAGCGGTGGGGCTCGGCAGGCAAGTCATTCAGGCCGCTGGCACCCTCGACCTTTCCGACGCGTCGATCCGGGAAATCCGTGGGAGGCTCCTGTTGCTCCTGCTGTTGTCCGCGAAGTTCCGGGAGGCAGCAGACTTCCTGGCCGACGCCTCGGAATCCTGGGACCAGCAAGCCCGGCTGGGCGGCATGTTCGAGATCGGCCAGGGGATCGTGGACCTCCATCGCGGCCATCTCACGGGGGCCGTCCAGCGGCTGCAGTCCGGGGTCTGGCAGCTCAGCGTGCACGATCCGGACGCTGTTGCCGGACTCGCAACCGCAGCCTGTGCGTACGCATTCGCGCTCCAGGGCGATGAGGAAAAAGCAGGCGCCCTGCTGGTGGACGTCGAGGAGCAGCAGCCCCGGGCATCGTGGCTGGTAAACCGCATTACCCGGTACTTTGAGCTGTCTGCCAAGGCGGAAATCGGCCAGAAGACAGAGGCCCTCCGCGCGCTGAAGCTGGAAGCTGACATCGACACTGACGCGTCGGCGCTGGCTACCGGACTGCAGTTCCTCTCAGCAGTGGCCCGGCTGGGAGACCGCCAGGCCAGCCAGAAACTCAGCGACCTTGCGGAACAGGTCACCGGGCACTTCGCCGGCCTGTGCTCTCGGCTTGCGGAAGGGCTGGCGGATGCCGACAGCGAGGAATTGCTGGCGACGTCCAAGGACGCCGACGCGGCAGGCCATGCGGTCTTCGCCAGGGACGTGACCAGGAAGGCGGTCAGCTGTGCCAACGACGCCGGGAACCGTATTTCCCTCCGGATGGCCCAGCGCACGCAGCAGTCCCTGGAAGACCGGTTCGGCAACCCCAGGAACGGCGTGCTCTCACTGCTGACCTCCACGTTGACAGCCCGGGAATCGGAGGTGGCGGTCAGGGCGGCCGCGGGTACGTCCAACCGAAAGATCGCGGACGAGATGCACGTTTCTGTCCGCACCGTTGAGGGTCACCTCTACCAGGTGTACGCAAAACTCCACGTCGCGAGCAGGTCGGAACTCAAAGATGTCATCTCCGGACCAGTGGAACACGCCCGCCTGGGCTGACCGACCCGGCGCCCTCACCTCCGGGCGGTCGGGGCGGACCCGGCACCCACGTCTCCGGTCGGCCCGGGAGCCGACGCGTGGCCGCAGGGAGGACAACAGGTGGAGAGCCTGACGGAGTCCGCCACCCTGGTGGGCCGGGCCGGCGTCGTCAAGGACATCGTCAGATGCCTGCGCGACGGCGGGAGCTCCGGTGCCCTCATCGTCGGCAACCCGGGCACCGGGAAGACCGCCGTCTCCCGGGCGGTCATCCGGGAACTCCAGCCCCACACCGCCGTGATCCGGCTCGCAGCAACATCGACACTGTCCGCCGTGCCCTTCGGCGCGCTCTCGCCCTACCTCGGCGAACTGCCCGCCCAGGACCTGGATTCCTATGCCGCCGTTGTCAAAGCCGTGACGGACAGCATCAAGTCCCAGCCCAGCAAGCCGCTATTCGTGATCGATGACGCCCAGTGCCTGGACCGCGGCACGACGCAGCTCGTTGCGCAGGCGGTCGCTACAGGTGCTGCCAGCGTCCTGGCCACATGCCGGCCGGGTTTGCTGATTCCCGAGGAATTCCTGGCCCTCTGGGATGACGGGATCGTTGCGAAGTTTGACCTTGAGCCGCTCACCCGGACCGAGGTGCACCAACTCTGCGAGCAAGTGCTCCGCGCCGATGTCTCGCCGTGGGCCAGCGCGCTGTTCGCCGATGCCTCCGCCGGAAACCCGTTCATGCTGCTGTCCCTCATCGAACACGCCCGGAGCACAGGGGCCCTGGCACTGCGCCACGGCATCTGGTTCCTCATCTCATTCCCCGGCCTGGCCGATATTCCGGTAGCTGACCTGATCGGTCACGAACTGCGGTCGATGTCACCCGAGGAAAGGACCGCCGCCGCGATAGTGGCCCTGGCCGGACCGCTGCCGCTGGGCCAACTATTGGGCTTCGGCGGGCCGAAGGCTGTCGACTCCCTGGAACGGGCCGGGATCATCAGCGTCTCACGAGGCGCCGACCGGACAGTCCGTCCCGCGAGTCCTCTGATCGGAGAGATACTTCGCCGATGGGTTCCGGCGGGAAAGAGCGCGGGATTGCGTGCCAGCTTTGTCTCACTTCCTCCGGGAGGGCCGGTGTCCCCGGCCGCATTTCTGAACCGGGTTCGGTGGGCGCTGGACTGCGGAGCCGCCGTGCCGCCGGACGAGCTCCTCAGAGCGGCGTGCACAGCCAACGCCGCCCTCGACGCCCGGTCCGCGATGCGAACCGCGGAGGCCATTTCCGATGTTGCGAAGCTGCCCGAGGCCCGCTTGCAGATCGCTTACGCGCGGTACCTGCTGGGCGACCGCCAGCAGTCCGCCAAATTCCTGCAGCTCGCGGAGCCCATGTCGAACGACAACGCCCGCTATCTGGCCGCCCTGCTCTCGGCCCGGCTGTCGGGACGAACGACGACGCCGGGGACCGGCGCGGCCGGAGCCGGGCCGTCGTGGCTGGAGCTGGCCGCGATCGCGCTGGCAGCGGGGATCGCCGCTGGCAGCAGCCAGCCGACCGCGATCCAATCTAGCGGCAGCCAGGAGGACCGTGAGGGCGGGCTAAGCAGGCTGGTGGTGGCCGCCGGGGATCGGCAGGAGCTCAAGATCCCGGCTGAGTCGCTGCTCGCCGAATTGCTCTGCGCCAAGGGCCGGGTGGTGGACGGCCTGGGGCTGGCCCGGGAGGCCTGGCAGGGCGCGCGAAGCGCCAGCCTGGCGTTGCCCCTCGTATATGAAGACCTTCTGGTGCGCTACAGCCTGAGCCTGAACTGGGCCGGAGAATGGGAAGCTCTCGCCGCAGCCCTCGATGAGTACGAGGCGGACTATCCCTCGCGGCTGCTGCTCAGCGGTGGCATCCTGCACCTGATGAGAGGCCTCGCCCGCGTCCGCCAGGGGCGCATGCCGGAGGGAATTGCCGAACTCACTCTGGGCGTCGAGGATCTCACGATTGCCGATCCCTGGGAATTGTTGCCCTTTGCCCACTCGGTCGCAGCATACGCTGCCTCCGTAGTGGGCCACGCGGGGGAGGCCGAGGAGCACGCGACCGCTTTCCGACTGTCCCGGTACCGCGGGCCGGGGGCACTCCCGTTGCTCGCCGAGGCGTACTCGACCGCGGCCGGCGGAGCGCCGGGCGGTGTCGCCGAGGTCAGCAGGAGGCTCGGCGGCCTGGCGGAGGAGGCCAGGCGGCAGGGTTTGCTGGGGATTGAGACAGACATCAGGCGACTGGCCGTGCGCCGCGGGGACACGGCGGCCGCGGAAGGTCTTGCCCGGAGCAGCCTCGCGGTTGAGGGGCGGGAGGCCGGCATGCTGCACGACTACGCGCTCGCGGTGCTTCACGCTGACGACGCCGCACTCGTCAGGATCAGTGACAAGGCGCTGCGGGCCGGCTATGTGCTGCTGGCACTCGAAGCGGCGCAACAGGCGGAACGATGCCTCGCCGAAAGCACCGACAAGCGGAAACTGCTGGCTGTCCAGCGCAAGATCCAGAACCGGATGACTGCTGCCGGCATGCCTGCCCACATTGACCTGGTCCGTCCTGAGCAGGATGCCGAACTCACCGCCCGGGAAACCGAAATCCTGGACCTGGTTTCCGGCGGAGCCACCAACGCGGAGATAGCCCAGCAGCTCTGCGTGTCCCAGCGGACCGTGGAAGGACACCTCTACCGGGTGTTTGCCAAACTGGGCGTCAGCCGCCGGGTCGACCTCATCGACACCGGCGGCGATTCGCACCGGCCCTGAGGTCCCACCCCCCAGCGGGACAACACGGGACAACACGGGACACCACGGCCCACCACGGAGCTTCGCAGAATTACCGGCAGAATCCGGTGCGCCGTTCCGTGGGATGATGGAAAGTAGTCCATTTCACCCGATCCGAGGAGGCCAGCGTGGCTTTTGTGCCGACGTCAGAGTCCCGGGCCCTGCTTTCGCCTGCCCTGAACGACGACGAAGTGTTGCGGATCCGCAATGACTTCCCCATCCTCTCCAGGCCCATGGGCGGTCACCCTCTGATCTATCTCGATTCCGGGGCGACCTCGCAGAACCCGATCAGCGTCATCGAGGCTGAGCAGGAGTTCTATGAGCAGCGGAATGCCGCCGTTCACCGCGGCGCGCACCTGCTGGCCGTGGAAGCTACGGAGTCGTTCGAGGACGCCCGCGAGACCCTGGCTGCCTTCGTCGGCGCGGGCGCCGACGAGATCATCTGGACCTCCAACGCCACCGAGGGCCTGAACCTGCTCAGCTACGCGTTCCTCAACTCGTCCCTGCCGGGCGCCCCCGGGCCGGCGGCACGATTCGCCCTGGGAGCCGGCGATGAGATTGTCGTCACCGAGATGGAACACCACGCGAACCTCATCCCGTGGCAGCAGCTCGCGCAGCGCACCGGTGCGAGACTTCGGTTCATCCCCGTCGACGATGCCGGTGTGCTGGACCTCGACTCCGCCGCCGGCCTTATCGGACCGGCCACCAAGGTCCTCGCCTTCAGCCATGCCTCGAACGTCCTGGGCACCATCAACCCGGTCAAGACCCTTGTGGCGATGGCCCGCCAGTTCGGTGCACTGACCGTGCTGGACGCCTGCCAGTCAGCTCCGCACCTGCCCCTTGACGTGAAGGACCTGGGCGTCGACTTCGCGGTCCTCTCGGGCCACAAGATGCTGGGGCCCACCGGCATCGGCGTGCTGTACGGCCGGTCGGATCTGCTGAACGCGCTGCCGCCATTCCTCACCGGGGGATCGATGATCACCACGGTGACGATGGAACGCGCTGCCTTCCTGCCCGCCCCGCAGCGCTTCGAAGCGGGGACCCAGAAGGTTTCCCAGGCCATCGCACTCGCCGCGGCGGCAAACTACCTCACCGAGACGGGCATGGACCGCGTTCACGCCTGGGAATCCCTGCTTGGGCAGCGCCTCGTCGAAGGCCTCTCATCGATTCCCGGCATCCGCGTCCTCGGGCCGGCCCCCGGAGAGGAACGGATCGGCCTCGCTTCCTTCGATGTCGCCGGTGTGCACGCGCACGACGTCGGACAGTTCCTGGACAGCAAGGGGATCGCCGTCCGGGTGGGCCACCACTGCGCGCAGCCGCTGCACCGGCGCCTGGGCCTGACGGCCAGCACCAGGGCCAGCACCTACCTGTACAACACAACGTCTGACGTGGATGCTTTCCTCGCGGCTGTCGCCGGGGTCCGAGCCTACTTTGGAGCCTAAGGACTTTTCCGCATGAGCCTTGAACAGCTGTACCAGCAGATCATTCTGGAACACGCGAAACTCCGTACCGGCAGCGGGCTGGCGGAGGCGCCGGTTCCCGCGGGGGCGACGTCCGGGCAGTCGCACCAGCTCAACCCAGTCTGCGGGGATGAGATCACGGTCCGCGTGGCGGTGTCCGACGGGAAGGTCGCCCAGCTGCGCTGGGACGGCGAGGGTTGTTCGATTTCGATGGCCTCGGCTTCGGTGCTCGCCGACCTGGCCGAAGGAATGGACGTCGGCAGCTTCACGGCGGTGATCGACAATTTCCGCGAGGTCCTGCGGTCCCGGGGGAAAGTGGCCGCGGATCCCGAGATCCTCGGCGATGCGTCTGCCTTCGAGGGCGTTGCCAAATACGCCGCCCGGGTCAAGTGCGCCATGATCTCCTGGGTCGCGGCCGAGGACGCTCTTCGCCAGGCAGGGGCCCAGCGGACCGTGACGGACTGATCACAGAAAAGCCCCGGCCGAGTAGCATCTCGACCGGGGCTGTCGTAACAGTGTGAGGAATTATCCACTGCTACTGCGGATACGTGACCATGATTCCCAGGATGAGAACCAGAAGGGTCAATGCTGTATACATTGACCAGTTTTGTCCACCGGGTTTGCGATGGTTGCCGTGCCACACACGCTCCATTCCGTCCATGCTCATGGGGCGATTCAAGTCCTGTCGGACGGCTTCGAACAGCGTGTTGTCCACTCAACTCACCGGCCTTTCGCCACTCGGTCGTCCCGGCTGCCTACTCGCACTGCTAGAGCAGGCCCGCAATCCCGATGGCCGCCGTCGCCGCCCCGAGCAGCATGGAGATGCTGACCAGGACGATGTGGACGGTGAGGAAGCGCGTGGCTTTGCCGTTCGTGTCGCGGGACCTTGGATCCTTCATGACCCGGCGCAGGAACTGCGGCCAGACCACCAGTGACCAGAGGCCGGCCACGATCAGGACGACGGCCAGGATTGCCGGCAGCTCCATGTGCTAGTGGCTTTCGAGCCAGGCCTGGGCCTGCGCGGACTGGAGGTTCAGGGCCTTGCCCACCATCGGCTCGGCCGCCTCGGCAATCTTGCCGCCCAGGAACGGGACCGAGGACGTCACGGTGCCCTCGAGCTCGATCCGGGTGCTGCCGCCGTCGGAGACGAGGCGCTGGACGGCGGTGACGTCCAGCGGCGCGCCGGAGACTTTCAGGATGATGTTGCTCAGCCGGGAGCCGTCGGCAGCAGGGGCGTCCCAGCTCTCGAGCTGCGTCACCTTCAGGCGTTCGCCGACGAACTTCCTGGCAATGTCCGGCATCCGGTTGGTCGGGATGGTCCGCACGGTTGTGGTGCTGAAGGCGCCGGCCGTGTCACCGTCGACGGAGAAGGATTCGAGCGTGCCGCCGACGAGTTCACTCGTGTGGCGCAGGAAGTCCTCATTGACGAAAACGGCGGTGACGCGGTCAACGTGGTGCGGAAGGTTGGTGGATGCACTCAATGCCATGGGGGTCCTCCGAGGGGTGGAACTGGTCGTTTCGGGCTCCAAACATCCTACGCGGTATGCCCGGCCGGCTCCGATTTCTCGTCCTGGAGAGCCTTCGCGGCGGCCGTGATATTCCGCGACATGGCAGGGAAGATCAGGCTGTGGAACGGCAGCACCGCCAGCCAGTAGAGGCGCCCGCTGAGACCCTTCGGGAAGAAGATTGCCCGCTGGCGGTACCGGCTGCCGGTTCCCTCCGGCTCCACCGAGAGCTCCAGCCAGGCCCGGCCCGGGGCCCGCATTTCGGCGCGCAGCCGCAGCAGCCGGCCGCGTTCGATCCGTTCCGCCCGCCACCAGTCCACCACCTCGCCTTCGGCCAGCTGGTGCGGGTGCCGCCGGCCGCGCAGGAGCCCGGCCCCGCCGGTGACCTTGTCCAGCAGGCCGCGGACACGCCAGGCCAGGGGCATGGAGTACCAGCCGTTCTGCCCACCGATCCCTTCGATGATGGTCCACACGTGCTTGGGATTGACGTCGCTGGAGTAGCTGCGCTCATCCAGGTAGACCAGGTGCCCGGCCCAGTCGGGGTCGGAGGGAAGCGGGTCGGCGTCGGCGCCGGCATTGGCCCACGTGGTCTGCACCTGGCCGTCGCGCTCCTTGCCCAGGGCGAGGGCCACCGCGCGGCGGTAAGGGGTGAGTCCGCCTTCCGGTGGGGGGATGTACGCGTCGATGTCGTGTTCCCGGGAGACGGCGTCGTGCTGGAGGGACTCCACGAGCGGCAGGGACATCGAGAGCGGAATCGGCGTGGTCAACGCGACCCATACGCCCGCCAGCTTGGGCGCGGGAATGGGCAGCGCCAGGACCACGCGGTGCGGGAGCCCGGCCTCCGCGGCGTATTCCTGCATCATGCCCGCGTAGCTGAGGACCTGGCGGCAGCCGATGTCGAACGTACGGTTGATCGGGCCGTCAAGCTCCGCGGCCCCGACGAGATAGTGCAGGACATCGCGCACGGCGATGGCCTCGATCTTGTTGCGCACCCAGCTGGGGGCGGGCATCAGGGGCAGTGTCTCGGACAGGTGCCGGATCATCTCGAACGACGCCGAACCGGAACCGATCACCACGCCTGCCTGAAAAACGATGGCGTCGACGGGACTGTCGAGGAAGACTTTGCCCACGGTTTCGCGGGACCGCATGTGGGTGGAGAGCTCGGCGTCGGCGGGGTGCAGGCCGCCGAGGTAGACGATCCTGTCCACGCCGGCGTCGGCTGCGGCCCGCGCCGCGGTCTCGGCCATCGCCTTTTCCTTGGATTCGAAGCCCGATCCGGCCGCCATGGAATGGACCAGGTAGTAGAGCACGTCGACGCCGTCGAGGGCCGCGCGCAGGGCATCGCCGTCGTCGAGGCTGGTCTGGACGACCTCGACGTCGGCCAGCCACGGAACGCCGGCGATCTTGGCCGGCGTCCGGACCAGGACCTTCACGGTGTGCCCGGCTTCGAGCAGCCGGGGGACCAGCCTGCCGCCGATGTAACCGGTGGCGCCGGTGACGAGTACCGTCTTCGGACTGCTGGTCGGGGCGGGAGTGGTCTGTGCGGATTCGGGGGTGCCGGTCATGGTGACTCCTTGTCGTCTATGAGGCATTCGGAGCGCCAGGCCGTTCGGACGGCCCTGTATCCTGCCAGCCTAGTCCGGCGGCCGCCTGAGCCGGGCAGGGTTCCGCGGCCCACCGCTCCCTCCTGCACCTCCTGCACCATCCGACCCAGCAGTCCCCAGAATTTCCCAAGGCCCCATGAGCAGACTGACGCCATCCAGTGAACCGAGCGACCACGTTGAGGGGGAAGCCGGTGCGACTCGATGGAGGAACGAACTATGGCGAAACATCGCAAGATCCGGGGGAGGGACGGTGGCACCCTGGCTCCAAGGACGTCACCAGGCGCCACGCGCAAAGTCGCGGCCGGTGCGCTCGCTCTCCTGCTCAGTGCCGGGGTCGTCCCGTCCGTGCTGGCGCCAGCGGTTTCCGCGGCGCCGACCGGTCAGGGATTCACGCTCAATTCCGGCGACATGCGGTTCATTCTGAAGCAGATCAAGATCGCCGAAAACCACGCCACCAAGGAGGACGCCCAGGGCAACGATGTTCCGGGCCAGCCGCTCATGGGCCAAGGCCCCAACCAGATCGCAAACCCGCTGCTGCCTTACGGTCTCCGCACGGTGGACGGCACGGAAAACAACCTGGTGGAAGGACAGAACGATTTCGGTTCGGCGAGCCGGGTGTTCCCGCGCCTCTCGGATCCTGAATGGCGCACGCCGGCCACCGGACCGGGCTACCAGTCCGTGAATGAGAACGTCACAGACAGCAACCCGCGCTTCGTCAGCAACGTGATCGTGGACCAGACCGCCGGCAACCCGGCGGCCGTGGCCGCCGCGGGGCAGGCGCACCGGACGGTCAATGACAGCCCGACCGCCGTGCCCTGCGACGGCGCGGGGCTGCCGGAAAACTGCGTGCCCGAGGGTGCGACCCTGGACATCCCGAATGTCACTACCGACTTCGGGCTCTCGCCACCTTACAACGGGATGTTCGCCTTGTTCGGACAGTTCTTCGACCACGGCGTGGATTTCACCAAGAAGACCAAGAACTACGTCATGATGCCGCTCGCCGCGGACGATCCGCTGTACGTTCCGGGCGGGCGCACGAACTTCATGCTGCTCAGCCGGGCGGAAAACCAGGCCGGCCCCGACGGCGACCTCGGCACCG
This sequence comes from Pseudarthrobacter ribosi, assembly GCF_055412865.1. Classification (NCBI taxonomy): domain Bacteria; kingdom Bacillati; phylum Actinomycetota; class Actinomycetes; order Micrococcales; family Micrococcaceae; genus Pseudarthrobacter; species Pseudarthrobacter ribosi. Next base: position 39,131 of record NZ_JBVAYZ010000009.1, on the reverse strand, counting down.
CGGACGACATCCAGGACGCCACGAACACCGATTCGCCCTGGGTGGACCAGAGCCAGACCTACGCGTCCCACCCGTCCCACCAGGTGTTCCTGCGCGAATACGCGCTGAACGAGAACGGCGATCCGGTCGCCAACGGCGAGCTGATTGAGGGCGAACCGGGCGGCATGGCCACGTGGGCGCACGTCAAGGAGCAGGCCCGGGACCTTCTCGGCCTGGAACTGTCGGACTATGACGTCGCCGACATCCCCCAGATCGCGACCGACCAGTACGGCCGGTTCCTCCGCGGGCCCAACGGACTCCCGCAGTACGAGACCGCGACCGGCCGGGTGGAAGGCAACCTGGCCGACCCGGTCGCGCCGCCGGCCAACGTCAAGCGCATCGGCATCGCCTTCCTCGACGACATCGCGCATAACGCGGCGCCGTTCAATTCCCAGACCGGGCTTCCGCTGAACGCCGACGCGGGCGAAACTGCCGATCCGGTCAGTGTGCCGGTCGCGCCGGGGTTCTACGACGACGAACAGCTCGCGGCGCACTTCGTCGCCGGCGACGGACGGGTCAACGAGAACATCGGCCTGACCGCCATCCACCAGGTGTTCCACTCGGAGCACAACCGGCTGGTCGACTACATGCAGGACCTCGTCACCACGCAGAACATTGACCTGAACGAGTGGAAACTCCCGAACGGCCAGTGGAACGGTGAGCGCCTGTTCCAGGCCGCACGGTACGTCACGGAGATGGAATACCAGCACATCGTCTTCGAGGACTTCGCCCGCAAGATCCAGCCCGGTATCAACGGCTTCAACCCCTTCACCCAGTCGGACACCGGCATCGATCCCGCGATCAAGGCGGAATTCGCCCACGCCACCTACCGGTTCGGGCACTCGATGCTGACCGAGACGATTGACCGGAAGACCAACAACGGCACCGACATCGGCATGCCGCTGCTCGATGCCTTCCTCAATCCCACGGCCTACTACTCCAGCACGGCGGGCACCCTGAACCCGAAGCAGGCCGCCGGCGCCATCGCCATGGGCATGACGGACCAGGTGGGTGCCGAACTCGACGAGTTCGTCACCGACACGCTGCGGAACAACGTCCTGGGCCTGCCCCTGGACCTGGCCTCGCTGAACCTGGCCCGCGGCCGGGATACCGGTATCCCGTCGCTGAACAACTTCCGCTCCCAGCTGTACAACAGCACCGGCGAGTCCTCGCTGAAGCCGTATACCAGCTGGGTGGATTTCGGCCAGAACCTCAAGCACCCGGATTCCGTGGTGAACTTCATGGCTGCCTATGGCACGCACCCGACCATCACGGCCGCGACGTCGATCGTTGACAAGCGGGCAGCTGCCCAGCGGCTGTTCGACATGGACACAGCGGATACGCTGACTCCGACGGACTCCTTCGAGTTCGTCAACAGCACGGGCGCCTGGGCGAACGGGGCCACCGGCCTGGGCGACGTCGACCTGTGGGTCGGCGGACTCGCCGAGTACCAGAACCTCTTCGGCGGCCTGCTCGGCTCCACGTTCAACTACATCTTCGAACGTCAGATGACGGACCTGCAGGATGGGGACCGCCTCTACTACCTCTCCCGCACGTCGGGCCTGAACCTGCGGACCCAGCTGGAAGGCAACTCCTTCTCCGAGCTCATCATGCGCAACACCGATGCCGCAGCCCTCAAGGCTGACGTGTTCGGCGTCGCGGACTGCGAGTTCGAAATGAAGAACATCGTCGCCACCACCGGCAACTCTGTTGCCGATGATCCGGCCTCGTCCTGCGACGAAGCCGCACTCCTCATGAGAATGGCGGACGGCACCATCCGGTACCGCGTCAGCAACTCTGTCGACCGTCCCGGGCTCAATGCCCAGTCCACGTTCAACGGACTGGACAACGCGAACCCCGACCTTGCAGTCGACAGGATCTGGGGCGGCATCGACAACGACACCATCTGGGGCAACAACGGCGACGACATCATCGAAGGCAATGATGGCGCCGACGTTGTCCTCGGCGGCGACGGACGCGACCGCGTCACGGATTCACACGGTGACGACGTCATCAAGGGCGGACCCGGCAACGACGCGATCGACGCCGGACCGGGCCTGGACATCATCATGTCCGGTGAGGGCGACGACTTCTCCAACGGCGGCCTCAACGGCAACGAAACGTTCGCGGGTGAAGGCAACGACCTGGTCCTCTCCGGCGACGGTCCGGACGCCGTGTTCGGCGGCGGCGGCGATGACTGGCAGGAAGGCGGAAACTCCAACGACCTGCTCCAGGGCGACAGCGGCGCACCGTTCTTCGACGACATCAACGCTCCGGGCCATGACGTCCTTATCGGCGACTCGGGCGAAGATGACTACGACGCCGAAGGCGGCGACGACGTGATGGTCGCGGGCCCGGGCGTCGAACGCAACCACGGTGTCTTCGGCTTCGACTGGGTCACACACGCCCGCTCGATCGAACCGGCCGATTCCGACATGCGCCAGATCATCGTCGACGGGCCGAACGCCCTCAAGGACCGCTTCCTCCTGGTCGAGGCCCTCTCCGGCTGGGACAAGGACGACGTGCTCCGTGGCGACGATGAGGTGCCGTCAGTACCCAACACCGAAGTCAACGTCGAAGGGCTGACCAACGAGCTCGACGCGGCAGGCATCGCACGGATCAGCGGCCTCTCGGCCCTGCTGCCGGACGGTGCCACCACCTTCGGTGCCGGCAACATCATCATCGGCGGCTCCGGCAGCGACGAGATCTGGGGCAACGGCGCCGATGACATCATCGACGGCGACAAGTGGCTCAACGTCCGGCTCAGCGTTGTCAACGGCCGGGGCGAGGAAACCCGGACCGCCACGAACCTGACCGAACTACAGGCCGGCATCATGGCCGGCACCATCGATCCAGGAAATGTGAAAATCGTCCGGGAGATCCTCTCCACGCCGGGCGAGGCTGACATCGACACGGCAGCGTTCTCCGGGGCCATGGACGAGTACGACATCAGCACCGTCGACGGCGTCACCACGGTGACACATGTCGGCGGCCGGGCAGAAGACGGCACCGACCGGATCACCAACGTTGAAAGGCTGCGGTTCTCCGATCAGACCATCAACGTGGTCCCGGACGTTGTCGAGGCACCGGCTGCCCCCGCCGCTCCGACCGCCGTTGGCGGCAACACGACCGCAACCGTGAGGTTCGCAGCACCTGACGGTGCTGACACGCTCAACGTCCTGGTCCGCAACGGCAATACCGTCGTCGACACGATCGAAGGCATCGCCGCCACGGAGACGAGCCTTGTGGTGGTCGGCCTGGCCAACGGCACCGCCTACAACTTCCAGGTTGAGGCAGCCAACGCCGGAGGTACCAGCCCGCGGTCCGCGGCCTCGAACGAAGTGACACCGGCAGTTCCGGCATCGTCGATGAGGTTGAATGACTTCAACGGTGACGGCAACACGGACGTGATCTCCCGGGACGCCTCGGGTCGGCTGTGGTTGTACCCGGGCACCGGGACGGGTGACTGGGCCACCCGGATCGACCTCGGCGGCGGCTGGAACGTGATGACCTCGATCGTCAGCGCCGGCGACTTCAACGGCGACACCAAAGCCGACGTCATCGCCCGGGACACCAGCGGTGTGCTCTGGCTCTACCGGGGCACCGGGACCGGCGACTGGGAACCGCGGCAGAATCTCGGTGGCGGCTGGAACGTCATGACCTCCATCGTCGCGCCGGGGGACTTCAACGGCGACGACAAGCCGGACCTGATCGCCCGGGACAGCAGCGGTGAACTGTGGCTGTACCCGAACAACGGAGAAGGCGACTGGCACCAGCGCGTTGACCTGGGCGGCGGCTGGAACAGCATGACCTCCATCGTCGCCCCCGGGGACTTCAACGGCGACAACAAGGTGGACCTGGTGGCCCGCGACAGCAGCGGCGAACTGTGGCTCTACCCGGGCAACGGGCAGGACGAATGGTCCACCCGGGAAAGCCTCGGGTCGGGCTGGAACACCCTGAACTCCATCACCGCCCCCGGTGACATGGACAGCGACGGCCGGCCCGACGTCATCGCCCGCGACCTTGCGGGCCGGCTCTGGCTCTACCCGAACGACGGTGCAGGTGACTGGAAAACCCGCATCGACCTCGGCGCAGGCTGGAGCCCCATGACGGCGATCCTGTAACCGTCAGCTTCACAAAGGAAGGTCCTCCGCATCCCGTCCGGGAAGCGGGGGACCTTCCTCGTTGCCGCCGGGCACGCGCATCAGCCGGATCGAGCCGGACTGCGCGGTAGGCTGGACGTACCCGGGATTCTCACGAATTTCGGCTATTCGTGTTGCCTGCATCCCCGTGATCCCTTCAGGAGCTTCAGCCATGAGCCTCAACGGCCCCTCTCTCACCGGTCTGCGCCGTGTCCTCGCCGAAGACCGGAACTACGCCCGCGTCCGGGCCGAAGCCGCCCGCGGATTCGCCGCCCGCAGCGAGGACTACCAGATCAGCGCCCCCGCCGGGCTCCGCTCGGCGCTGCTCGCGGAAATGGCCGATGGGCTGGCTGCGTTAGCGGACAACACAGCGGACAACGCTTCGACGGCGGACGACAACAGCCTCGCTCCGGTCGTCCTGGCCATCACCGCGACCGGCCGTGAAGCCGAGGACCTCACCGAGGCGCTGCGCGCCTTCCTGCCGGCCGGCGCCGTCGCCGAGTTCCCCAGCTGGGAAACACTCCCGCACGAACGGCTCTCCCCGCGCTCGGACACCGTGGGCCGGCGACTGTCGGTGCTGCGCCGGCTCGCGCACCCCGAAACCTCCGCGAGCGGGGCGCTACGCGTAATCGTGGCCCCGGTGCGCGCCGTTGTGCAGCCGATCGTGGCGGGACTCGGCGATCTGGTCCCGGTCACCCTGAAGGTGGGCCAGGACGCCCCGTTCAGTGATGTCGTCCGGAGCCTCGCCGACGCCGCCTACGCCCGGGTGGACATGGTGACCCGGCGCGGCGAGTTCGCCGTCCGCGGCGGCATGCTGGATGTCTTCCCGCCCACCGAGGACCACCCCATCCGGGTGGAGTTCTTCGGCGACGAGGTGGACCAGATGCGCTGGTTCGCCGTCGCGGACCAGCGCTCGCTGTCCGCGCCCGGCGTGCACCACCCCACCGAACTGCACGCCCCGCCGTGCCGCGAAATCCTGATCACGCCCTCCGTTATGTCCCGGGCCGCGACGCTGAAATCCCAGCTGCCGGCCGCCGCGGACATGCTGGAGAAGATCGCGGGCGGCATCGCCGTAGAAGGCATGGAGTCCCTGGCGCCGGTGCTGGTGGACGCCATGGTGCCGTTCCTGGACCAGTTCCCGGCCGGTTCGATGGCCGTGGTAATCGAACCGGAAAAGGTCCGGACCCGCGCCCACGACCTCGCGGCCACCAACGAGGAATTCCTTGAGGCGGCCTGGTCGACGGCGTCCGACGGCGGGACCGCGCCCCTTGACCTGAGCTCCGCGGCGTCGGCGGCCCTGCACTCGGCCAGCTTCCGCTCCCTCACGGACACCCGCTCCGCGGCCCTCGAACACGAGGTGTCCTGGTGGTCCATCACCTCGCTGGCCACCGACGAGGAACTGCTGCCCGACGTCGACGTCCTGAACCTGCACGCCCGGGAACCCCGCGGCTACCAGGGCGACGTCGCCGAGATGATGGACTTCATCGGCTCCCACGTCCGGGAGCAGTGGCGGATCGTCGTCGTCACCGAAGGTCCCGGCCCGGCCCAGCGGCTCGCCGAACTCTTCCACGACAACGACATCCCCTGCGCCCGGGTCGATTCCCTCGACGATGACCCGCAGGCCGGGCTGATCGAGGTGACGACGGCCGCCGTCGGACGCGGTTTCGTCCTGGAGCCGCTCAAGCTCGCGCTGCTGACCGAGGCGGACCTGCTGGGGCGGACCTCCGCCGGCTCCACCAAGGACATGCGCCGGATGCCGTCGAAGCGGCGGAACGCCGTGGACCCGCTGCAGCTCGTGACCGGGGACTCCGTGGTGCACGAACAGCACGGCATCGGCCGGTTCGTGGAACTGATCCAGCGCCGTGTGGCCGGGGGCGGGGACGGGGTGCGCGAATACCTCGTCCTGGAATACGCGCCGTCCAAGCGCGGCGCCCCGGGCGACCGGCTGTTTGTGCCCACCGACCAGCTGGACCAGGTCACCCGCTATGTCGGCGGGGACACCCCGGCGCTGAGCAAGATGGGCGGCGCGGACTGGGCCAGCACCAAGTCCCGGGCCCGCAAGGCCGTCAAGGAAATCGCCGGCGAGCTGATCCGGCTCTACTCGGCCCGGATGGCCTCCCGCGGCTACGCCTTCGGCCCCGACACCCCGTGGCAGCGCGAACTCGAGGAAGCCTTCCCGTATGTGGAGACCCCGGACCAGCTGACCACCATCAACGAGGTCAAGGCGGACATGGAGCGGGAGATCCCGATGGACCGGCTGATCTCCGGCGACGTCGGCTACGGCAAGACCGAGATCGCGGTCCGCGCCGCGTTCAAAGCCGTCCAGGACGGCAAGCAGGTCGCCGTGCTGGTGCCCACCACGCTGCTCGCCCAACAGCACTACGAGACCTTCACCGAACGGTTCTCCGGGTTCCCGCTCGTGGTCAAGCCGCTGTCCCGTTTCCAGGGCGGCAAGGAGGCCAAGGAGACCGCCGAAGGGGTCAAGGCCGGTTCCGTGGACGTCGTGATCGGCACCCACCGGCTGCTGTCCAAGGACTTCGCGTTCAAGGACCTCGGCCTCGTGATCGTGGACGAGGAGCAGCGCTTCGGCGTCGAGCACAAGGAAGCGCTGAAGAAGATGCGCACCAACGTGGACGTCCTGGCGATGAGCGCCACCCCGATTCCCCGGACCCTGGAAATGTCCCTCACCGGCATCCGCGAGACCTCCACCCTGGCCACCCCGCCGGAGGAACGCCACCCGGTGCTGACCTACGTGGGCCCGTACACGGACAAGCAGACCTCGGCGGCGATCCGGCGCGAACTCATGCGCGAGGGCCAGGTGTTCTTCGTGCACAACCGGGTCTCCACGATCGACCGCACCGCGGCGAAGATCCGTGAACTCGTCCCGGAGGCCCGGGTGGAGGTGGCGCACGGACAGATGTCCGAAAGCCGGCTCGAGCAGATCATCGTGGACTTCTGGGAGAAACGCTTCGACGTGCTGGTCTGCACCACCATCATCGAGACCGGCCTGGACATCTCCAACGCCAACACCCTGATCGTGGACGGGGCGGAGAAGTACGGCCTCTCCCAGCTGCACCAGCTGCGCGGGCGGGTGGGGCGTGGCCGCGAACGCGCCTACGCCTACTTCCTGTACCCGTCCGAGAAGCCGCTGGGCGAGGTGGCGCTGGAACGGCTCAAGGCTGTCGCCACCCACAACGAGCTTGGTGCCGGCATGCAGCTGGCCATGAAGGACCTCGAGATCCGCGGCGCCGGCAACCTGCTCGGCGGGGAGCAGTCCGGGCACATCCAGGGGGTGGGTTTCGACCTGTACATCCGCCTGGTCGGCGAGGCCGTGGCAGATTTCCGGGGCGAGGCCGAGGAGAAGGCCGCGGAGATGAAGATCGAACTGCCGGTCAACGCGCACCTGCCGCACGACTACGTGCCGGGCGAACGGCTGCGCCTGGAGGCGTACCGCAAGCTCGCCAGCGCCATCACCTACGAGGCGATCGACGAGGTGCTCGCGGAGCTCGTGGACCGCTACGGGGAGCTGCCGCTGCCCGCGAAGAACCTGATCGACGTCGCCCGCTTCCGGGTGGGTGCCCGCGAAGCCGGGCTCAGCGACGTTGCCCTGCAGGGAAACTTCATCAAGTTCTCCCCGGCGCAGCTGCCGGAGTCCAAGCTCATGCGGCTCACCCGGATGTACCCCGGTGCGCAGTCCAAGCCGGCCCTGGACGCGGTGCTGATCCCCAAGCCCAAGACCGCCCGGATCGGCGGCCGCGACCTGCAGGACGCCGAGATCCTCGAGTGGGCCAACGGTGTCATCCGCAACATCTTCTCCGACGCCCCGCTGGCGGTGAAGTAAGAGAATGATGGGTGGACACCACGCCGCGTCGGGGGCCGCGGCGTGGGTGGCTATTGCCTCGACGGGGCCCTACGCGCTGGGCTGGTATCCGCTGGACGCGACCGGGATTGTGATCGGCGGGATGGCGACGGCGGGAACGGCCCTGGTCTGCGACTGGGACCACCGCTCCAGCACGGTGGCGCACTCGCTGCCGCCGCTGTCGAACGTGATCGCCGTCGGCATCGAGAACGTCTCCGGCGGGCACCGGCAGGGCACGCATTCCCTGCTCGGGGCGGCGTTCTTTGTGCTGCTCGCGGCGCTGGCCGGGCAGTTCCAGCTGCAGACCGACTGGGGGCTGCTGTCGGTGGGCGCCGGGCTGCTGTGCATGTTTATGATCAACATCGCCGCCAAGGCGCTCAAACTCTTCCCGAAGTACGGCTGGATCAGCAATTGGGTCTTCGCCCTCACCATGGCCGGGTTGGTGACCTGGTTCGCGCCGCACCAGTGGACCTGGCTGCCGGTCTCGATGCTGACCGGGGTGCTGGTCCACATTGTCGGGGACATGATCACCACCGGGGGAGTGCCGCTGCTCTGGCCCATCGTGATCAAGCCGCCGAAGTTCCTGCGGAAACTGCCGCTGCTGCGGAACGTCTGGAGGTCCAACGGGGCGTTCTCCATCCCCCTGCTGGGCCGTGCCGGCTCGCGGCGGGAATGGTTCGTGCTGATCCCGGTCAGTGCCTACGCCACGATCGGCATGTTCGGGGCGGTCCTTGCCCTGGCCGAGGTGCACTGGCCGGACGCCGTCGCCGTGGGGAGCGGGCTGGTCCAGAACCTCCTCGGGGTGCTCGCGTCCGCATAGCATCCCCTTCTTAACGCACTGAAGCTCCGGAGCTTCAGTGCGTTAAGAACGTGGTGTTTAGAATTCGCCCGCGGAATCCGAACGGCCGGTGACGGTCTGCGGAATCCAGAATGCCAGGGCGAACAGGATGAGGCAGACGGCCATCGGCCACGGGTTGCTGAGCGTCAGGAAGCTCAGCGAGTACAGGGACCCGGCGAAGAGGGCCATCATCAGGACGAACAGGATGATGGTGGAGCCGAGGCTGTTCTCGTTCTGCGGCGTCGTGGCAGTGGTGGTCTTGCTGGACATTCGTTCCTCCTCGGCCCCGTGGGGCTCAAAACTGTGGCGGCTGCCGGAACGGATCAGTACGCGGACGAACCCTGTTCACCCTTGACGATCGCGATGCCGGAGCTGGCGCCAATACGTGTTGCACCTGCAGCAATCATAGCCTGAGCGTCGGCGAGCGAACGCACCCCGCCCGAGGCCTTGACACCGAGGTCCGGGCCCACGGTGCGGCGCATCAGCGCGACGTCCTCGGCCGTGGCTCCGCCGCCGTTGAAGCCGGTGGACGTCTTCACGAAGTCGGCGCCTGCCGCGACGGCCGCCTCGCAGGCCAGCACCTTCTGGGCGTCGTCCAGCAGCGCCGTTTCGATGATGACCTTCAGGATGGCGCCGCCGTCGTGCACGGCCTCGGCGACGGCCGTGATGTCATCAACCAGGGCGCCCTTGTCGTTGGCCCGGGCCGCGGCAATGTTGATCACCATGTCCACTTCTTCGGCACCGTCCAGCACCGCGCCGCGGGCCTCGAAGGCCTTGACGTCGCTCGGCGTGGCGCCCAGCGGGAAGCCCACGACCGAACACGTCAGCACGCCGGAGCCCTTCAGCGCCTTCTTGACCGTCTTGACCCACACCGGGTTGACGCACACGGACTTGAACCGGTACTCGGCGGCCTCGGCACAGACCTTGAGGATCTCGGCCTCGCTTGCCTCCGGCTTGAGCAGGGTGTGGTCAATGTAGGAGGCGATGTTAGCGGGGGTGGTGCTTCCGGCAGACGCGGCGGCTTCGTTGCTCATGGGGTCCCTTCGTGGCTTCTCAGGTGTCCATCTTGCCACAACGGGCCGCGCGCCGGAGGGCGTCTGCGCCGGGGCCAGGCGGCGGTTCAGGCAGCGTCGGCGAAGGGCTCGGCCAGCCCGGCCCGGAGCAGCTGCGAGGCGCAGACCGAGGCGGCGGAGGAGGCCGCCACGAGCAGTCCCAGCCGGACGCCGTCGAACACGGCGGCATCCCCGATAGCCCAGATCCCCGGGACGGACGTGCGGAAGTCACGGCCGATGACAAACCCGCCCTGGCGCGCTGTCTTCAGGCCGGCGCTGACCGCGAGGGCGTCGCGGGCGATCGGCTCCTCGGCCAGGACCACGAGGTCCCCGGCCATGCTGGAGCCGTCCTCGAACACAATCCCGGCGGCGGCGAGCGTCGAACCGGCGAGGGAGGGAACGACGGAGGCGGGCCGCTGCGTGGTGCGGATCGGGCTGACGCCGCGGGCGCGCAGCACGGCCTCGGCCTGGCCCGCGGCCGTTCCGGTGCCGACCAGGATGCCCAGCGGCCGCCGGCCCAGGACCCGGGTGACATCCTTGACGGCCTCACCCAGCCGGGCGGCGTCGTCGATCGTGGAGTAGTTCAGGCACCGGCCTTCCCCGGCCAGCGGCGCGCCGGCGGGGGAGGACCCGGTCGCGATGACCAGCTGGTCGTAGTTGAACTCCAGGCCGTCCGACGTGGTGACGTAGCGGCTGTCCGGGTCGATGTAGCTTGCCGGCTGGCCGAACCGGACGGAAACCTGCGGGAGGGCGGCGAGTTCGAGCAACTCCTCGGGAGCGTCATCCCGGTTGCTGAGCACCGTGATCCCGCCGGCGAACGGGGTCCGGGTGAGCTGGCGGACGAGGGCCTGCGCGGCGGGGCCGGCCCCGGCGATGACGATCCGGGGCCGGGTCTGGGAATCGGCGGAAACAGTGGGGGTGGCGGACATGGTGAGGCCCTTTCGCTGGTGGCCCGTGGTGTGGCCTGACTGCTTGATGAACCCAGCGTAGGCGGGTGATCTTTCCGGCGTGTTTCCCCGGTGTTGCGGGATTTTCGCCGCCCGTTCGCCAATGTTTACCGGCCAGTAATGCCGTGGGTCACACCCGGATCCGGTAGCCGCGCTTCACCACGGTTTCCACAAGGCGGCCGTCCGGCAGGGCGGAACGCAGCCGGCTCACCGTCATGTCCAGGGCATGAACCGAACCCCGGAGTTCCAGCAGTTCGGACAGCGACTCACGGGACAGCACCGCACCGCCGGCACCCAAGAGCGCCCGCAGCAGCAGCAGCGGGGCGGGAGCCAGCTCCACGGCCGCACCGTCGATCCGCAGCGAGCGGCCGCGGAGCTCCACGCTGCCCGAGACGGTATCCAGGCGGCGGACATGGTTGAGGGCCAGGTGCTCCACGACGAGCCGGATCAGTGCGCCCATCCGGAACCGGTCCGGGACCAGCGGCTGCAGCCCGGCGTCGATAAGCGGCTGCGCCGTGACCGGTCCGACGACGGCGGTCGCCACGGTGGTCTTCAGGCTCTCCACGAGCTGCTTGTACAAGCCCATCTCGTGCGCGGTGCTCCACATGGCGTCCACTGCGGGGGCGCTGGTGAAGGTCAGCACGTCCAGGTTGCCGCTGCACGCGGCCTCGATCAGCCGCGGCAGCCGGTCCGCGCCGTCGGGCTTGACCCAGCGGTACGGGGTGACGGTCAGGACCGTGGCACCGGACATCCGGAGGCGTTCGAGCTGGCGGACATCGGTGTAGCCGTGCAGCTGCACCGCGACGGTCTTGCCGCGGACCCCCTCGGCAAGGAGCATGTCCACCAGCGTGGCGGTGGTTTCGTCGCTGCTGATCCCGACGTCGGCCAGCCCGGCCGCGCGGACGGCGCCGCGGGCCTTGGGCCCGCGGACGAACATCCGGGTGGCGCCGAGGGTCTCCAGCAGCTGCTCGCCGATCCCGAAGGTGTCGGCGGCCTCGCACCAGCGCCGCATGCCGTAGGCGGTGGTGGCGATGCACAGCTCGGGGCGTGCGGCGATGATGGCCCGCGTGTCCTCGATCAGGTTCACGTCCTCCTGCACCGGGGCGATCTTCAGGGCCGGCGCATGCAGCACCTCGGCGCCGCGCCGTTCCAGGGCCTCGATCAGGTCCTGGGAACGGCGGTGCGAGGTCACACCGATCCGGAAGCCCTCCAGCGGCAGCTCCACGGTCTCGGCGACAGCCCCCGGGGCTGCCTCCGAGATGGCTGCCGGCACCGGGCGGGGGCCGGAGCCGGGCGGGCCGGCCGGGGCGATGGCGTTGAGCGCGCTCACGTTCTTCACGCTCCCAACAGGGACGCGGCGAGGCGGTCCAGGTCGGCTTCGGCTTCCGCGCAGCCGCGGTTGGCCTCGGCCACCCGGACGACGTCGCCGATCACCAGCACGGCGGGGTTGCTGCACTCCGCAGCCGCCGCCGTGATGGTGCCCAGCTCGGCGATGGTGGTCCGCTGTCCGGGGCGGTAGCCGCGCTCGACGACGGCCATCGGCATGTCCGCGCGCATCCCCGCCCGGCGCAGCCCGGCGGCGAGCTGGTGCAGGGTCCCGATGCCCATCAGCACCACGATGGTCCCGCCGAGCCCGGCGAGGTGCATGTGCTCCTTCTCGGTCAGCGGGGCGTGGCCCGAGACCACGGTGAACATGTGGCTGACCTCGCGGTGCGTGACCGGGATCCCGGCCGCGGCTGGGACCGAAATGGCGCTCGTCACCCCGGAGATCACCCGGACGGGCACACCGGCCTTCACGCAGGAGGCGACTTCCTCGCCGCCGCGGCCGAACACGTACGGGTCTCCGCCCTTGAGCCGCACCACGTTCTTCCCGGCCAGCGCGGCCTCCACCATGAGGTCCTCGATGCCGGACTGGCTGACCGGGTGGTGGCCGGGGCGCTTGCCCACATCCACCAGCTCGGCCGTGCTCAGCGCGGGCAGTTCCTGGTACGGGGCCAGCCGGTCGTAGAAGACGACGTCGGCGTCCCGCAGGGCCTTGACCGCGGCGACGGTCAGCAGCTCGGTGGTTCCCGGGCCGCCGCCGACCAGGGTGACGTGGCCGGCGGGGCCAGAGGCCGGCTCCACCGCGACCGGGATGCCGGTTTCGCGGCAGCGGTCCAGCAGCGATTCCCAGCCGGGCTGGCCGTCGTCGACCGCGGCGACCAGGAACGGACGTTCCGGCAGCGGGCCGTCATGGCGGGCACCACCCGGGCTGCTCAGCCGGGAGACGACGGCGCCGGCCGCCCGGTAGCGGCGGACGGCCTGGCGTGCGGCGGTGTCCGAGCCGGTGACAAGGACTTCGCGTCCGCTGAGATCGATGCTGAGCTGCATGATTAGACCTTACTTTCCTGTGCAGGGGCGCCGGTGTCGGAGGGCCGGACCGGGATGCTGGAGGCGATCACGACTGGCTGCTGGGCGGCCAGCGCTTTCTCCTCCGCCGTGGCGGGGCGCATCTGGCCGCGCTCGTCGGGGACGAAGGTGATGGAATCGTCCTTCTGGTCCGGGGCGTTGACGAAGGAGCGGAAGCGGCGCAGGCGCTCGGGATCCTTCAGCGTGTCGGCCCACTCGTCCACATAGGTGTCCACGTGCCGGGCCATGGCGGCCTCGAGGTCCTCGGCGATGCCCAGGGTGTCATGGACCACCACGTCCTCGACGTGCTTGATGCCGCCGGCGAGCTCCTCCTGCCACCGCGCCGTGCGCTGCAGGCGGTCGGCGGTGCGGATGTAGTACATGAAGTAGCGGTCGATGTACTTCAGCAGGGTTTCGTCGTCGAGGTCCTTGGCCAGCAGCTGGGCGTGCGCCGGGGTGGCGCCGCCGTTGCCGCCGACGTAAAGGTTCCAGCCGTCCGCGGTGGCGATGACGCCGACGTCCTTGCCGCGGGCTTCGGCGCATTCCCGGGCGCAGCCCGAGACACCCATTTTGAGCTTGTGCGGGCTGCGCAGGCCGCGGTAGCGCAGTTCCAGCGCGATGGCCATGGCCACCGAGTCCTGGACCCCGAAGCGGCACCAGGTGGAACCGACGCAGGACTTCACCGTGCGCAGGCTCTTGCCGTAGGCCTGGCCGGACTCGAACCCGGCGTCGACCAGTTCCCTCCAGATTTCCGGGAGCTGCTCCAGCCGGGCGCCGAACATGTCGATCCGCTGGCCGCCGGTGATCTTGGTATAGAGGTTGTACTTCTCGGCCACGGCGGCGATGACGCCGAGCTTCTTCGGGGTGATCTCGCCGCCGGCGATGCGCGGCACCACGGAGTAGGTGCCGTCCTTCTGCATGTTGGCCAGGGCGCGGTCGTTGGTGTCCTGCAGGGTGCCGCGGCCCGCGTCCAGGACGTAGGCGCTGTTCTGGCTGGCCAGGATGTTGGCGATGGTCGGCTTGCAGATATCGCAGCCGTCACCGGTCCCGTACTTGACCATGACCTCCTCGAAGGAGGTCAGCTCCAGGACCCGGATGGTCTCGAACAGTTCCTGGCGGGACAGCTCGATGTGCTCGCAGAGGGCCTTGGAGACCTCGACGCCGGACTTGGTCAGTTCGGTTTCGAGCAGCTTCTTGAGCATCGGCACACAGGACCCGCAGCTGGTCCCGGCGCGGGTGCAGCCCTTCAGCTCGCCGAGCTCCTGGACGGGGGCGTTGCCGTCGCAGGCCCCGCAGCCGTTGACGGTGTCGCGGATGGTGCCGGCGGACACGTTGTTGCAGGAACACAGGATGGCGTCGTCCGGGAGTTCCGTTTCCGGGGCGTCGCCGCCGCCGGCCGCGGTGAGGTAGGCGCCGGGTTCGGCGGCCAGTTCGCGGCCCAGCATGGGCCGCAGAGACGTGTACGGGGTGGCGTCCCCGACGAAAATGCCGCCCAGCAGGGTCTTGGCATCGTCCGTGGTGACGATCTTCTGGTAGACACCGCGGGCCGGGTCGGCGTAGACGATTTCCAGCGCGTGCTCGGTCCGGGCGAAGGCGTCGCCGAAGCTGGCGACGTCGACGCCGGAGAGCTTGAGCTTGGTGGCGGTGTCGAAGCCCGGGAAGGTCGCGTCCCCGCCGTGCAGCCGGTCCGCGACGATCTCCGCCATGGTGTTGGCCGGAGCCACCAGGCCCAGGCACATGCCGCCGAAGTTGGCGACCTCGCCGATCGCCCAGATGCCCGGGACCTGCGTTTCGCAGCCGTCGGAGATGACGACGCCGCCGCGCGGGCCGAGGTCGAACAGCGGCGCGGCACCCTCGCCCTCTGTGCCTTCAGCCGCCGTGCCGGCCGTCGCCGGGCCGTTGCGGAACAGCTCGTCGCGGGGTTTGACGCCGATCGCGACGATCACGAGGTCGGCGTCGATGATGCGGCCGTCGGCCATCAGCACGCCGGTGACCTGGCCGTCGTCGTCGGACAGGACCTCGGAGGGGAACACGCCGCCGTGGACGGTGAAGCCCTTGGCTTCGATCAGGCGGCCCAGAGCCTGCCCGGCGCCCTGGTCCAGCTGGGTGTTCATGAGCCAGGGGGAGCCATTGATGACGATCGGGGTGGCGCCGAGCTGCTCGGTGCCGGCCGCTGATTCCAGGCCCAGCAGGCCGCCGCCGATAGTGACCGCGGTGACCTTGCGGCCCAGCTTCTCCGTCAGGCCGGCGATTGCCTTGTTGATGGCCCAGACATCTTCGAGCGTGCGGTAGACGTGGGTGAGCTCGGATCCCGGGATCGGCAGGCGGGCGGCGTCGGAGCCGGTCGCGACGACCAGTTCGTCATACGGGTACACGGTGCCGGCCGCGGTGGTCACGGTCTTGCCCGCAGTGTCGATGCCGGTCACGCGCTCGCCGGTCTGCAGGGTCAGCGCCTCGTGGTCCCACATCGCGGCGCTGCCCAGGGTGAGGTCGACGTCGGCGTCGGTGAGGGCCTTGCTCAGCGCAACGCGGTCATAGGGGAGGTGGGCTTCCTCGGTGAGGACGGTGACGTTCCAGCCGTCCAGGCCCCGGGCGTGCATGGCGTCGGCGAAACGGTGGGCGGCAGGGCCGCCGCCGGCCACCACGACGCGGCGCGGTGCTGTGGCGCGCTCTGCGCCCTGGATCTGGGGGCTTGAAGTCTGTCCGGTCACGGTGGGCCTTTCGCATGGGCCGCGGTAAACGCATTGCGGCCTTCTCAATCGAGGTGTCCATCCAGACTAGGCAACCGCAGTTTCGCTTCAGTTTCCCTTATGTTTCGTGATCTTAACTTCTGCATCACGGACACGTTTCCGACTGGGTGAGGTCTCTTTTACCCGCCGGACACATTCACTGCATTCAGCCGAAACACCCGCGACCTAGCTTTGGTATGTGGCCGCAGGAGCGGCTGAGCCCGGGAGAGATGTATCAGAGAGGGGCCGAAATGACTGCCGTACTTGAGAGCGCAGCACAAAGCTTTGTCCAACACCCCAGCTATGGGACCGGCTGGCACCGGGTGTGCGCCGTGGAGGACCTGGAACCGGCCTGGGGCGAGGCCGCACTCATCGCGGGGCGCCAGGTGGCGTTGTTCCGCACCGTGGCCGGTGAGGTTTACGCCGTCGGCCAGGAGGATCCGGCCACCGGCGCGTACGTGATGGCCCGGGGCATTACCGGCTCCCGCGGGGCACGCCCGACCGTCGCCTCGCCGCTGCACAAGGAGGTCTACGACCTCCGCACAGGGGAATGCCTGGGCACGCCGGAACTGCGGCTCCCGACCTTCGGTACCCGGATTGTGGGCGGGTACATTGAGGTCGAGCTTTAGCGGCTGACCCCCGGCGTTACAGCCCCAGCGCCTCGCGGACGTCCGCCAGGACGGCGTCGAGCGCGACGCGTGCCTCGTGCCGTGCCTCCGGCAGTTCGGCGGCAGAGCCGACGTTGCGGATGACCTCCAGGTAGCACTTGAGCTTGGGTTCGGTCCCGCTGGGGCGGATGATGATGCGGCTGAGATCCTTCGTCAGATACAGCAGGCCGTCGGTGGGCGGCAGCTGTGCGCTGCCCTCGGCGAGGTCAGTGACGGTTTCGACGGCGGAGCCGCCAAACGATGCCGGCGGGCTGACACGCAGCCGGTTCATCATGGCGTCCAGCAGGCCCAGGTCCGCGACCCGGATGCTGAGCTGGTCGCTCGCATGCAGCCCGTGCACCAGGTACAGCTCGTCGAGCGTATCGAAGATGGACTTGCCGTCGGCCTTCGCCGCCGCGGCGAATTCCGCGATCAGCACCGCCGCGGATATCCCGTCCTTGTCCCGGACCAGGGAGGGCGCGACGCAGTAACCCAGCGCCTCCTCGTAGCCGTACAGCAGCCCGGGAACACGGGCAATCCACTTGAAACCGGTGAGGGTTTCCTCATGCGCGTAGCCCGCCGCGGCGGCGATCCGTGCGAGCAGCCGCGAGGACACAATCGAATTCGCGAACACTCCTGCAGGGGTTTCTCCGCCGCCGCTGCCCCTGCCGGCGGCCAGCCGCGCCACGATGTGCGCGCCAAGCAGGGCGCCGACCTCGTCGCCGCGCAGCATCCGCCAGGCGCCCGTGTCCGGATCCTTCGCGGCGACCGCGGCGCGGTCCGCGTCCGGGTCGTTGGCGATCACGATGTCCGCGTCCCCCCGGGCCGCGGTGTCGAGGGCCAGGTCCAGGGCGCCGGGCTCTTCGGGGTTGGGGAAGTTCACGGTGGGGAAGTCGGGATCCGGCTCCGCCTGCTCGCTCACCAGGGTGACGTTGGTGAAACCGGCCGCGTTCAGCACCCCTACTGCGGTTTCGCCGCCCACGCCGTGCATCGGAGTCAGGACGATCTTGAGGTCGCGGGCCGGGAACCGCTCCGGCTTGGCCAGGGCGGCGACGGCGGCCTCGTAGTCGGCGGCGACGGACGGATCCAGCACGGTCCAGCCCCCGGCGGCCAGGGCGACGCCGGAGAGCTCGCCGACGGCCTCGATTTCCGCCGCGATCAGCGCGTCGTAGGGCGCCACGATCTGCGCGCCGCGTCCGCTCTCCTCGACGGCGTGGCGGCCCAGGTACACCTTGTAGCCGTTGTCCTGCGGCGGGTTGTGGCTGGCGGTGACCATCACACCGCCGTCGCACTCCAAGGCCCGCACCGCATAGGCGAGCAGCGGGGTGGGCAGCGGGGCCGGCATCAGGAAGGTCTCGACCCCGGCGGCCGTGAGGACCGCCGCGGTCTCTTCCGCGAAGATGTCCGAGTTGTGCCGGGCGTCGTAGCCGACGACGGCGCGCGGCCGGGTGCCGGGGGAGGCGCGGGCGACGGCGCCGGTCAGGAAAGCGGTGAATCCCGCGGCGGCGCGGCGCACCACGACGCGGTTCATCCGGTTCGGGCCCGGGCCCAGGGCTGCCCGCAGGCCTGCTGTGCCGAACTGCAGGGTGCCGCTGAAGCTGTCGGCGAGCTCCTGGCGGGCCGCCGCGGCGCCTTCGTCGGCGAGCCGGACCAGTTCGGTCAGGGTGGCGGCGGTGGCGGGATCCGGGTCCTGGGCGGCCCAGGTTCGGGCGTCGCCCAGCAGGCGCGTGAGATCGGCATCAGAAGACGTCATAGGAACCAAACTAGCGTCATTCGCCGCGGATGCCTCCCCGACAAGCGAGAGTCCGCCACACAGATCAAATTTCAGCAGTCCCGTTCCCCAGCCCTTGACAGCCAATTTTCCGGACACGTAGCGTCTGGAATATGAAGATGGGCCGTGGCGTGGAATGGGCCATACACAGTTGCGTCAACTTGGCCTGGACCCCGGCCGGCGAGGCGGTCAACAGCGCCCGGCTGGCAGAGTATTACAAGCTCCCCGGCGCCTATCTGAACAAACAACTCCAGGCGCTGGTCCGCGCCGGGATCCTCGGCTCCGTCTCCGGCCCGCGCGGCGGTTTCCACCTGGCGCGCAGGCCCGAGAACGTCACCGTCCTGGATATCGTCCTGGCCCTGGAAGGCCCCGATCCGGTGTTCCGCTGCGAGGGCATCCTGGCCAACGTCCCGGACGCCGACTCGGAGCCTAACTACGTCCGGACCTGCCTGATCTCCCAGACCATGCGCCAGGCCGAACTCGCCTGGCGGCAGGCCCTGGCGCGGCAGACGATCGCCGGGATCGCGGACTCGATGGAACGGCGCTTCCCGCAGGACAAGGCAAAAGCGCTGCGCTACCTGGCCACGGGGGCCTAGGGCCTCAGAGTTTCGCGATGATCTCCGCCAGCAGTTTGGAGATGCGCGGGCCCGCGGCGTGGCCGGCCTCGAGGACTTCCTCGTGGCTCAGCGGCACCGGGCTGATGCCGGCGGCGAGGTTGGTCACGAGCGAAATGCCGAAGACCTCCATGCCCGCATGGCGGCCGGCGATGGCCTCCAGCGCGGTGGACATGCCCACCAGATTCGCGCCGATCCGCTTGGCGTACTGCACCTCGGCCGGGGTTTCGTAGTGCGGGCCGGTGAACTGGGCGTAGATGCCTTCGTCCAGGCTGGGATCGACTTCGCGGGCCAGGCCGCGGATCCGTGCGGAGTACAGGTCGGTGAGGTCCACGAAGGTGGCGCCTTCCAGCGGTGAGGTCGCGGTGAGGTTGATGTGGTCGCTGATCAGCACGGGGGTCCCGGGCGTCCAGTCCTCGTTGAGGCCGCCGCACCCGTTGGTCAGGACGAGAGTCTTGCAGCCGGCCGCGGCAGCGGTGCGGACTCCGTGCACGACGGCGCGGACGCCTTTGCCCTCGTAGTAGTGGGTGCGGGCGCCCAGAACCAGGGCGCGCTTGCCCTCCCTGGTCAGCACGGAGCGGATGGTGCCCACGTGGCCCACCACCGACGGGGAGGAAAATCCGGGGACCTCGTCCGCGGAGAGCGTGGCGGTGGTCTCGCCGATCAGTTCGGCGGCGTCGCCCCAGCCCGAGCCGAGCACCAGGGCGACGTCGTGCGCGTCGATCCCCGTCTCTTCGGCGATGTAGTCGGCGGCGGCGCGGGCGGCGTCGAAGGGGTCCGTGTTCAGGAATTCTGTTGTACTCACCGGTACAAGTTATCCTGCCGGCGGCGCGCTGCCCAGCACCCGGTCCTGTATACGGTCCTGCATTCTGCCTGGTGTGTGATGCGGGACCGTATTCCCGGGTGTGATGCGGGACCTGATTCTTGGTGGTGCCGGTTCGGATGGTGGACAATGGCTGATTGTGACTACGCATCCCGATTTCAGCTCACCCCGCATCGCAATCCTGGGCGGAGGGCCCGGCGGCTACGAAGCTGCCATGGTCGCCGCCTCCCTGGGCGCGAAGGTCACCATCATCGAACGGGCGGGGCTCGGCGGCTCCGCGGTGCTGACCGACGTCGTGCCGTCCAAGACCCTGATCGCGACGGCGGACCTGATGACCCGCGTCGGCGAGGCCGGCGAGCTCGGGGTCAAGTTCGACCTCGACGGCGGCGACTGCACCCCGACGATGCGCGCGGACCTCAAGCACATCAACGACCGCCTGCTGCGGCTGGCCCGGCAGCAGTCCACGGACATCCAGAAGGGCCTCGAGAACCAGGAAGTCCGGATCATGCTCGGCTCCGGCAAAATGCTGGACAGCCACACCATTGAGGTCATCACCGCCGACGGCACGGAAATCATCGAGGCGGACGCGGTCCTGCTGGCCGTCGGTGCCCACCCGCGCGAGCTGCCCACCGCCCGCCCGGACGGCGTCCGGATCCTGAACTGGGCGCAGATCTACAATATGGACGAACTCCCCGAGGACCTGATCGTCGTCGGCTCCGGTGTGACCGGTGCCGAGTTCGCCTCCGCCTACAACGGCCTGGGTTCCAAGGTCACCCTGATTTCCAGCCGCGACCGCGTGCTGCCCGGCTCGGACGCCGACGCCGCCGAGGTCCTCGAGGGCGTCTTCGAACGCCGCGGCGTCAAGGTGCTGTCCCGCGCCCGTGCCGAGACCGTGGAACGCACCGAGGACGGCGTCATCGTCACCCTCGGCGACGGCTCCAAAGTCACCGGCAGCCACTGCCTGGTCGCCGTCGGCTCCATCCCGAACACCGCCGGGATCGGCCTCGAGGAAGCCGGCGTGGCGCTCACCGAGAGCGGTCACATCAAGGTCGACGGCGTCTCCCGCACCACCGCGCCGAACATCTACGCCGCGGGCGACTGCACCGGCGTGCTGGCCCTTGCGTCCGTGGCCGCCATGCAGGGCCGGATCGCGATCGCGCACTTCCTGGGCGACAGCGTGACGCCGCTCAAGCTGCACCAGGTCGCGTCCAACATCTTCACCTCGCCCGAGATCGCGAACGTGGGCGTCTCCGAGGCCGAGATCGAATCCGGCAAGTACCAGGCCGACGTCGTGAAGCTCTCGCTGCGCAGCAACGCCCGGGCCAAGATGCGCAACCACAAGGACGGCTTCATCAAGATCTTCGCCCGGAAGGGCTCCGGCACCGTGATCGGCGGTGTGGTGGTGGGACCGAATGCGTCCGAGTTGATCTTCGCGATCTCCCTCGCGGTGACCCAGAAGCTGCACGTCGACGACGTCGCGAGCACCTTCACCGTGTACCCCTCGCTGAGCGGGTCCATCTCCGAAGCGGCCCGGCGCCTGCACGTCCACATGTAGCAAACAGATGTAGCACAACGGAGGCCGGAGCCATGCAGAGTCCCCGCACCCTGGTTGAGTCGGTGGAACACAACCCCGAGCTGCCCTCCGGCCCGGAAGAACGCTTTGCCGGCTACGGCGTGATGGGCGTTCCGTTCAGCTCCGGCTACATCCTGGCCCTGCGGCATTTTCCCGCCTCCTCCGTCGGCCCGGGCTACAACTCGGTCTGGATCCGCGATCCTGCCGGCGTCTGGACGATGTACAGCACCGCCGCGCCCGGATTCTCCTGTCCCCGCTACTTCGGCAGCGCCCTCGGATCGGCGTCGACGGGCGGGATCTCCATCCGGTGGCGTGACGACTACTCCTTCAGCGTGGAGGTCGGCGACGGGGTGGACCTGAACTGGGACGTGACCCTGGCCGCAACCCCGATCACCCGGCTCATGTCGGCGGTGGCCGGGTCGGTCCCGGAGCGGCTGTGGCGCAACCGGACGTTCCTGCGCGCCATGGGGGCTGTCGCCGGCCCGGTGCTGGGGGCCGGGCACATCGGGCTGACGGGCAGGGTGCCCAACGGCCAGACCTTTGGTGCGCGCCCGCGGCAGCTGTGGTTTGTCCGCGAGAGCACAGCACACCTGCAGGGGCACAACCTGGGACGGGCGTCGGCACTGCCCGTCCAGGACAGGCTCGGGGACTTCTGGATCCCGCAGCGCGGCGTCTTTATGATCGGCTCGTCAGTGTTCGAACCTTTCGACCCCGCCACCTCCCGCGCCGCAGGGCACTGAACCACATCGGGAGGGGTGCGGTGCGCATTCGAGACGGCGGTGACATTCGGCCCTACTTCTTCACCGCGGTGCGAGGGCACAGTGGAGCATGGCCAACATCTATGTCCCCTACGGCAGCGTTCAAGGGCAGACAGCCCAGATCGCCGAGTACATCGCAGAGCTGATCCGGGCCCACGGGCACCGGGCGGAGGCGGCGGACCTTAAACACGCCGGGGACACCCTTCCGGGCGGCTACGACGCCGTCATCGTGGCGGCGTCGGTGCACAGGGGGAAGCACGAGGGGTTCGTGACCGACTTTGTGAAGAAGAACCGCGGAGAGCTCGATCGCCTGCCGTCAGCCCTGGTTTCGGTCAGCCTTGCCGCCCACGGAGACGAGCAGAGCGCGGAGGGCTATGTGGAGAAGTTCGAGGAGGAGACGGGGTGGCGGCCCGCGCATGTCGGGTTGTTCGCCGGCGCCCTGCTCTACACCCACTACGGCTTCATCAAAAGGCACATCATGAAGAGAATCACCAAGGACAAGGGGTCCACGGACCTGGATACGACCCGCGATTACGTCTACACCGAATGGGACGGCGTGCAGCGGTTCACCGAGGACTTCCTGGCCGGACTGGCTTCAGCGCCGCGTTAGCAGCGGGCAGGGCTTTCGGTCAGGCCCAGGGCTCAGGAGCAGGCGTAGGGCGGGACTGTGTCCCAGGCGTTGTAGGGCTTGAACCAGTGCTCGAAGCCCAGCCGCTCGGCGTCGTCCTCGAGGACGTCGAGGCTGTCCGAGAACAGCGCCTCGCTGTCCGCGTCCTCCAGCAGGACTTCCTCCACCTGCGCCCGCCAGTCCTGCGGGAGGTCCAGTTCGTAGATGTCCTCGGTGATTTCCGCCTGATCGAGCAGGCACCGGACGGCGAGTTCGGCGGCGAGGCATCCGGGAGCCGCCCAGCCGCGGACCAGGGCCGCGGTGACGTCGGCGGCGACCACGATGAATCTCCGGGTGAAGTTCGTGTCGTAGCTGGCGGCGAACTGCGGCGGCAGCGAGGACAGCACCGACGTTCCGGCGATGTCGGACGGGGTGGCGGACTCCAACGCGCTGAGGGTGCCCAGGTCGCGGAAGAGCTGGTCGATGAGGATGCTCGAGGAGTTCCACAGCAGGCCGGCCAGCAGGCGGGTCTGGCGC
The DNA here is from genome assembly GCF_055412865.1 of Pseudarthrobacter ribosi. Classification (NCBI taxonomy): domain Bacteria; kingdom Bacillati; phylum Actinomycetota; class Actinomycetes; order Micrococcales; family Micrococcaceae; genus Pseudarthrobacter; species Pseudarthrobacter ribosi. The sequence goes on along the minus strand of NZ_JBVAYZ010000009.1, from coordinate 15,807 downwards.
ACGGCGCTCTGACGGTCCTCCGCCGGGACGGCGGCCATTTCTTCCAGGTCCGCCGGGTCGAACAGGAGCCGTTGCTCCGGCGACATGTCATCCGGATGCGGGTCGAGACCGAGCAGCTCGAGGCTCAGCCCGGTCAGCTTGTCGGCGTCGGTCAGGAGTTCTTCGGTGATGTCGTCGTCGTCGGCGCTCATGGCCCCGATGCTACCCGCCATCCGGTCCCCGCCCGATTCCTGTTACGAGGACGTGTGCGGCCGCTGTCAGGCCGCGGCGGCCCGCGGATTGCCCGACGCCTGACTGCCGCTCGCCATCCGGTCGGACGCGACATATACGATCCCGCAGATCAGCGGAACCACGCTCGCCGCCGTGAGCGAGGCGACCTGGCCCGACCTTCCGATAATCGTGATCAGCAGCGGCAGCACGCCCAGGGCTACGAGCAGCCAGCCGGCCAGCGCGGTCCGTTTCAGGCCGAGCACGGCGGCCGGGAACGACAGGGCGACGATGCTGACGGCGATCACCGGTCCGTTCTCGCTAATGAATTCACGCAGGGCGGCGGGGTCGAAGGCGAGCCACACACACGCCGCGATGAAGGCGGACGCGAGCGCGAGCAACAAGGGAGCGGTCGGGGCCGGCCAGAACCAGGCCGAGACCGCGAGGATAAGCATCGGCAGCACCCATGCGAGCGTGATCAGCAGCCCGGTATTGCCGCCCGGATCCTGCATCGCGTAGCCGCCGATGAAGACGCCCGCGACGACCGTAAACACCGCCATGACCGCCGCCCCGGTGCGTTGAAGTGCCGCGGCCCGCCGCTGCGGATCCTTTTCTCGTGCGAAGACAATGCCGAGCACGACGACGACCACAACGATCGCGCCGAGGGCCAGGATGATGGGGACGTCCATGGAGTGCCTCCTGCGGATGAACGGAACCTAGTTTCAGTACACGCCCGCAGGGCGGGCTGGCCAAGGGCAAAAAGGCCCGCTTCGCGGCGGGGGGATGGGTTGATTGCCCACATGTCCGGGCTACCAGTCGTGTGATCGGTTCTTGCACGTCAACGACGTGTGGATAATCCCGCAGGCTGATATTGCTGACACCGTTACGCCTTCGGCGCGGTCCTTGCCCGTGTCGAGCGCACACCTGCAAAGATGGCACCTTGATGGGACAAGGCCAAGAATTCAACGAAAGGGCCACGACATTGATTATCAGGGGGAGTAGCGGCTCGGCATACCGACAGGCGGTAGCCGGGCTGGACAATTTTGGCGCCTCTGCTGAGGAGCTAATAAAGCGACTACTACGTGCGGGCAACGTTGCCTTCTACTCTGTCGACCACAGAGTCAAGTCTGAAGAGAGCGCCTCTCTGAAGCTTGCAGACCCAGAGGGAGCGTATGACAGCTTTCCGTCGCTCCACGACCTGCTAGGTCTTAGAGTGACCTGCTACTTCTCGGATGACGTAGACAAGGTGGTCGAAATCATCGAGAAGGAATTTGACGTCGACCCCGAAAAGTCAGTAGACAAGGGCAAGCTGCTTTCCCCCCAGGAATTCGGTTACAGGTCGGTTCACCGGGTTGCGAGACTAGGACCCCAGCGCGCTTGTCTTGCGGAGTACGCAGACTATAAAACCAAACGGTTTGAATTGCAGATCCGGACCGTGGTGCAGCACGCCTGGGCTGAGATAGAGCACGATCTCGGTTACAAACAGGAGACAACACCAGAGCCGATCAGTCGTAGGTTCTCGATGTTGGCGGGCGTGCTGGAGCTCGTGGACTACGAGTTCATGGCGTTACGTGACGAGTTGCTTGAATACCAGATGGCTGCCGATAAGGAGGCACAGTCACCCGAGCCCGCCATGGCCCTGGATCAGGCCACCCTCGCCGCCGTTTTCAAGGTGCCAACCTCGTTCTGCAACTTCCTGGACCGGGCTGTAACCGGAGCAATAGACATAAAGCTGCATAAGAATATGCCGGACTCCAATAGCGTGAGCCAACGCGTCCGACAGATGCATGACGTCGGAATTGTAGACATGTCCCAATTGCAGGAAGCAGTGAAGAGCTGGGAACCGCATGTTCTCGACTTTTCCGACAGGTGGGTTAAGCGGCCGGACTCCATGAGAACTGTGAAGCTGAGCAGTCAGCGCCGTCTCCAACTTCTGCAACGTGGGCTGCCCCGAGGCATAGGACTTTTCTACATGTGGCTGGTGATGAGGGCTGAAGCCGCAGCCAACGGCGATGGAGAAGCGCCGAAGATAATGGATTGGGACGCTGTTCCGGAGATTTGGACGGAAACGGTGAGTGAACTGGGAAGCGCGCCACGGCTACCGCCACGAAGGAGTCAGAGTAAAGGCTGATTAGTCGTCCAAAGGCGACCGTGTGATGTGCGTCAGCAAAGTCCGGGCTACCGAAGTTGTGGGTGGTTGGTTTTACCGGCCGCGTAGCTCCAAGGGAGTGGGCCTCGGGGTTAATTCCTGGTTGCACGTGCACGTCTATCGGCGGCGGACTCGTTCTGCCGGTGAACGTCACGAACTGCCGAGTCCCAGCGAATGCTCAGCTTGTGGGTGTATGTGGCTATAGTTCCTTTTGGGGGGACGAACCTGTCATCTGGTCTGACACAGGGCTACATCTCAGTGACACCGCACGGCGGAGAAGCCACCCAGAGAAACCAGCCAAACCAGTTAGACAGGATCTGCAATGACAGAGAACACAACTTTGCCGGACGCTGCGCGTGACGGCAAAGCCCAGGCAGCAGCGGACAAGGCATATCGCAAGGCGTCGCGGCCTTGGTTCAAGAAGAAGCGCTTCCTTTTACCTCTGATTATTGTCGCGCTAATGATCATTTCGGGTATTTCAAACGCTGGCAAGGGCGATTCTTCAGCTACTGTCGCTCCTTCCTCGGAGACGCCGGCAGCGGCGCCTGCTGCTGCGGCCCCCGCAGCAACGGCAGCCTCCGAGGCCCCCGCAGCCCCCGCAGCAGCGGCAGCCCCTGCAGTCCCTACCGAGTACAAGTCCGCGCTGAAGAAGGCGGAGTCCTACTCCAAGACTATGCACATGAGCAAGATCGGCATTTACCAGCAGCTCACATCGGAATACGGCGAAAAGTTCTCGCCTGAAGCAGCGCAATATGCGGTTGATAACCTAGTGGCAGACTACAAGGCAAATGCCCTGGCGAAGGCCAAGAGCTACCAGGAGACTATGTCCATGTCTCCGGAGGCCATCCGCAAGCAGCTGACATCGGAGCATGGCGAGAAGTTCACGCCGGAGGAAGCCGAATACGCGGTTCAGAACCTGAGCTAGAAGGCACCAAAGAGAAGGGGCCCCCTTTGGGGGCCCCTTTGTTGTGTGCCGTTCTAAGTGGCACTAAAGGCGTTATGACGTGCGTCCAACGTTCTGCCCGGAAACCATGGACTGTGCGTCAAAGAGTTCGGGACTTCCCGCCCCATAGGCGTTCCTGGTGCCGTACCGGCGGGGCCCTGCACCCAAGGAAAACCCAAGCAGGCTGGACGAGAATGCGAGGCACGGCCTGCGCATGGCCCTGAAGTGCTACGAGGTACGGGAGAAGAGGGCGACGTGAAGAGCATCAAGATCATAATGACTCTTCTGGCTTGGCGTTCGGCTGGTTTCGGATAGTCCCCGGAAGTCACTGGTTCAGCGGGGATAGGGTAAAAAGACCCTATCTCCGGGCGTGACGCGTATGCGATGGTGTCGCCATGTGGATCGTCGTCCTGCTCGCCGTTGGGGTAGTGATCGCTCTCTGGCAAGTCGTCCTGGCCGGGCTCGTCCTTTGGGCGCTTGTGGCCTGCATCCGGTGGTGGATAGCGGCCGTCACGGTGCCGAGGCCGAGCTACCCCCGAAGGCCTGTCCAAACCCGGCCCGTGGCCAGGCCCGTCCAGACCCGGCCTGAGCCCAAGCCCAGGAAGCCCGTGCCCGTCCGCGAGCTACCCGCGCCCGACTACCTGCCCAAATGGACTGCGAGCCGGCGGCTGGATGCCGGCCGCGAACATGCCCTGTGGCAGGAGAAGTTCGACAACGCAGGGCAGTAAGACCCCGCCGGCCGAGTTCCGCCAAGGGTAGCGCGCCCGCGCCGGTGGCCTGCCCGTGTTCAGCGCTGTCCAGCGCTAGGCTACGGCCCCCTGAAAGTGCTTTTCGATAAGTCCCTTGATGTCGTCGTGGCAGCCGCCGCATCCTGTCCCGGCGCGGGTGGCGCCGGAGACCTCGGCCACCGTCCCGCAGCCGTCGGTCACCGCGGCAGCGATCTTGGTCCCGCTGACTCCCGCGCACCGGCACACGGTGCGCTCCGGGTCGGCCGCGCCGGCAGCGGCCGCCTGGTCCGGCCCGTCGAGGCGCAGCAGCAGGGACCGGTCCGCCGGGAGTTCGGCGCCGCGCTCGAAGAGCTGCACCAGCTCTGCCCCGGTGCGGGGCATGCCCACGGCCACCAGGCCTTCGAGCACTCCGGCGCGGGTGGTCATCTTCACGTAGCGGCCGTGCTCGGGATCGGCCCACTGGGCGATCTGCAGCCTGGCGCGGCCGTTCACGGCACCGGCAGTCAAAGCTTCCTCGTCCCACGGGTCGGCGGAAACATCCCCGGCCACGGCCATGTTCATGCCGCGAGCCTTGAGCACAACCACGCCCGGAAGTTCCGCCGGGAGCGCCGGCAGCAACTCAGCGTCAGGCGACTCGGAAGCCAGCAGCGTCAGGTACTCGGCGAGCCATTCGGCCTGCCGCCAGCCCGGGCCGACCAGCCCGGACGGACCGCGCGCGGTCCGGCATTCAGCACAGTCCGGCTCGGGGCAGCGGACCTCGGCGCAGTCGCCGATCGCGAAAATGTGCGGCTCGTGGTGTGCCCGGAGCTTGTGGTCCACCAGGATCCCGGCGGCGGTGGAGAGCCCGCAGCCCTCGGCGAGCTCGGTCCGCGGCCGCACGCCGCAGGAGAGCACCAGCAGGTCGCCGTCGATCGCGGACCCGTCATTGAGCAGCAGCGCGGAGAAGCCGCCGTCGGGCGCATTGTGTTCGACGCCGGTGGACCGGGCGTTGCCCGCCACGCGCACGCCGCAGTTCCGCAGCGAAGCCGCGAGCACTGCGCCGCCGCCGCGGTCGATGTTGCGGCCCAGCGGATGCGGGCCGTTGTGCACCACGGTCACGGTGGCGCCTTCCTCGGCTGCGGCGAGGGCCGTCTCGAGGCCCAGCACGCCGCCGCCCAGCACCACCACGCGCTTGCCGCCGGCTACCGCCGCCTGCAGTACCGAAGCATCGCGCAGGTCCCGGAGCGCGGTGACGCCGGCTGGCAGAACCGGCGCGGCCGGGTCCGGGTTGAGCCCGGTGAGGTTGGGGATCACCGGGCGGGAGCCGGTGGCGAAGACCAGCCGGTCGTAGCCGGGGGAGGTGCCGTCGCTGAGGACCAGCTGCTGCCGGGCGCGGTCCACGCGGCGGACGCGGACGCCCAGCCGGACGTCGACGCTGTCGGCAATCAGCGCGGCGGCGTCGGAGAGCGCCAGGGCCGACGCCGTGGTCCGGCCGACCCCGAGATCCGCCACGAGCACTCGGTTGTACGCAGCCTCGGCCTCCTCGCCGACCACCGTCAGGTGCGCGAGTCCGCTGCGGACCGCCGGCAGCAGTTCGTCGACCAGCCGCGCGGCCACCGGCCCGAAGCCCACAACAACAATGCGCTCAGTCATGACGCACCTTCCTTCTGCAGTTCATTGGCGCGGAGATTGGCAGCGCCGGGCTTGACCCAGACCTTGCTGAACTTGAACTCCGGCATCCCGGAGATCGGATCCGTGGCCGCCTCCGTGAGGCGGTTAGCGCTCTCCAGCTCCGGGAAGTGGAACGGGAGGAACACCGTTTCGGGCCGGATGTCCGTGCTCAGCTCGGCGCGGCAGGACACCTCGCCGCGCCCGTTGGAAATCGAAACGACGTCGCCCTCGGCGATGCCCTGCGCGGCCGCGGCCGCCGGATGGATTTGCAGCCGCGCTTCCGGCTGGGCCGCGGCCAGCGCGGCCACCCGCCGGGTCTGCGCACCGGACTGGTAATGCTCCATCAGCCGCCCGGTGATCAGGGTCATCGGCTTGCCGGCCCGGTCCCCGGCGTCGGCAACGGCGAAAGACGAAGAAGCAGCACGACGGCGGGGCGTCACCGGAGTGAACACGGCCCGCCCGTCCGCGTGGGCAAAGGAGTCAAGGAACAGCCGCGGGGTCCCCGTGCTGCCGGCGGGGTAGGGCCAGTAGGCGGCCTCGCCGCGGTCCAGCATGGCGTAGTCGATCCCGGAGTAGTCGGCCAGACCGCCGGAGGACGCGAGCCGGAGTTCCTCAAAGACGGTCTCCGGGTCCTCGCTGAACATCGAGGGGGCGTCCAGGGCCTCGGCCAGCCTGGCCATGATCCACAGCTCGCTGCGCACCCCGGGCGGGGGAGCGAGGGCCCGGCGGCGGCGCAGCACCCGGCCCTCAAGGTTGGTCAGGGTGCCTTCCTCCTCGGCCCACTGGGTGACCGGGAGGATCAGGTCCGCCTCCGCGGCGGTCTCGGAGAGGAAGAAATCGCAGACCACCAGGAAGTCCAGGCTCCGCAGGCCGGCGATCACGGCGTTGGCGTCCGGCGCGGAAACCGCCACGTTGGCGCCGTGCACGAAGAGGCACCGGACGCCGTCGGGCTGTCCCAGGGACTTCAGGAGCTGCACGGCGGGCAGGCCGGGGCCGGGAATGAGCGATTCCGGCACGCCCCAGACCGCAGCCATGTGTGCGCGGGCGGCTGGGTCGGTGATCTTGCGGTAGCCGGGGAGCTGGTCCGCCTTCTGGCCGTGTTCGCGGCCGCCCTGGCCGTTGCCCTGGCCGGTGAGGGTGCCGTAGCCGCTGCGCGCGGAGCCGGGCAGGCCCAGCAGCAGGGAGAGGTTGATGGCGGCGGTGGCGGTGTCCGTGCCGTCGACGTGCTGTTCCACGCCGCGGCCGGTGAGGATGTAGCTGCCGCCCCGGCGGGAGCCGTCGGCAAGCCGGCGGGCGGTGTCGCGGATCATCCCGGCCGGGACGCCCGTGAGCGACTGCACGCGCTCGGGCCAGTAGGAGGCGACGCTGCGGACGACGGCGTCGTACCCGGCGGTGCGGGCCGCGATGTAGCCGGCGTCGGCCAGGCCCTCGTGGATCACGACGTGGGCGAGGCCCAGCAGTAGGGCGAGGTCGGTGCCGGGCAGCGGCTGCAGGTGCAGGCCTCCGCCGTCGGAGGTGAATGCCGCGGTGGCGGAGCGGCGGGGGTCCACCACGATCAGGCCGCCGGCGTCGCGGGCGCCCTGCAGGTGCTGCACAAACGGCGGCATGGTCTCGGCGACGTTGGAGCCGAGCATCAGGATGGTGCTGGCGGAATCGAGGTCCGCCAGCGGGAAGGGCAGGCCGCGGTCCAGGCCGAAGGCGCGCATCCCGGCCGCGGCGGCGGAGGACATGCAGAACCGGCCGTTGTAGTCGATCCGCGAGGTGCCCAGGGCCAGCCGGGCGAACTTGCCCAGCTGGTAGGCCTTCTCGTTGGTGAGCCCGCCGCCGCCGAAGACTCCGACGGCGTCCGCCCCGTGGCGGGCACGGGTGGACTTCACGGCCGCGGTGATGCGCTCCAGCGCCTCGTCCCAGCCGATCGGGCGGTGGACGCCGTCGGCGCCCTTGAGCAGCGGTTCGGTGACACGGCCGGGGTGGTTCAGCAGCGACGCAGAGGTCCAGCCCTTGCGGCACAGCCCGCCGCGGTTGGTGGGGAAATCCCGTCCGGCCACGTCCAGGAGGGCCGCGGCGGGCTGCTCCGGCACGGGGACTGACCCCGGCTGGGAAGCCGGGGTCAGAGCCGCTGGGGTGGTGAGCGTCATGGCGCACTGCAGAGCGCAGTAGGGGCAGTGCGTGTCGGCGCCGGTGGTCATATTAGACGTGTCCCATCGCGTTTCGGTTGGCGTTGCGGATGTAGCAGAACCAGCAGACGACCAGCATCAGGACATAGGCCCCGACGAAGCCGTAGAACGCCGGGGTGTAGGAGCCGCTGGCGCTGTTTGAGGCGTTGAGGACCTGCGGGATGACGAATCCGCCATAGGCGCCGATGGCCGAGATCAGGCCGAGGGCCGAGGAGGCGAGCCGCTGCGTGGTGACCGTGCTGGCGCCGGCCTTGGCTGCCCGGCTGGAGGTGGCGAAGATGATCGGGATCATCCGATAGGTTGCACCGTTTCCGAAGCCGCTTGCGGTGAAGAGCAGCAGGAACAGGCCCAGGAAGAGCCAGAAGTTCTTCAGCGGCAGGGTCCAGATCATGGTCAGGGTGATGATGGCCATCGCGGCGAAGGCAGTGACGGTCATCCGGGCGCCGCCCATGCGGTCCGCCATGCGTCCGCCGTAGGGGCGGGCCAGCGAACCGACCAGCGGGCCCAGGAAGGCGAGGGACAGGGCCACGGTGCCGACGCCGATGGAGGAGAACGCCGGGAAGTAGTCCTTGATGAGCTTGGGGAACACACCGGCGAAGCCGATGAAGGAGCCGAAGGTGCCGATGTACAGCAGCGCCATGATCCAAAGGTGCGGTTCCTTGAGCGCGGCGAGCGAGCCTGCGACGTCGCCCTTGGCGCTGGTGAGGTTGTCCATGTACTTCCAGGCGCCGAACGCGGCGATCAGGATGAAGGGGACCCACATCCAGCCGGCCATGGGCAGGTTCACGGTGCCGATGGCCAGCAGGGTGATGGCAATCGGGACGGCAAGCTGTGCGACGGCGGCACCGAGGTTTCCGCCGGCGGCGTTCAGGCCCAGCGCCCAGCCCTTCTCGCGGGCCGGGTAGAAGAAGGTGATGTTGGCCATCGAGCTGGCGAAGTTGCCGCCGCCGAAGCCTGCCAGGGCGGCCACGAACAGCATGGTGCCGAACGGGGTCTCCGGGTTGGAGACGCACATGGCCAGGCCGATCGACGGGATCAGCAGCAGGAGGGCCGAGACAATGGTCCAGTTGCGGCCGCCGAAGCGGGGGACCATAAAGGTGTAGGGGATCCGGAGGGTGGCACCGACCAGGCTGGGCATCGAGATCAGCCAGAAGATTTCCGAGGTGGTGAAGGTGAAGCCGGCCGCGGGCAGCTGGACCACGACGATCGACCAGAGCTGCCAGACGACGAAGCCGAGGAACTCGGCGAAGATGGACCAGTTCAGGTTGCGGCGGGCAATGCTGCGTCCCTGGGACTCCCACTGCTCCTTGTTCTCGGCATCCCAGTTGGCAATCCAGCGGCCGGGACGGAACTCAAGGGCGGGACCGCCGAGGGTGGTGCCGGCATTAATTGTGGGGGAAATGCCGGTTGGGGCATCTGCGGTGCGTTCAGCAGTCACGGGGACCTCCTTGGGGGATGTTGTCCCTCCAAGGTAGGTAATCCGCGTTTCCGGAACCGTCGCCGTTTGTTAACGTGCTGTGACGTTTGCCTATCGGCGCGTTTGTGACGGGGTGAGGAGGGCGGAAATGAGGCGTAGTGTGATGACCAACACTTGAGACACTTTCAGGTGTCCAAATAGTGGAACATTCGTCCATTGAATGGACACCCGGATCTAATATGTAATCCTACTTATCCTCATCCGGACGGTCTCAACCAATCTCAGTCCGGACCCAATGAAAGCGCTATTACATGTCATCCACTTCCACCTCCACGGAGCATGGGTCCGCCCAACCGGTAAATTCACGCGGCCGCGTCATCGTCGCCAGCCTGATCGGCACCACCGTTGAGTTCTACGACTTCTACGTGTACGCCACCGCCGCTGTGCTCGTTTTCCCCTCCTTGTTCTTCCCGAACCAGAACGAGACCACCCAGCTGCTGAGTTCCTTCGCAGTGTTTGGCGTCGCGTTCATCGCCCGCCCGCTCGGGTCCATCGTCTTTGGACACTTCGGTGACAAGTTCGGCCGGAAGGGCACCCTGGTGGCGTCGCTGCTGACCATGGGTATCGCCACCTTCCTGATCGGCTGCCTCCCGACGGCGCTCGTGCCGGGCTGGGAATTCTGGGCACCAGCCCTGCTGGTCGTCATGCGCTTCTTCCAGGGCCTTGCCCTCGGCGGCGAATGGAGCGGTGCCGCGCTGCTGGCCACCGAGAATGCCCCTGCTAACAAGCGTGCCATCTACGGCACCTTCCCGCAGTTGGGAGCCCCGATCGGCTTCATCATCGCCAACGTGATCTTCCTGGTCTTCAGCTACACGCTGTCGCCGACGGCCTTCATGGAGTGGGGCTGGCGCGTGCCGTTCCTGCTCAGCGCTGTCATGGTGATCATCGGCCTCTACGTCCGGCTCAAGCTCATCGAAACGCCCGCCTTCACCAAGGTCCTGGAGTCCAACGAGGTGGCGAAACTGCCTCTCGCCCGGGTCTTCAAGACCAGCTGGCGTCACCTGATCCTGGGCACGTTCATCATGCTCGCCACCTACGTGCTGTTCTACCTGATGACCACGTTCACGCTCACCTACGGAACCCGGGCCTCCAGCCTGGATGCCGCCAAGGCCGCAGCGGAGAAGGCGGGCAAGCCGATGAGCGAGGCCGCGGCCGCCGCGTTCGTCCCCGGTCTGGGCTACACCCGCAACGACTTCCTCTGGATGCTGATTGCCGGCGTCGTGTTCTTCGGTATCTTCACCCTGGTCTCCGGCCCGCTGGCGGAGAAGTACGGCCGCCGCAAGATGCTGATCGCCGTGACCTTCGGCATCATCGCGTTCGGTCTGCTCTTTGTCCCGCTGTTCAGCGCCGGTTTCGTCGGCACGATGGCCCTGCTGATCCTCGGCTTCTCCCTGATGGGGCTGACCTTCGGGCCCATGGGTGCGCTGCTGCCGGAGCTGTTCCCGACAAACGTCCGGTACACCGGCTCCGCCATCAGCTACAACTTCTCCAGCATCCTCGGTGCGGCCGTGGCTCCGTTCATCGCTGTCTGGCTCTGGGAAATGGGCAAGGGCAGCCCCGCGCTGGTCGGCGTCTACCTCGCCTCCATGGCGGTGCTGACGCTGATCGCACTGTTCGTCAGCAAAGAAACCCGCGACCTGGAGTACACCAACAACGTCGCCTGACGCCCGTTCCCGGGCTTGGGGCTGACGCTCCAGCCCGGTTACCGGCAGAAATGCCCGGTGTGTTCACTGAACACACCGGGCATTTCCATGTCGGGTGGTGGGAGCCGGGACGGCAACCGGGCAGGAGCGTCGCCCGAACGCCGGCGGCAGGTCCGGCTTAGCGGGCGTAGAGTTCCACGAAGTTCCGCAGGATCTTCATCGGTTCCGTGGCCGTGAACTGCCGGGCGTCCTCCATCAGCATTTCGGCAGATTCCGGCGGGAAGTAGCCGGCATGGCGGTAGATGTCGATCCTGGTGACCAAGCCCTGCGCATCGAGTTCGGGGTGGAACTGGGTGGCGTACAGGTTCGTCTTGATCCGGAACATGTGCACCGGGCAGGCGGCGGAGCTGGCCAGCAGCACGGCGTGGGAGGGGAGCTGGGTGCAGGCTTCCTTGTGGCCGGTGAAGGCCGTGAAGCTGTCCGGCAGCCCCCTCAGCAGGGGGTCCGCCAGCCCTTCCTCCGTCAGCTTGATGGCCACGCCGCCCAGCCCTTCGCCGTAGGTCCGGTCGATGACGGCGCCCTGGTGCAGGCCCAGCGTGCCGACCCCGTAGCAGGCGCCGAGGAAGGGGAAATCCTCCGGCACGATCCGGTCGAGCAGGGCCGCGAGCTCATGCTCCACCCGGTGCTGGACGTCACTCTTTTCCTCGGCGGGGTCGCTGGACGTGAACGGACTGCCGCCCACAATCACCCCGGAGTACTCGGAGAGGTCCAGCCGGGGCAGCGGCGCGGCTTCCAGTCGGATGCGCCGCAGCTGCGAGGGCTCGAGCCCGCCGTAGCGCAGGTAGGCTTCGTATTCGTCCTCGGCGGCGGCGTCCTCGGCCCGGGAGGCCAGGAGCAGAAAAGGTTTCACAGACCAAGTCTGCACGGGCGGGACGCGGGGGCGCCAGAGGCGCGCCTGCGTCCCGCCCGGCTAACGGCTACTCGGCGACGTCGTCCTCGATCAGGGCGATGATGGCGCCGGCGGAGACGGTCTCGCCGGCCGTGGCGGACAGGCCGATCACGATTCCGGCGCGGTGCGCGGTGAGCGGCTGCTCCATCTTCATCGCCTCCAGCACTACCACCAGGTCGCCCTCGGCAACGACGTCACCCTCGAGGACGGCCACCTTCACGATGGTGCCCTGCATCGGTGAGGTCAGGGCGTTGCCGCTGGCGGCCGCCACGGCGCCGCCGCTGCGGGACCGCTTCTTGGCCTTGGCCGGCTTGACGGCCGCTGAGCCGCCTCCGGTGCCCAGCGACGCCGGGAGGACGACCTCCAGGCGCTTGCCGCCGACCTCGACGACGACGCGCTGGCGTTCGCCGGCGTCGGGCGTTTCGGCCTCGGTGCCGGACGGCGTCCAGGCGGGAATGTCGTTGACGAAAGCCGTCTCGATCCAGCGGGTGTGGACCTTGAACGGGCCCTCGGCGGGGGCGAAATCGGGGTTGGTGACCACGGCGAGGTCGAACGGGATGACGGTGGGGATGCCCTCCACCACCATCTCCTCGAGGGCGCGGCGGGCGCGCTGCAGGGCCTGCGGGCGGGTAGCGCCGGTGACGATCAGCTTGGAGAGCATCGAGTCGAAGTTGCCGCTGATGACGTCGCCCTGCTCCACGCCGGAGTCGATCCGGACGCCGGGGCCGGTCGGGTTCTTGAGCAGCGTGATGGTGCCGGGGGCGGGCATGAAGTTCCGGCCCGGGTCCTCGCCGGTGATGCGGAATTCGATCGAGTGGCCGCGGACTTCCGGGTCCCCGTAGCCGAGTTCCTCGCCGCGGGCCAGCCGGAACTGCTCGCGGACGAGGTCGATTCCGGTGACTTCCTCGGAGACGCAGTGCTCCACCTGGAGGCGGGTGTTGACCTCGAGGAAGGAGATGGTGCCGTCCTGGCCCACGAGAAACTCGCAGGTGCCGGCGCCGAGGTAGCCGGCCTCCTTGAGGATGGCCTTGGAGGATTCGTAGAGCCGGCGGTTCTGTTCCTCGGTGAGGAACGGGGCCGGTGCTTCTTCGACGAGCTTCTGGTTCCGGCGCTGCAGCGAGCAGTCGCGGGTGGAGACCACCACGACGTTGCCGTAGGCGTCGGCGAGGCACTGTGTCTCGACGTGGCGCGGCGCGTCCAGGAAGCGCTCGATGAAGCACTCGCCGCGGCCGAAGGCGGCGACGGCTTCACGGACGGCGGATTCGAACAACTCCGGGATTTCCTCGCGCGTGCGGGCCACCTTGATGCCGCGACCGCCGCCGCCGAATGCTGCCTTGATGGCGACCGGCAGGCCGAACTTGTCCACGAACTCAAGGATTTCCTCGGCGGACTCGACCGGGTCGGCGGTGCCGGGAACCTGGGGGGCGCCGACCTTTTCGGCGATGTGGCGCGCCTGGACCTTGTCGCCCAGGGCGGAGATCGCGGCGGGGGAGGGGCCGATCCAGGTGATGCCGGCGTCGATCACCTTGGCGGCGAACTCGGCGTTCTCGGCCAGGAAGCCGTAGCCGGGGTGGATGGCGTCGGCACCGGAGCGGTGGGCCACCTCGATCAGCTTGTCCATCACGAGGTAGGACTCGGCGGCGGTGTTGCCGCCCAGGGCGTAGGCCTCGTCAGCGAGCTTGACGTGCAGGGCGTCGCGGTCCGGATCCGCGTAGACCGCCACGGAGGCGATGCCCTCATCGCGTGCGGCGCGGATGATGCGCACGGCGATTTCGCCGCGGTTGGCGATCAGCACCTTGCTCAGCGGATGGGTGACTGCGGCGGTGCCTTCTTTGGCTGATCGCTGCACGGTATTTGCGGACTGCTCCGAATTTGCTGACAAGGCGTCTCCTTCTTTCCTTCAGGGAGCCTAGCGCGGTTTTGTGGGTTCCGCCGATATTACTTGCGGATTCCGCGGGTAAAGCGCCCCACCTTTGTAGGTTTACTACAAAGGGCTGCGAATTAGCTCACTCGGCCCGGAGCAGCGCGGGATCCGCGGCGCCGGTGGTCCAGAGTTCCGTGATGCCCACCTGCGCCTGGCCCAGCAGCCCGCGGAGGGTGGAAATGGACAGCCCGACGACGGCGTGCGGGTCGCCGTCGACCTTGCTGATGAAGGCCCCGCCGTAGCCGTCGATCGTAAACGAGCCGGCGCACTGCAGCGGCTCGCCCGTGGCGATGTAGGCGTCGATTTCCTCGACGCTCATCTCCATGAAGTGGACCTCGGCCGAGGTGACGTGACCAAGGGTTGCGCCGGAGCCGGCCGCCCCGGATTCGTCGGTCTCCTCGGTGTCCCGGCAGTCGACGAGCCAGTGGCCGGTGTGCAGCACGCCCTTGCTGCCGCTCATCCGGAGCATCCGCTCCCTGGCGACCTCGGCCGTGTACGGCTTGCCGTGCGCCTCGCCGTCGAACTCGAAGACCGAATCGCAGCCGATCACCAGCGCGCCGTCGGCTTCGGGCAGGGAGGCGACGGCCTCGGCCTTGGCCCGGGCCAGCAGCAGTGCGGTGTCGTGCGGGTCGGTGACGCCGTAGCGGGCCTGGACGGCGTCCTCGTCTACATCCGAAACGAGGATCTCGTGCCGGATGCCGGCGTCGGTGAGCAGCTTGGTGCGGGCGGGGGACTGGGAGGCAAGAATGAGGCGGGTCACCGCACCAGCCTAGTTCCTGGTGCTCGTCGTCGCCGCGCCTTTTTGTCACAGGTCGGTGGGAACGTTAATTTATGGACGGGAACCAGGGACCGAAAGACGAACTCCGCAGCGTGATAGAGATGTGCGGGCGCGCGCTTGAGGAGGCTACTTTGCCCGAGAGCAGCGCAGGGCAGATTGAAGCCTGTCGGCGGTTGGAGGAGCTGAGCGCCGCTTTTGCCACTGTCAGGACGCGTTTTGAAGTGGCGCTGGTCCTAAGCCGCGTGCCGATATCTGCGTCCGGGGCGGGGACTACCGCCATGGCCTCCGAAGCGGTTGACCGGCTTCTGTTGGCCCTCAATAATGTCTTAGCCCTCCGGGACACTTGAGCCATGGACAGTACTCAGTCAGCCGCGGGGGCTCTGCCTGTGGGGGGGTGCGACTGCGCCTGTGGATGCGGGAAGATGCCGGCAACCGGAGACGCAGGCACAGCGCCGTCCGGGGACGTGTCTGGGCTGGATGGTGCGTGTTTGATTGCTGAAATCCGGACTCTGGAAGATCGAAAGTCTGCCCTTTCTGCCCGTCAGGCCCGGCTGTCCGTCGCCTTCGACCTGATCCAGCGCCGCGAACAGCGGAACCTCGGGGTGCCGGCGGCGGAGCTTGGCTCCGGGGTCGGCGCGCAGATCGCCCTGGCCCGGCGGGAATCCCCGGCCCGCGGTGGACGGCTCCTGGGCCTGGCGAAGGCCCTCGTCACCGAAATGCCGCACACCCTCGCCGCGCTGGAGACCGGCCGGCTCAGCGAATGGCGCGCCACCCTGCTCGTGCGTGAAACCGCGTGCCTGTCCGCGGAGGACCGGGCCGCCGTCGACGCCGAACTCGCCCCCGACACCGGGACCTTCGACGGCGCCGGGGACCGGACGATCATCGCCGCGGCCCGCACCGCCGCCTACCGGCGGGATCCGCGTTCGGTCACCCAGCGGGCCAGCCACGCCGCGGCCGAACGGCACGTCAGCCTCCGCCCGGCCCCGGACACCATGTGCTACCTCACCGCCCTGCTCCCCGTCGCCGCCGGCGTCGCCGTCTACGCCGGCCTCACCCGGCACGCCGACACCCAGCGGGCCTCCGGGGACCCCCGGACCCGCGGGCAGCTCATGGCCGACGCCCTGGTCGAACGCACCACCGGGACCCCCGGCGGGATCAGCGGGATCGAGATCCAGCTCGTCA